>CAZLZE010000186.1:0-1742 GCA_964563935.1 uncultured Phycisphaerae bacterium | reverse complement strand
CCTGCTCCGCACCGCTCGTCATCTCCGAGATGATCCGATTGATCGGACGGGTGATACCGCGGGTGATAAGGAATGCCAGTATGATACCCAGCGCGATACCGGATATGCTCACGATCAGTGCCACAACGCTCGACCGGCTCATGATCGCCGTGACTTCGTCGCGGAGCGATTTCTGGATGATTCCGATCTTCTCGGTCAGCTTGCTCCCGGAGTCCGCCATCTTGGCTTCCCAGGTGCGGTTGTCCTGTACGCCTTTGTAATACTGCTGCCCTGCCCGCTCGTAGTCGTCCATGAAACTGCTGATCTGACGCGTCACCTCTTCCAGCTTGGCGTCGCCCTTGACCAGGGTTGCCCATTTGGCGTTTCCTGATCTGACCGCTTGCAACTGCGTGTTGAAGTTTTCCCAGAGCTGTTGAGTACTGGTCCGGAGAAACTGTGTTCCCACCAGCCGGAGCGTAATGAAAGGCTGAAGGACGTCCTCATCCAGCTGCAGGGCGATCGTCGACCACTTGCCGATATCGCCGGCGTTGCCTGTCTTCATCGCCGCATTGCGGGCCGGAGTGATAACGTCCTTGATAATCCCGTTGATGCTGTCGAGCGTCTTTTTCCCCGTGCTTACCCACACGCCCACCGCCTCTTCTTTCAGGGCCTCCGCCCGCACATTGTTCTCGAATGCCTCCTTGTAGGACTCGCCGATTGACAGGGCCATTCGGATGGTCTCTCGATCTTCCGCACGAAGGTCGGACGAGTTGCCCAGCGACTTCAATTCAGGCACAAGCTCATCATACGCCGCTCGCCACTTGTCGACCGGCGTCTTGGTCTCCCCGGCATAAGGTGTGTTCCCCCGAATCTGGAAGTCGCGACGGTACACCGCGCACCCGTTCAACTTCTCCAGGCAGGTGATTCCCTTCTCGGATGATCCCAGGTTCCGGGATATGCTTGACAGAGAACTCCACTGCAGGTATCCGAGAATTCCCGTAATGAGAATCAGGGACCCAAATCCGCCAGCCATTTTGGTTCCGAGTTTCATGTTCCTCATGTGACTGTCTCCTTTCTGATACAACCCACGACACATTGTCTTCGGATGAGTTTGCGCAGCGCGCATATTCTCTGGTGTTATACAAGGTGGTTACTCGTCGTTGCCCGCGACCCATATACCAAGATGCCAAATCCGTCTTAAAGATCGTTCCAAATGAAGAGCCACTTGAATTATCGCATACGGAACTGAACAGTGTCGGGGGCGAGAACATGAACAGTGAGGCTGATTTCCGGAAGGGGCCTCTCAGGAGGGTTGCAGGCCGCATATTATCGGCCACTCAAGATTCTGGGACGACGAGATCCCCCGGAGTTCGTCGTGCTTCAAAAAAACTTAACTGAATACGAAATTCATGAAGTAAAAAAAGACCAGCACGAAGAGCGTCGCAAAAACGAAGAATTTGAATACGTCCGAGAACATAGTTTACTCTCCGGCAGCAGCCACTATTTAAGTTTACAATAGGAAGCAAGGGCGATTTGGAGAATTTTCGTGGTAATATAGGAGATGTGGCCGCTAAGTTTTCCCGTTTGCCAAACCGCGGTGGGGGAGATACCATGTCTCAGGAGCGAAACACTGCGCTGCAGGGATCAAATATGTGTGGAATTGCCGGAATCCTCAGTCTGAACCCCGCGAATCGGGTCGATGCGGAAATGGTTCGGAAGATGACAAGTCTTCTGGTCGACCGCGGACCCGATGATGTGGCTGG
>CAZLZE010000185.1:0-2372 GCA_964563935.1 uncultured Phycisphaerae bacterium | reverse complement strand
CTTGAAGTCACCGACAAAAGTAAAACCACCCCCACAGTTCCCACGCTCATTGTTCGCCCCCCAAACACGAAAGGTAAAGTCACACCCCTTGATGGCTGAAATTATACCACGAATCTGTTATAATCACACGTAAAAACAAGGTCATGTCAAGTGCATGGCAGCCAGAATCATGTGGATCAGACGTCACCGATTTTTTATTTTTCTCAGTGTGCTCACCATGACCGGTTGCGGTATGCAGTTCCCGCAGATCGATCAGGAGGCGATGGATGACCTCTCGGCCAAGGCCCAGGAGGACCAGGGCTTTGTGCGCATCTACGCGAGCGGTTGGCTGGGTGTCGGCCAGACCGCTATCCACCCGTGGTTCATAATTAAGGACAACAATTCGCCCACGATAGAGCGGTGGGAATTGTGGCCTGATTTCCAGTCACCCCATGGCGATATTTGGAGAGACTACTGGCCCCCGATTACGGATCTTGGCGGCGGAGTCTTTCTGATCGCTGAGACCACGGGTCCGGAAGCGGAAAAGGTGGCGGAATTCATAAGAACCCAGTCATCCGCCTATCCGTACAAAGACACCTTCAGTCTGCTGGGACCAAACTGCAACACCTACACTCAATGGGTGCTCGATCAGACCGGGTGGGACGTCGAACTGCCTGATTCCGCCATCGGCAAGGACTGGCTCCACTTCCTCTATCCCTGAAGGCGAGAAACATGTGATTGGCACATCATCACCTTAGGTTCTCAGAGTTTGATATTCTTGTTGTCGTCTTCCGTCTTGTTGGTCATCGAATAGCCGTTGTCCTGCCGGGCATGATTCACGCCCAATTTCTGCATATACAGATTGAACACATCCTCAGCCGTCAGACCCAGGCAAAGGGCCAGCGACAACCAGAAAAATAGCATATCGATGACTTCAACGCGGGCGTTCTGAAGATCGTGCACCTCAAACCGCCGACCCTCCTTCGCTTCCTTGCACCAGTGCTTCCAGTACGTGCAATTGCGGAGCTCCTCAAGCTCGTTACTCATAGCCATGAGGTAATTATTGATCCACTTGCCCGCCTCCATCGGATCGAAATTCTCCCGCATCTTCTTGGCGTCAAACCCGAACCGACTATTCAACTCCGCCTGCTTCTCGAACAGTTGTTTCAGCATGAATTAACCTACCTTCCGGCTTTCCTGATCCTGAATTCTAATCTGTCGAAGTGTAATCGATCAACTACGGATTTGCCAGCACCCACCGGTCGGGCTCCTGGATTTTTTTCAGGATAAAGCTCCCCACAAGCAAATGTCCGCCAAAACACACGCGAAACAGATCGGCTCGGTAGTCCAACAGCTCATATTCGCCGCGATCGACAATTCGGCACCAGCCGCGGCCGCCACTGATCGACCCTTCATAGGTCAGATACGCCCGGCGATGATCGGGCAGAGACGTAAGGGGAACGGGATCGGAAAGCGGACAGGGAATCGGAAAAATCCCAAGTCGCCATGTGGCAAGAATCCTGTAATCTTGATCCTCCGAATTCGCGGAATCATCGGGCCGATGCAGCATTAAATCCCAATGTACACCGCCCCCCTCGTGGTGCTCTTGAACGACGAAACGAAGCCGCGGGTTCGTCTTCTGCATCTAAACCACAAATCTCAGACGATCGGACGAAATTATGCGCCGCCGTAGAGAAGCGCCTGAACGGCTGTATGGATCAGCGCCGTCCCGAACGACCCGATGATGCTGATGAACACGTCGGCCAGGTACTGCTTGAAGTAGTCCGAGCCAAGCGCCTGAGTGACAAATCCAACAACCGGAACAGCCAGCATGATGTGCGAGGTCACCCTCAACCACCGTGGCATCAAATTCGTCTTCATAATTCATACTCCTCTTGCCGAAGGCAACCGTTCCAATTACAATCGACATTCGTTGGTAATATACTACACATTTTTAAAGGGGTCAAAGGAATAATTACACCATGACCGTGGAATACAAAGTTATCAGTATAGGAACGTTAAGCAAGAATTTCTTCTGGGGCGAAAAGGAGGCCGTCCGCACGCCCCATGCGACAACGACGCTCGTCGTTTCCGGTGAAAAGCGGATCCTGGTGGACCCGGCACTTCCTCCCCAGGTACTCAATGCCAGGTTGTTTGAGCGAGCAGGAATCCACAACAAAGATATCACCGCCGTCTTTCTGACCACCTTTCGCTCCGCCCATCGGGGCGCCCTGGAAGCCTATGACCACGCCAAGTGGTACATCCACGAAAAGGAAAAAGAATACGCCCAGGCCCATCTCGAGGACATGTACCGACGGAGCAAGTGCAGCAACCACGAACATGAACACGACCATAAGGAACTCGACGACTACCGAAAACGAGTCGCCGGCGAC
>CAZLZE010000184.1:0-3139 GCA_964563935.1 uncultured Phycisphaerae bacterium | reverse complement strand
GGCAGGATTCGAACCTGCGACCTACGGATTAGAAATCCGTTGCTCTATCCAGCTGAGCTACAGGCGCCACTCTTTATCAGTCAGGGGCTTAACTGCCTCCATTATGCTATTGAGAATTGTTGGCCAAGTCAAACGGAAAGGTCAGAAGTGCTTCCGGCGCCGAGAGGTAGTCCCTGCGCGCACACGGCAAGATCGGCTGATCACGTACGAGACATCTACAGTACGAATATGAGACATCTGTCGCGACGGCGGCTACAGGGCGAGCAGTCTTTCCACGTGACAACTTCTCACTTAAGCCAAACGTCTTTCTCATATATGATTTACAGTCCACTGGTAGAATGCAGGTGTTTCTTTGGAGAGGTAATCCACTATGGACGGACGTTTGATTTATCGGATGAGCATATCATGGTTTGTGCTGCTGATCGTTTCTTTTTCGACAGTGCTGGCTGCAGATCAGCCGCCCAAGCCGGTCAGGAATGTCATCGTGCTGGTTATGGACGGAGCGGCTGCAGGACATGTCACCATGGCTCGATGGACAAAGGGATCGCCTCTCTTTCTCGACCGTATGCTCGTGAGCGGCGTTCATACGTTCAGCTCCGATTCTCTGGTCACGGATTCGGCAGCTTCTGTGACGGCGTCTGCCTGTTTGATCGCCAGTTCTGCTTCCGCGTTGGCGATCTGTGCCTTCGACTGGTTCTCGCCGATTACGACTTGCGTTTCTTGGCCCTGAATGAATACACGGCGGTCCGCTTCCGCTTTCCTTTTGCCTTTCTCCGCTTCGGCCGTATTCTCCGCCGCGCGGATCTCCTTCACCCGGTTGGCTTCCGCCGTGCCGATGGCGTCGGTATGAGAAAGATCCATGCTCCCGCCGTCTATGCCCTCGTGGTGGAACCCTAGAGACTGAAGAATGGTGCGGATAATGAACACGGCTCCACCGAATATCGCTCAGATCAGGTAGAAGGTCTCCGGTCCGCTCAGATGCTCGAACATACCGTTCATCGGTTTGTCCTCTTCATATGCCTTCACCCTGTTCTGGTTCTCTCAAGCGATAGTACAGGATTAGACTGGGGAAAATTGTCTTTGTTCCCTGCTTTCGCAATCTGTGGCGCCCGAAATCATCCAATTGAGGACCAGTCGCCATCCTTGAAATCGTCGAATGTATCGTGTAAGCTGTTGTTGTGAGACTCATCCTGTATATTTTTCTCTCGTGCGTTCTGTCGTTGTCGGCCTGCGGGGCGGTGCATTGGAAGTTTGTCGAGACCGACCTTTCGCTCCGTCCGGACGGCAAAGCCACCGTTGTCTACAAGGTTGCCATCGAGCCCCGAGGTTTTGCGCTTCACGGTTTCTATTTCGAAGGTTATACCGGCGAGGCGAACTTCGATCGCAGCCAATGCTATGCTCTGGTTGGTGGTCGGCGAGTAAACCTGGATATTTGGGAAGTCGGGCATCGGAAACTGGACGTGGTCCTGGCCCAGGGTGAGGCGGCAAGCGAGGGGGTCGTTATCTATGTTCTGACGTACGCCACGGATCTTGTGGCATCGGGGAATCTGGCTGCCACCACGTCGTCGGAGTTCGGCGCCTTGGCGGCGCTGGACTGGGCGCCAGTCCAGTGGGATGATCCGCTGGAGCATTACACCCTCACGATCTACTGGCCCTGCAAGATGACGGGAGAGCAGGTCTCTCCAGTGGAGTTATCGCGGGTCAAGCTGATGACGGAAAAGTGGGTCAACAGCCGATACCTGATCGATTACCGGGGAACGCGATTTGACAATCAATACTGGCTGACGCAGCGATTTCACTGGAACAACGTGCCTCGGCAGGGGCAGTTTCGGATCAAAGAGTATATCGTCGCCTCTGTTTTCACGAGGCTGGCCTCCGTTTCCGGGCGACAGGCCGACGATTCGACGCCTTCCCGCCGATACTCGCCGCCCGTGCGGTCCTATTCCTTTGAGTCCCGACCTCGAGTCTACCACTCGACGCCGTCGTGCTTCCACTTTTTCCTGCTGGCGGGCGCGATCGGCGTGGTCTGCCTGCTTCTGATCGTGGCCAAACATCGCAGCATGCTCAAGGCGGCCGATGGACTCAAGGACATTGATTGGATGAAGGAGAATTGGACGCCGCCCCAGATCATTCTGTCCACCTTCCGCAAGGACGGCAAGGTGGCCGACCTGGACATCATCGAGGCAGCCTTTTTTCTCGAGATCCCCATCAACCGCATCATTTCCATCATGTTGGGCGTGATGGAGCAGAAGGGGGCGGTGAAGCTCACGGAGAACGGCAAGATCGAAATCGTCGACTCGAACGTCACCCAGCTCAGCGATTACGAAGTTCGTCTCCGCAGCTGCATCGATGCGATGAGCGGAGAGCTTAACCCGATCGATATTCATAATTTCGCGCAGATAGTCATCGACAATGTCCAGAAGAAGGCATGGGACGCCGACGTCGAAGCCACCAAGTCGCATTATCGCCGGAAATTTCAGGCTGTGTTTGATACCTTCGACGCCTCGACCGGTCAGCCACTGCCCGGTCCCGAGCGCACGACGACGGACGAGGATCGCTACTATCGCCAGTACGGGTACTGGTTCGCGGGGGATAACTACACGGTCTATCACACGCACCCCGTGCTTGACCGGAGCATCCGCACTGCCACGGGGGAATCCAACGATTACCAGAAATTCATGGCCAGCCCCGCCTGCTACGAAGGTTGCTTCGTTCATTCGGCTTGTCACGACGCGTGCCATTCGGCGTGTCACTCCGCATGCCACTCCGCGTGTCATTCGGCCTGCCATTCGGCGTGTCATTCCGCCTGCGTCAGTGGGGGGGCACACTGATGGCGTCGAGAACCATCAACCCCGAGGATTTCGCGTGGGTGGACGATTATTTTGACCATGTTCGTTCCCATTTTGACGTTCGCCAGGAAGATCAACTGTTGATCGTGCTTCCCAACCGCGCGGTCAAAGTGAATCCCACGGCTTTGGCGGTCCTGCGGCATCTGAAAAATAGCAGACCGATCGCTGAGGTCCTTGGCTGGCTCACCGGGGACCAGACGCGTCTGGCCGATGTCTACTATTTCCTGTGCGATTTTCGAAGCCTCGTTTCCGGCTGCCTTGGGGAAGGCCACGGACGCCATGCCGTTCGC
>CAZLZE010000183.1:0-3273 GCA_964563935.1 uncultured Phycisphaerae bacterium | reverse complement strand
GCACATACCCGGCTTTCCACATATACCATAATGGCCCTTCGGCCCCGGCCACACCGATGGTATGAAACTGAGGGGTATTGTAATTGTAGTCGATTGGAGGATAGAACCCTGAATGATCTGTCGCGTACTGGGCCAGACTGATTCCATTTTGATGAAGATTTGAGCCGCATACCGCCATATACGCAGCATTTCTCGCCATCTGTATCCCCGGTAGGAGCAGGGCCACAAGCACGGCGATGATGGCGACGACGACAAGGAGCTCAATGAGGGTGAAAGCCAATTTTGAATTTCGGATCCCCGGTCGCAGCCGGGGACAAGTTTTGGATTTTGGATTCAGGAACTTCGCTGATTTGTGAGTCAACATCATAATCATCTCCTTCTTCAAATCCGCAATCTGAAATTCTTCTCACGCACTGCCTCGAACGATCAGCCGGGTGGCCACGGACACTTTCCGCTTCGGGACGTTGCGATTGCCGATCATTTCCACAAGAAGTTCGACAGCGCCCTTGATCAATACGCGGCAGTCCTGGGCGATGGATGTAATGGGAGGAACAAAAAACTCTCCCGCATTGGTTCCATCGCACCCCACGACGGCCAGGTCCCGCGGCACCTGCAGTCCCTGATCGTAAAGCCCACGCATGAATCCGGTGGCCATGAAGTCCGACTGGACGATCATCACATCCGGACCCTGATCGGTTCGGGCGAACTGACGCCCGAACCGGGCGCAATCCGCCTGATTCGGCTCGCAGGTATACTGCTTGAGCGCCAGGCCGAACCGCTGACAGACCTCTTTAAGGTCCATCTGCTTGAAATCAGTGAATCCGCTTGTGTCACTATGAAGATAACCGATCCGGGAATAACCCTTCTTCGTCAGGAAGTCGAGCGTCTGCGTCATTCCGGGCTTCCAGTCGCTGTAGGCACATGCGAACTCCTCCGAGTAGCCCAGGAGCACAATAGGAACGTGTTGGGATGTAATATACTCGTATTGACGTGTCCCCGAGCGAAGCGCGTGCGACCCGAGAAGAATTCCATCGACCCGGTGATGCACCAGCATATCCAGGCACTCGAGTTCCTTTTCGTGCGACCATTCGGTAACCGCCAGGAGGACACGATAGCCGCACGCTTCGGCTTCCTCCAGGACCAGCGTGGTCACCTCCGCATGATGAGCGGATTCGATCCCGCCCATGAGCAGCCCGAGTGTAAATGTGCGTCCTTTCACCAGTGACCGAGCAACAAATGAAGGCGTGTAGTTCAGTTCCTCGGCCACCTGGAAGATCTTCTGGCGTGTTCGCTCCGAAATCCGAACGGACGACGGAGCCTTGTTCAGCACCATGGAAACCGTGGCCTGGGTGACCCCGACACGATCCGCTATGTCCGCCAGTGTGACTGCCATTAATCATGTATCCAATAACGCATCTTATCACGCATACTACACACCCACAGCTTAAACGCTATAGTTTAAGCGTTTAACCTATTTAAGAATAATCTTGTCCCCGTCACATTTCAAGCTTTTTCTTTATATATTCTTGATTTTGCAGGTCGCTGAAATAAGATGACAGGTCATTCATAAAACATGAGTAGTCGCACCTTTTCTTTCAGGAGCACGGTAATGTTGAAGACGATACCCACGCCCGGCGATACAAGTTGGTTTGTCAAGGATCGGTTCGGCATGTTCATTCACTGGGGACTCTATGCCCTCCCAGCCAGGCACGAGTGGGTCAAACAGAACGAACAGATTCCCGACGACGTCTATGACCGGTATTTCAAGCATTTTGATCCGGACCTGTACGACCCAGAGCTCTGGGCCAAGGCTGCGAGCGGCGCGGGCATGAGATATTTCGTGGTCACGACGAAGCATCATGAGGGCTTTTGTCTGTGGGACTCCAAGCTGACCGATTACAAGGCGACGAACACGCCGGCTGGCCGTGATCTGCTGCGTCCGATGGTCAAGGCGTTCCGGGACCAGAATATGCGGGTGGGTTTCTATCATTCGTTGATCGATTGGCACCATCCGCAGTTCACCATCGACGATCTGCACTCGATGCGGAATCATCCTGACCGCGAAAAGCTCAATAAGACCCGCAACCAGGCCAAGTATGTCGAGTACCTGCATGGCCAGGTCAAAGAACTTCTCACCTGGTTTGGAAAGATCGACATTCTGTGGTTCGATTTCAGCTACGTGGCGGGAAAGCACGGATTCCCCGTGAAATGGATCGGCAAGGGCAAGGAGGACTGGCAGAGCGAAAAGCTCTATAGACTCGTCCGCGAGCTTCAGCCGCAGGTCATCCTCAACGACCGCCTCGACATGGAAGAAGGCTGGGACATCAAGACACCCGAACAATATCAGCCGCGGGGATGGGTCCACTACAACGGCCAGCCCGTCGTCTGGGAGGCCTGCCAGACCTTTTCCGGTTCCTGGGGCTATCACCGGGACGAAACCAGTTGGAAGAGCATCGACCAACTGATCCAGATGCTGGTCGATACCGTAAGCAAAGGTGGCAATCTGCTTCTGAACGTCGGACCGACCGGACGAGGCGAGTTCGACGAACGGGCGCTAAGCCGGCTTACGGGCATAGGCGAATGGATGAAGCGCCACGGCCGATCGATCTACGGATGTACGCAGGCGCCGGCGGAATTCCAGACTCCGCAGGACTGCCGGTTGACCTACAATCCGCAAACCAAGCGGCTTTATGTGCATGTCTTCACCTGGCCGTTTGTACATCTGTTCCTTGATGGGTTCAAGGGAAAGGTGGAATATGCGCAGCTGCTACATGACGCGTCGGAAGTGAAGATGACGGAGTCCGGCAATGTCAATCAGATCGTCGCCCAGGAAACGAGGGATGCATTGGTTCTGCATCTTCCGGTACAGAAGCCGAACGTCACGGTTCCCGTTATTGAGATATTCCTCAAGTAACCATTTGGTTAATCGCGACGACCCTAATTGAAAATTCAATTAAACGGAATTTTTGCGTTGTTTCCCATAATTCATGGAACTCAAGAAATTGGGAATCAGCCTCATATCCGCATTTATTTAGTACCAATGGATTTAGAGACTATTCATGATCATGTGACAAAGTAAATCTGGGCTTACTATGTATAAAAAATTATTATTTCCTTCTTGCAAAACCGTTGTGCAAGGACGATAATATAGCAGACAGGTTTGTTTCAAAAGTAAATATCATTCAGTGAAAACTGAATATGGTGGTCTTTCCCCTCCCCCGACCCAGGCGGGGGGGGGGTGTGGCCCGCGCCGCCGCCGGATTTGTGGGGGGG
>CAZLZE010000182.1:0-3347 GCA_964563935.1 uncultured Phycisphaerae bacterium | reverse complement strand
GGATCATCCAGCTATTCACCTATCTCGTGCCGGCCCGATATCTGATCACTCTCTTGAAAGGAATCTATCTCAAGGGGGTCGGATTGCACGTGCTGATGGTAGAAGCCATATTCCTCGTGGCGTTCGGCTTGCTTATGGTGTTCCTGGCCCTTGTGAAATTCAAAAAGAAGCTCACATAATGACGTTTCAACGAATTCAAACCATGTTGGTCAAAGAATTCATCCAGGTCTTCCGGGACCCGCGGATGCAGATCATCCTGTTCGTCCCCCCAATACTCCAACTCCTGATCTTCGGCTACGCGGCCACCACCGATATCAAACACACATCCACCGCTGTCTACGACATGGACAATAGTGAACTCAGCCGATTGCTCATCCAGAAATTCACCGAATCCGGATATTTCGACGTCACGGAACATGTCCAGAGTCACGGCAGAATCGCGGAACTAATGGATCATAGCCAGATCCGAGCCGCTATCCAGATCAACAAAGGATTCGGCGACCGAATCCGCGCTGGACAAACCGCCGCACTCCAAATCATCGTCGATGGAACCGATTCCAATACGGCCGGGATCGTCCTGAACTACGCGGCACGACTCGCCCAGCAGTTCTCCGACATCCTCATCAATCTGCGCGCCGTCCGGTTCCAGGGGCAGCCTCCGAAACTGCCGCGAATCGACCTGCAGACTCGTACCTGGTTCAACGAAAATCTGGAAAGTCGAAACTTCTACGTCCCCGGGTTGATCGCCATGATCGTTATGCTCATCACCCTCCTGCTCACCGGAATGTCCGTGGTCCGCGAACGCGAGATCGGAACCATGGAACAGATCATGGTAACCCCCATCCGGCCGGCGGAATTCATTCTCGGAAAAACCATCCCCTTCGCCCTCATCGGATTCGTCGATGTCATCCTCATCACGACCGTCGCCCGTTTCTGGTTCGACGTCCCCATCCGCGGCAGCCTGGCCCTGCTCTTCTTCTCCACAGGTCTCTTCCTGCTGTCGTCACTGGGCTTTGGCTTGCTGATCTCCACCATCAGTCAGACCCAGCAGCAGGCCATGATGACCATGTTCTTCTTCTTTTTCCCCGCCACCTTGCTCTCCGGGTTCATGTTCCCCATCGCCAACATGCCTGTCATCGTTCAATACTTGACGTACATCAACCCCATGCGCCATTTCCTGGTCATCATCCGCGGAATTTTCCTCAAGGGAACCGGTTTCGACGTCCTCTGGCCTCAGATGCTCGCCCTGTTCATCATCGGATGCGTCACCCTCTGGCTGGCATCCAAACGCCTGCGAAAAACGCTCGCCTGATCTCAAATGTCACGCGAAGTTCATAACGTCAATTCGGAGATCATCCCCGCACCAGCGGGAAACCAGAACTTGGCTTGTCATACCGATGAATATCCCGTGTCCCACCACACCGGGAATCATGTTGATGTCCCGGTCAAGACCGACCGGATCCTCGATCCGCTCGAATCGGGCGTCCACGATAACGTGCCCCGATTCCGATATGACCGGACCGATCTTTCCCGAACCCGTCCGCACGTTTGCCACCGAACCCATCTCCCTCAGCCGACGCAAAACGAACGGCAACGCGGGGGCAAGCACCTCCACCGGAACGGGAAACTTCTGCCCCAGCCTCTCCACCACCTTCGATTCGTCCACGATCACTACAAACCGCTTCGCCTGAACCGCGACGATCTTCTCCGTCACGTGCGCAGCCCCGCCTCCCTTGATCAGATTCCCCCGCGGATCCACCTCATCGGCGCCGTCCACCGCCACGTCCACACCGTCAGACTCCATCGGGTCGACCACCCGTATCCCCGCCTCCTTACCTACCAACCGCGCCTGCAGAGACGTCGGCACTCCAACAATATCCAGCCCCTGCTCGCGGACCCGCCGACCAAGCTCACGAATGAAAAACTCCAGGGTCGACCCCGACCCCAGCCCTACCACCGAATGGTTCGGAACCTGCTCCACCGCAGCCAATGCCACTGCCTTCTTCAACGCACCCACATCTCCCGGCTTACCTACTGAATTATCCTGCATCATCGTCAGCCTCATCCTTTACTGAATTACCATCTTGGGAAAACAACCCCGCAGAGTATCTGCTTCACCACCGCCATACACCCAACGGCATTTTTCCTTTGACAGGCATTATAAACCCTGTAGAATCGGTATTTAAAGGGGTTAATCGTCTTTATTACACCGAAATGCAAACACCTGTTGTCTTCCCGGAATTACCGCATGCGCCCGGGGAAAAACAGGTATATGGAATCCGGCTGGTTAAGGTCCGTAAGGTCGCATCGTTAGCTTGGATGCGGGACTGGGCAAACCGTCCCGCATCCGGCTTTTTGCTCCGGAGGGTATAATCAGCCATTACTTTCTCCGATATTGATTTCACTACTTTCCCATATCGTTCACTTGCGTTTTTCCACACGACAGGATATAGTGAGAACCTTAAGGAACACTTGATGTTTCAGTGTGGCTTGTTGCCTTTGCACTTCACTATCGTAACCTTGAGCAAGTCCTTTGAGTCATGCAACGGAGCAGTCCATGAAGATCAGAATTCTGTTGGCCGACGACCACAAGATTGTCCGTCAGGGGTTCCGTTCACTGATCGATAAACACGCCGACATGGAAGTGGTCGGCGAAACAGACGACGGCCGAACCGCCATCAAACTAAGCCAGGACTTGCACCCCGATGTAGTCATTATGGACGTCAGCATGCCCGGACTTAACGGCATTGAAGCCACCCGGCAAATAACCACGGAAACCCCCGGTATCAAAGTGATCGCCCTGTCCATGCACTCAAGTCGCCAGTGTGTCGTCGATATGCTCAAGGCCGGAGCCTCAGGATATCTCCTCAAGGAATGTGTCTTTGATGATATGGTCCGCGCCATTCGGGCCGTTGTGGCCGACCAACGGTTCCTGAGCCCGAGAATAGCCAGCCTCGTCCTCGACGAATACCTGCACCTGATCCCGTCCGAATCGCCAACTCCCGGACTCAGCCCCCGCGAGCGGGAAGTGCTCCAACTCCTGGCGGAAGGTAACTCCACCAAGGAAATCGCGATCAAACTCCATGTGAGTGGTAAGGCCATCGAGGCCCACCGGCGACAGATCATGAACAAACTCAATATCCATAGCGTCGCCGAACTCACCAAATACGCCCTCCGAGAAGGCCTGACCTCTCTGGATTCCTGAGCCGGTGCAATCCCTTTCTCTTGTCCGGCACCAGACTTATATCCCTATTCTCCCAACCATACCACTAGGGAATTTCCCTTCCAGGAACTAAATGACCGTGCGCGATTATGCAGCGCAGGGTAAGCTCTTTGAAAACAAGGTC
>CAZLZE010000181.1:0-3649 GCA_964563935.1 uncultured Phycisphaerae bacterium | reverse complement strand
CCCCCTGCCGGGGTGGCCTGGTAGACAGAGGAAATATCGCCGCACGGGCAGTCGCCAAATGATGGAGAAAGATCAATGGATCACAACGGCAGTTATGTAACGATCAATGCTCTAAGCGAGCACGTGGGAAAAGAAGTCACCATTGCGGGATGGCTTTCGCAACTGCGGAGCTCGGGCAAAATCCTGTTCATGGTCGTTCGCGACGGTACGGGGATCTGCCAGGCCGTACTGGAAAAGACGCCGGACCGATCGGAGCTTTTCGACCGGCTGGAGCATCTGGGCCAGGAGACATCATTGACTGTGACCGGGTCGGTTCGGGCTGAGCCGCGAGCGCCCGGCGGATACGAGATTGCGGTAAAGGATGCCCAGGTCATTCATAGCGCGACGGACTTTCCCATCACGCCAAAGGAACACGGGATCGAGTTTCTGCTGAAATTGCGACACTTGTGGCTGAGGTCGTCGCGACAGACGGCGATCATGCGGATTCGCGACACAGTGATTTTCGCGATTCGAGAGTTCTTTCATAACAACGGATTCGTACTCGTCGATACGCCGATCTTCGCTCCCAGCGCGGGCGAAGGCGCGCAAACGCTGTTTACGGTGGACTACTTCGGTCAGCCGATGTACCTGGCCCAGACGGGACAGTTGTATTTGGAGTCGGCGGCGATGGCGTTGCGGAAGGTCTATTGCTTCGGACCGACGTTCCGGGCGGAAAAGTCCAAGACCCGCCGGCACCTGACGGAGTTCTGGATGGTCGAGCCGGAGGTGGCGTTTGTGGACCTGTCGGACCTGCTGAATCTGGCGGAGGATTTCATCTGTTTCATCGTCGGAAAGGTTCTGGAGAAGCACCGTGCGGACCTGGAACTCCTCGGCCGGGATGTCTCCAAGCTGGAGAAGATTCAAAAACCGTTCGTGCGACTGACTTATACGGAAGCGGCGGATATTCTGCATGGACCTCGGGCGGAAGAATTGCTGAAGAACGAGCAGGCAACGCTCGAGAAGACGATCAAGGACATGGAAAACGAGCTGGTCCAGGCGGAAAGCGACCAGACAAAGGCCGCCAAACAGTGGCAGAAGGACAAGGCGGCGGCGAGGGTCATTCAGTTGCGGGATCAACTGGGCGATCTGCGTGAACAGCTGAAGAATATTCCGCAGCACCTGGCGTTGGCGAAGGAATTCACCTGGGGCAAGGACCTGGGCGGATCGGACGAGACTATTATTTCCAAACTGCATGATCGTCCGGTATTTGTCACGCACTATCCGCGGATGGCCAAGGCGTTTTACATGCGTCAGGACCGGTCGAACGACCGGGTGGTGGAGAATTTCGACTTGCTCGCGCCGGAAGGCGTGGGCGAGATCATCGGCGGATCGGTTCGCGAGGAGCAGTTGGATCGGCTGCTCAAGCGAATGAAAGAGGAGGAGTTGGCAACCGAACCGTACGAGTGGTATCTGGATTTGCGACGATATGGAAGCGTACCGCACGGCGGATTCGGCCTGGGGATTGAACGAACGCTCGGCTGGTTGTGCGGGCTTAAACACATTCGCGAAGCCATTGCGTTCCCGCGGATGATGGGAAAGGTCTATCCCTAGAGAAGTGTTATGCTGAAAAGTGGATTAGTTATTCTCGCGATCACATCGACGGTCAAGTCGATTCTGAGCAAATCGCTCTACCCCGGTATGTTGCTCTGTCTGGTGGCCGCGAGTTTGGGCGTCCCCATTCCCGAAGATGTTCCCCTGATCCTGGGCGGCGCTTTGTGCCGGGTCCAGGACGGTGAACTGTATTTTGCCATAATGATCGGACTCGTCGGCGTCATGAGCGGGGATATCGTCCTTTACTATGCCGGAAAACGATTCGGAATCGACATCCTCCAGCGAAAACCCTTCCGGTACATCGTCACCTCCGACCACATCGAACAGGTGAAATGCCAATTTGAGAAGCGTGGAAACTGGATCATTTTCTTCGGTCGGTTCTTCGCGGGAGTTCGGGCCGTAATGTGCGTGACATCGGGGATCTGCCGGGTCAAGGCCTGGAAGTTTATTCTGATTGATTTCTCCGGCGCGCTGATTTCCGTTCCGTTCCTCGTGTGGCTGGGATGGTGGTCGAGCAGCCGCATTGAAAGGGTCCTGAAAGGAACGGTGGCGATCGAGCGAGTCGTGGGCGGGATCGTAATCTTCGTCCTTCTCGTTTGGTTTGGGTTCCTTTATTTCAGGCGTCGCTGGAAGAAGCATCATGCCGCGACCGGCAAAGCCGAGTCGCCGGAAGCGAGTTGTACCTCGGTCTGCGGCTGTAAGGAGGACTCCCCGAATGAAGGCCCCGAAGATCCGTCAATATGAGTTGCGGGGAAGCTGGCTCGACATGGGTCGGCAACTGGGACGCCTGGTGGCGAAGGATATCAAGGACTTCAACGATCGCTACTTCTCCAACCCGTTCAATATCATGCGATTCGGATCCTGGATCCACCTGGAAAAATACGTGCCGCGAATCGGAGCTTTCCTGAAAGAATATTCGCGGCCGACGTATGATTTTGTGGCCGGGATCTCGCAAGGCGCGGAACTGCCATTGACCGACGTGCTGGCACAGGGCATTTTGCCCGAGCTGACGCACGTGAACTCGGAACGCGACTGGCCGGCGGGAGCATGTACGGGAAGTTACATCGAGTCCGAGCGCAGCGCGACGCGAAGCGCGATGATCGGGCAGTGCTGGGACTTCAATTTCGACCTTCCACCGTGGTACGTGGCCAAAGTCACCCCCCCGCTGGATTCGCCGGAGATGCTGATCGTGGGGGCAGGTTCGTTCTTCTGCTGCAGCGGAATCAACAGCGCCGGGCTGGGCGTAACCTTCACCTCGTCGGGACATCTGCCGAATGTTCCCTTGGGAATTGGCGTACCCGTGGCGTCGCTGTTGCTCGAAGCCCTGGGATGCCAGGAATATGCCGAAGCCCGGGACGTCATTGTGGCCCCCCGCCACGCCGGAGCCTTCAACGCGATCCTGACCGACGGGTATACGGGGGGAGTCTTGATTGAGGTGGCTGGCGACCGTGTGGACATGATCGAAGAGGAACCCATCCTCGTCTGCGGAAACCATTATCAGCATCCGAACATGATCAAGCTGACGGGTCAGAACTTGAATCCGCCCGAGCCCCCTGCCCAGGAGTTCGCCCGGAGCACGATCACGAGAACGCAGCGACTGAGGGAGTTGCTCGACGACAATTCGGAAAACCGACTCAGTGTGGAGTATCTCAAGACCTGTCTGAAGGATCACAAGAACCACCCGCTCTCCGTCTGCGCCCATGAGGAAGGGACCATCCTGCATTTCCGCACCGTAGGGGCCATGATCCTCGAGCCGGCCATGCGCACGATCCACTTCTGCCCTACCGCACCATGCAAGGGAGAATTCGAAACGTTCGCCCTCTAGTCGGGTTGATTCCGTTCTGCTGGTCAAAGAACTTTCCTATTATCTTTCGAAGGGCGACAAAGATATCCCCTTCAAATGGGACGGAGACAGGAATTGATGCTTTTTCAGAGAAGAAACAATAAACTTGAATAACTATTTCACAAAATTAGCGATTAAACCTCATTCCGGATGTCTTTGCCCCTCAAATGGAAGCCGTGAAGTCGTAGCATGGAATTAATTGCAAATTAACAAAAA
>CAZLZE010000180.1:0-3719 GCA_964563935.1 uncultured Phycisphaerae bacterium | reverse complement strand
GTCCCTGGATGGAACGTAACTCCCGCTCGCGGCTTTGTGAATTGCCCCGCCCCGCCGAGACGAAAAGCCTTCCCAATTACCCCGCAAACAATAGCCACACCCCTGTCATGCTTCCTCTCAGAATCATCTTCCCTCTTTTCACCCGGCGGACTACAATTGCATGATGAGAACGAGGTTCTGACGCTCCGAAATTACCCATGACGTTTTCATCAGACAAATTCCGAAAACTGGACGACCTGGCGGGCAAGCTGGCCAAGTCGAAAGTGCTATTGGGATCCGAATGGGCCAGGCAAGTCCAAGCCAAGCCTGAGGAATCGATTGAGAAGAAAGAAGCGGAGCCGATCGTGCCGGAACAAGTTGCGGTGAAACTTGAGGACGCCGTCGCCGGTGAGGTGGTCGAACTGACAGCTGGTAGATATTATCGCATTCGCCGAAAGGTAACGTCGACGTGGCCTGAGGCGGCGGAGATTGTTCGCCTATACCGTAATATCGTGCAGGGCTTGGGCTATCAGCTTGACACGGAGACGGCCGGCGAGGATCTGCTGGCGGTGCTCAATGCGCCCCATGAGGCTGTCACGTATCTGGATATCGAATCGTGCGGGTTCGCGGGCAATACGATTTTTCTCGTCGGGTGGTGCTATTTCGACGGCCAGGACGATCTAATTGTCGAGCAAGCCTTGGCCCGCGATTATTCCGAGGAAGCTGGTATCATTCAAGCCACCGCCGAGCGGCTGGCGAAGACGCAGGTCCTCGTCACCTACAATGGCAAGAGCTTTGACATCCCCTCCATTCGCGACCGGGCTGTCATCCATCGCGTGAACTGCCCCCGCGTCCATCGCCATATCGACATGCTGCACCAGGCCCGGGCCCACTGGAAAAAATTCCTGCCCAACTGCCAGCTTCAGACGGTGGAACTGTTTATGTGCCGTCGTCCCCGCCGGGGCGATATCTCCGGAGCCGACATTCCGCAGGCCTACCATGATTTCGTCAAGACCTTCGACGCCCGAAAGCTCAAAGTCATCATCCACCACAACTTTCTCGACCTGGTTACTGTGGCAGAGATCACAGCCCGCCTTCTCGCGGGTCAGGTACCGGAATACTAAGAATCGTCCCGCCACTCAGCAATACCCATCCATCAACTTACCTATTTTGACAGGATGGGGAATCTGGGGAAAACTCCCACCCCAGTCCCATTCCCAATGTGGGGAATATTCCCCAAATTTAGCTTCAAAAAATGTCACTTTGGGTAATATCTGGCATTCTGACTGTATCTATTGTTTTATCAAGCACATACAGCCGTGAAGTTCTGTGGCTATAATTCCTCGGTTTGGCACCATCCTTGCCATATAGATAATCGAAGGATGAAAGAGAAGGAAAGAGAGAAGAGGAAAGCAAGGATCATTGAAAACTGAAGAGGCGGACGCGAGGGTCAGCAAAGCCGGAAGAGTTCGCCGGATGAAGGTCTGTAGGGGAGGTCAAAGGGGGATCAATATAGAGGGCGTGTGAGTTGGGAGTGGGGAAGGATGCGATAGAGGACTTTGGGAAGCGGAGGCATTGGAGAGGCCTGAGAGGAAGTTGAGAGAGGCATGAAGCCCTTGCCGCCGGATGTTGTGGACCATCAGGTTACCGTTGTGGAAGTCCTGGTAACGTAAGCTGTGAAGCGGGGTGGTGTAGCCCCGGTCGTTACTTGACTGTCAGTTTCAAGGGCCTAGACTGAAGTCGTTCCGCAAAGGTTTGCCCGGACACACATCGACCCGGCAAGTCGAATAAGCCGACCGTCGAAGCCAACGCGACGGTCGGCTTTATTATTTGCCCGTATAACTCCATTGGGGATGTATATTTTATCCATTTTGGACGGAATTCGCTTGCCTTGGTGGCGAATTCTGGTAAAATACATTTAGGATATATGTAATATCCACGATGTATTATAAAGGAGACATGCAGCGATGTCACGCGAGTTTTTTCTGGAATTGGCCCGTTCCGGACTTCGATTTCCCATCGGCGCGGATCTGGTTTTGAAGGAATATGCGGATCATGAGGATATTTTGCGGGATGGCGTTCGGCTTGGGCAGGTGGTAGCGGAGGCGGCCAAGCGTTTTCGGACGCCCCTGGCGATGCCAGTCATGGATCTGATGCTGGAAAAGGCGATGCTGCTTCGGGCTCTGGGCGGGATTTCAGAAGGGGATATCCCGGCGTGGCATTTTTCCGCCTGTCCGACGGAGGAAGAGATCTCGCGCATTCGCAAGGGGCTTGCGGGCGCGTTTGATGAAAGGCTTCGGGCGAATGTGGAGGCAGTGCGGTATGTTGCCCGTCGGACGAAGCTGATTCCGGTGGGTATGAGTATTGGACCGTTCTCGCTGATGACGAAATTGCTGGCAGACCCGATCACGCCGGTGTACGTGGCAGGGATGGGCGTGACGGGCGAGGAGGACCCGGACGTTCGGACGGTGGAAACGCTGATGGAACTGGCGGTGGAGGTGATTGGGCGGTCGATCGATGCGCAGGTGGAGGCGGGCGCGAAGGTATTTTTCATCGCGGAGCCGGCTGCGAACAAGGTATACGTTTCGCCGAAGCAGATGGAGGAAGGGTCGGATGTTTTTGAACGGCTGGTGCTGAAGTACATGCGTCAGCTCAAGGCGAAGCTGGACGCGGCTGGGGTGGATTTGTTTTTCCATTGCTGCGGGGAATTGACGGACGAGATGATCAAGGGGTTTGCGTCACTTGAGCCGGTGGTGATGAGCCTGGGCAGTTCGCGGAAGCTATGGGAAGACGCTGCCATCGTTCCGAAGGACATTATCCTGTACGGGAATTTGCCGTCGAAGAAATTTTACTCGGACGACCTGATCAGCGTGGAGGACATTCATCGGATGGCGCATGAGTACGTGAGCAGGATGGAAGCGACGGGGCATCCGTATATTCTGGGGACGGAGTGCGACGTGCTGTGCGTGGACGGCTGCGAGCACACGCTGATGGCCAAAGCCATGGCGATTGTGGGATCGCAGGACCGGCATCTTGTCTACCACGAAGACACAAAGGACACCAAGGGGAATTCTCATACCGAATTTCGGAAGGCGGTCTAGTGGAGATCCGGGTGATCTGTCCGCGGACCACGGTCTACTCTCTGTCGCTCCGGAGCCGAAGACCGTAGACGGAAGACTGAAGACTGTTTTCAACCGCAAAGGGAAAGAGGGTGGATGTAGGAACATCCACTCGACAAGTCTCTTGATTGACCTTTCGGAATTTCCGTTATACCATAAAGGCATAAAAATTTGTGTGGAAGGTGTTGCACTCAACGCTCAAATTGACGCACACCTTCCACACAGTCTTTACGACGTTGTTAAACTTTTTTCGTATTACGACTTACGCCGAAGCAGTAATCCGCCGAGCATCAGTAATCCGATTGTCGCAGGTTCCGGTATCGGCGCACCGACCGCGAAATTGTCCGTCCACTCAACTACGTAGGTGCCGAGGGTCATATACCCGTACCCGACAGCCTTCTGGCTATAACCGGTAAAATTCTTTCCACCGACATTCGTCAGATCGACCATCGTCAACAGCGACTGGTCCACATAAACCTTCAGCGTCGTCGGAGCAAATTCAACCGCCAGATTATGCCATTCCCAGGCATCAACACCCGCGGGAACATTGGCCACGAGGTAATCCGTACTAAATGACCGTGCGTGATTATGGGAATAGCGTTTCATGCTATGCCGCTTTCT
>CAZLZE010000179.1:0-3830 GCA_964563935.1 uncultured Phycisphaerae bacterium | reverse complement strand
GGCGACGATGAGCGCGGGGGCGATGCCGTGACCCGTGGCGTCGGCGAGCAAAAAGCCAGGATGCCCATTGTCGGGCAGAAGGAAATCATAGCAGTCGCCGCCGGTCTGATCGGCGGGGCGGTTCCATCCGGCGATATCATAGCCGGAAATTCTGGGGTTTTCCTTGGGTAATAAACCCATCTGGATCTCGCGGGCGAGATTGAGCTCGCTTTCCATCCGCTGCTTTTCTTTCTGTTCCTGCAGGAGGTGGGCCCGCTGAATGGCGACGGCGGCCTGGGAACCCAGAGTCTCGAGAAGCCACTGGTCCTTGGCGGAAAACGCGGCATTGTGCTTGTTGACCGCCTGGAGCACGCCGACGAGTTCCTGGTGATGTCCGATGAGCGGCGAAGACAGGATGTTCCTGGTCCGGTATCCGGTCTGGCGATCCACGTTCTGGTTGAATCGCGGATCGGAATAGGCGTCGGGGATATTGATGGACCGCCGCGTCAGGGCACAGGCGCCGGCGATGCCCGTCTTGACGGGGATGCGGATCTGGTCCACACCGTGGGCGATCTTGCTGTAGAGTTCCTCGTGTGCCGCGTCATAAAGGAAAAGCGTGGCGCGTTCGCAGTCGAGGACGGATCGGGTTTCCGATACGATCAGGTCGAGCAACTCGTCGAGGTTGGTCGACAGTCCGAGCCGCCGAGCCACCTCAAGGATGGCTGTGATGTTTTCGAGGTCGGTATTTTCGAGCGTTTTTTTGTCCACGGTTACCGTCGTTGACAAGGACCAGATAGATGCATTTTACGGTTTTTTCGCCGACGATGCCAGTACCGGGCACCAGAAACCGAATTTTTCCTGGTAGACGTCGGTGTAATGCTGGTTCAGGAGCATCTGATGGATCTCGGCGGCGGGGCAGTGGTGTACGGATTTCTCGGCCTTTGCCACGCCGACATCAAAAATGAGCCAGCCGATGACGTTGTCGCGGTAGCCGTCGATAATGATGACCCGCCCGCCGGGA
Source organism: uncultured Phycisphaerae bacterium (assembly GCA_964563935.1). Classification (GTDB taxonomy): domain Bacteria; phylum Planctomycetota; class Phycisphaerae; order JAAYCJ01; family JAAYCJ01; genus JBAZZQ01. The sequence goes on along the minus strand of CAZLZE010000179.1, from coordinate 2,830 downwards.
CGCAGGACGCGGAAGAACTCGCCGAGTACCGCTTCCTGATGCGGATAGTGGTGAAACGAATTCGAGCAGGTGATGACGTCGAGCGTGTTGTCCGGGAAGGGCAGGTGCTCGGAATCGCCGGTAACGAAGCTGACTTTCCGCTCCAGTCCCGCCTGGATCGACTTTTCCCGGGCAAGCTGGCACATGCGCTCTGCCATATCGAGCCCCATGGGCTGAACGGGCAGCGATGTGCTGGCGAGCATGGATGCGAACGTTCCGGTGCCGCATCCGACGTCGAGGAGACGAAGCGTACGGTCCGTTTCCGGATAGAATCGCAGTATCAGCTCGATGAACTTCAGGTAACACCGATGGAAGAGCAGGTGGTTCAGGATGGATTGGTCATACGTCTCCGCCCAGCGGTTGAATTCCGACTGTGCGTTCTTCTTCCAGAGATGCTGCTCTCTTTCACTCACATCAGGCTCCTGAAAACGGTAGCTGGTAATATAGTTCATAAACATTGCATGGACAATGAAAATTCTATTCACTGCCGCCGCGATAAGAACGGAGAAAGCAGAAATGGCTTGATTTGAGCTTCAGGCCTCGGTATCACCGGGGCCAAGCACATAGACACAGGTAAGAATTGTACAGTAGAGAGGACGGCTATGAGCAAGAGCACATCACAGATGATCCTGTCAAGTCCCGTGACTCATATCGATTGGATATCGCAGCATGGAGAGAAGATCGGGCATGGCCCCAAGAGCGTCAAGTATATTCTCGACCGGTGCAAACAGGTCGGCTGGACGCGGTTGTACTGGCGTTGTCTGGATGGCGGCCTGGCCTGTTACAGAAGCAAGCTTCGCGACGGCGAGGAAAAGGGGTATGTTCCCGATAATTACCATGCCTGGTCGTCGCCGGGCAAACCGCTGCCTGACATGTTTTCGCCGTACAAAAAATTCGACTGTCTGGCCGAGGCGGTAGATTATGGCCACAAGATCGGCCTGGAGATCCACGCCTGGGTGTCGATCAACGAGGAAGATCACGGCTGGGGCCTGCAAAGTCGGTTTACCCAGGCGCATCCGGAATATCGATGGGTAAGGCGCAACTACTGTCCGTACAATTCCCAGATCAGTTTCGCTTTCCCCGAGGTCCGGGAATATCAGCTTGAAACAGTCAGGGAAATTCTGCAGTACGACGTCGACGGAATCTTTTTCGACTGGATTCGCACCGGCGATGTTCGGAATAATCCCCAGACGACGCCCGACGGCACTGCCGATTACGGGTACGAAATTCCCCTCGTGGAAGGGTTTAAAAAGAAATACAAGATCGATCCTCGAACCATTCCCAATAATGATCTGCGATGGGTCAAGTTCCGCTGCGAGCCGCAGACGATCTTCATGCGCGAGGCTCACAAGCTGATCAGAAAGACGAAGGGCAAACAATTCCCGATTTCCATGATGAGCCATCACCCGTGGGGGATTCGCGGCGTCGACGGCCCGATCAACGGCTGCCTGCATGGCCAGTTAATAGACATCCAAACCTGGGCAAAAGAAAGACTCATCGATGAAGTCGTCGTCGCCGGTTACTACCGCAAAGGCGGGACGCCGGAAAAGGCGCTGAAATACATCAAGGAGCAGGTCGGTAATCGATGCAAAATATGGATGTACTGGTGGGTACCCGGATCGATGGAGGACTTCCTCAAGAGCCTCAAGACGGCCCGGAAGTGCGGGGCGACGCAGATCTTGTTCTGGGAGTCGGATTATGTGGAGAATCGGGTCGAATTTCAGAAGGCGATGGGTGAGTGGTTGAAGACGGCGGGGGGATGAGAAGAATTTTGGATTTTGGATCGTCGTACAACGATTCTTCCGGCCACTCCCTCTAGTCATTATCCGGCTTGAAGAGTAGCTCGAAGCTCCATGCTTGAGCATCACACAAGTCCATAATCACGTCAAAACATTCCACAGGGGACGGTTAGCTCCGCTCGGAATCTGCGGGCGGACGCCTGGATCGTCGGGGACCATTTTTTTCTTGCATCTAAAAGCTTTTGCGCGTATACTGGATGGCGTCTAAAAGCTTTTGCGCGGATGATACTCGTTGAGGAGACGGATGAAACCGAAAGCGATAGGGATCCAGGAAGTGGCCAAGCGGTGCGGAGTGTCGACGGCGACGGTGTCGCTGGCGTTTTCGGGGAACCGCCCGGTAAGCGAACGGCTGCGAAAGAAGATTCTCCGGGTAGCCCAGGAACTAAAATACGAGCCGAACCAATGGGCGAGGATCATGCTTCGCGGAAAGACGCAGGTGATCGGACTTGTCACCGATGCGCTCACGAATCCGTTTACGGCGTTATCGGTGCAGTTGTCGGAGGAAGTGGCGAGGTCGCGTGGTTACCAGATCTGGCCTGCGATGACGGGACGGAGCGACGAGCAGGGGGCGAAGTACCTGGTGAAGTTTCGGCAGTTGCGTGTGGATGGTTATATTATCGCGTCGCCGTGCGTGAAGGATGACCAGATTCGGGGGTTGGTTGAACTGGGGGCGCCCGTGGTGGCGCCGATGCGAGATATGTCGGGTCTTCGATGCAATCCGGTGACGGTGGATTTTGGGGATGGTATGCGCCAGGTTCTGGAGTATCTCTACGAACTGGGGCATCGGCGGACGGCCCTGATCGCGGGACCGGAGGACGATCTATCGAGCGTAGCGCGGCTGGAGGCATACCGGACGCATACGCGCCGACTGGGGATGAGGCTTGACGAAAAATTGATCGTGTATGGAGACGAGGGGATCGGGCGTGGCCGACGTGAGATGGAGGAGTTGCTGCGTCGGAGTCGCGAGTTCACAGCTGTCGTTGCGACGAACG
>CAZLZE010000178.1:0-4854 GCA_964563935.1 uncultured Phycisphaerae bacterium | reverse complement strand
GGAAGCCCACGGACGCCATGCCGTTCGCATCGAGCCTCATCGCCAACCGTTCAACACATTGCCGGTGCTGTCCGAGGTTGCGATGACCTATCGATGCAACCTGCGGTGCAAATTCTGTTACGCCGGATGTAACTGTCGAGGAACAACAACCGGCGGTGATGCGGAGATGTCGACGGACGAGGTGATTCGGATTTTTCACATTATTCGGCACGAAGCGAAGGTACCCTCGGTGAGTTTCACGGGTGGCGAGCCGCTCATGCGGCGAGATGTCGTCACATTGGTCGCCGCAGCCGTGAAGGCGGGACTTCGCGTCAACCTTATTACCAATGGGGTACTGCTGGCCGGTTCGGATCTGGCCAGGCAGTTGGCCGACGCGGGGCTCTGGTCCGCCCAGGTCTCGCTCGAGGGGCCGACGCCTGAGGTCCATGACGCCCTGACCTCGCAGCCGGGGTCATTCGAAAAGACGCGACAGGGCTTGTCCGCTCTTCGTGACGCCGGTGTGCACGTACACACCAACACCACGATCAATGCCTTGAATGTGGATCATCTTGACGATCTTGTCCGGTTTGTGGTCGAGCTGGGGCTGCCGCGACTGTCGATGAACTTGATCATTCCCGCCGGGACGGCCGCCGATCGCGAGCTGCAGATTTCCTACAGCCGCATCGGCCCTATCGTCGATCGCGTTCGCATGCTGGCCCGAAGCTTGAACGTGGAGTTCCTCTGGTATTCGCCCACGCCGATGTGTATCTATAATCCGCTCGCCGCCGGGTTGGGCAGCAAGAGCTGCGCAGCCTGTGACGGTCTGCTGAGCGTTTCGCCTGCGGGCGACGTGTTCCCGTGTTCGAGTTTCCCGGAATCGGTGGGGAATCTGCTGGCGGCGCCTTTCGAGAAAATCTGGAACGCGGCTCGAGCCAAGTTTCTCCGTAACAAGTCCTACGCCCCGCCGGAGTGCGCCGGATGCGCCGACTTTTCCGCCTGCGCCGGGGCCTGCCCGCTCTACTGGTCGGCGATGGGAACCGCGGAACTTGCGGAAGCACGGAGGGCCCGCCATGCTGTTGCCTGAAGCAAAGCGTCGTGACGAGATCAAGTTCCTCTTCGCCAAGTCCCTGCCGTATAACCGACGATTGATCCTGATCGCGGTCTTTCTGCTGGCCGGCTTTGCCCTGCAGATTCTCGTCAACATCTGGGCCGGCGCCGTGTGTCTTTTAACGGCAACGCTGCTCTCCCTGGTTCGCGGCTACAGCAATATTCCCGATCAGCCATCGGGATCAAAGGCCTGGGGACCCGCCGAGCGAAAACAGTTGGAGGAAATTCTGCGTATCGGCCAGGTATCCAGGAGATGGGATCAGAGCGCGATCGATATCACCTGCGGCCAGGGGGTCATTACGCTCCTGTTCATTGCCGGTGCGGTCACGCTGATCGCTTATCAACTTGCCCTGAACAACGACGAATGGCTGATGACGGTGTGGATTCTCGACGCGGTCGTCCTGATTGCCCCTCACTGGGTGACGGGGGTCCGGCGGGTTCTCACGAACGCCGCCTTGCTCGTCAAGGTCAGATTGTTTCTGACGGTGTGGGATCATTGGGAGACAATCAAGGCTGAAGGTGAGACCATGGCGCCGCAGATCGAAGTCCACAAAAGAAAGTCGGGCGCGATGCCGGTCGATGCGAAGATGATCCTTCGGTCGTCCGTCGCGCCGCCGAGCTTTCTCGGACTGCAGATGCAGATCGCCATCAACAGCGTGCAGGGAAGCGACTACCCTTATTTCTATTGTGTGCTCGTGGCGAAGCACGAGTTTGGGCTGAGGGAGAAATTCGAGTCGGTGGACACATCGACTCTTCCGAGCAAGGGCGATCTCGTGAGCGAAGAATCGCGGGACGAGGAGGTGGATGTGATCGTCGTACGCTGGCGAACCACGAAAACCGGCGGATACCATACGAAACCCGCGATGGCCATTAAGATCTTCGACTACGCATGGTCGCTGATGCATCAGATTCTGGAGATGGATGCGGGAAGGAGTGGCGGACATGAAAAGAAGACCGGGGCTCGCAGATAAGCGAATCGTGCAGATGGCATTGGAGTTCGGGGCGAAATCCGCGAAAGTGATTCCAGCCTCGTCGGTGCAAACCGGTTCCTGGGTTCGATGGAAGTGTCAATTCGGATGCGGGTGCTATGGAACAAGCCTGGTGTGCCCGCCGAACTCGCCCTCGCCGGAAGAGACTCGAAAAGTGCTCGATGAGTACGATCGGGCCGTCCTGTTCGAGGCGGCAAGGGGGGAACCGAAACGAATCGCCGTGGAACTGGAGCGGGAACTTTTTCTCGCGGGTTTTTACAAAGCGATGGGCTTGGGGGCGGGGCCCTGCCGGTTGTGCGGAACGTGCGCCATGGAAAAGGGCTGCCGCCACCCGGACGAGGCCCGACCGGCCATGGAAGCGTGCGGCATCGACGTCTTCGCCACCGTTCGCAAGCACGGATTCACTATCAATGTCGTCCGTGATCAGACCGACCCGCAGCATTACTTCGGTCTGGTACTGATCGAGTGACCGGGGATTCGGGATGTGTGCGAGAAAAGACAACGATACCAAGTCTATGCAGACCGCTCTGCTGAAATGGTACAAGCGGCATCGGCGTGATCTGCCCTGGCGACAGACGAACGATCCCTACGCCATCTGGATTTCCGAGATCATGCTCCAACAGACGCAGGTGGCCACCGTCATTCCTTACTTCGAGCGATTTTTGAAACACTTTCCCAATGTTCGCGCGTTGGCGGCGGCGCCGATTGGCGACGTCATCAAGCAGTGGGAAGGACTAGGATACTACTCCCGGGCACGAAATCTCCACCAGACTGCGAAGAAGATCGTCAGCGATTTTGCCGGACGAGTACCCGAGGCTGTGGACGATCTTCTTAGTCTCCCCGGCATCGGACCCTACACGGCCGGCGCGATCACCAGTATTGCCTTCGGCCGCGATGAGCCCGTCCTCGACGGTAATGTCGAGCGTGTGCTCTGTCGGGTATTTCGAATCCGTGAGAATCCCAGGGATACCGCGGTACGGCAGCGATTGTGGACCATCGCCCGAAGTCTGGTTCCTCGCGGCAAGGCCAGCTTGTTTAATCAGGCCCTGATGGATCTGGGCGCGATGATCTGCGTCCCTCGCAATCCCCAGTGTCTGATCTGTCCTCTTGCGAATCTCTGCCAAGCCCGACTTTCCGACGAACAGAACGAGCTCCCGCTCAAGCCGAGGCGCAAAGCCACGCCGCATTACGATATCGCCGCCGGCGTGATCTGGAAAAAGAACCGTATCCTCATCGACCAGCGAAAAGCCGAAGGTCTGCTCGGCGGGTTGTGGGAATTCCCCGGTGGGAAGCGCGAGCCCGGTGAGACGCTTGAGGAATGTGTGGTCCGCGAAGTTCGGGAGGAGGTGGGGGTCGAGGTCAAAGTGCTGGGTAAGATCGCCGCGGTCGACCACGCCTTCAGCCACTTCCGTATCACACTTCACGCCTTCAACTGCAAGTTCATTTCCGGCAAGCCTCGTCCCATCGGATGCGCAGCCGTCAAGTGGATTCATCTGGAAGACGTGGACCGCTACCCCTTTCCCAAGGCCAACCACAAGGTCTTTGCCGTCCTCCGTCGTCGAAATGCCTAAAGCCGCCCCAGCAGTTGCAGTAAACCGTGAAGGATTGTCACCGGATGTGGCGGACAGCCGGGAATGTACAAGTCCACCGGAACCACCTGATCCGTTCCGTTCTGCACCTCCGAATGATCCGCGTACGGCCCTCCGGAAATCGCGCACGCGCCGACGGCGACGACGAACTTCGGCGAAGGAACTGAGTCATATGTTTTTTTGAGGGCCAGCCGCATATTATCGGGGATCGGACCCGTCACGAGCAGTCCATCCGCATGGCGTGGTGAGGCCACAAATTGAATGCCGAACTGTCCCAGGTCGAAGACCACTGTGGTCAAAACGTTGGTATCCGCTTCACAGGCATTGCATCCGCCGGCGCTCACCTGGCGAAGTTTGAGCGACCGTCCAAATATCCGCCGCGATTCCTTATCCAGCGAGTCCGCCAGTTTCACGGGATCTTGGCTGACAATCAAATCCTGACGTCGTCGAGCCGCCAGGCGATACTCACGTGTAAACCGGATCGCTCCCTGCGGACAAACCTTCTCGCACTGGCCGCAGAACAGGCACCGCCCAAGATCGATACCGTCTTTGCTGACGGCGCCGGTCGGACAGATCTTGCTGCAGTTCCCGCATCCATTGCATCGAGCGGCATCGCGCACCGGGCGCCCGCGAAACCGATCCGGCAGGACCGGTTCGCCCTTGGGAAACGCGATCGTTCGATGTTTCTGCTGTATTCGTGCCAGTATTTCCTTCAACATCACGACACCTATAAGTCATGTCCGCAATAGGACAGATTGAAGCTCTTATTACATAACGGAAAATCGGAAATCGGCTGATTCCGCAACGCCATCGCCAAACCCATCCAATTGTGGAACGAGGGATCGACGATCTTGTAGTGCGATATCGCTCCGTTTGGCCCCGTTTCCATGACGTGACAGACTTCGCCTCGCCAGCCTTCGACCAGGGAGACCACGAAACGACCGGCGGGAACCGTCTCCGGCACGCAGCGGATCAGCCCTTCCGGGAACATCGTCAGTTGGCTCTGAATGAAGCTGATCGACCGCTGTATCTCCAGCCAGCGGACATACGCCCGGGCAAAAACGTCACCTGTGTGCCACGACGACACCGGAACCTGCGAAAATCGGAAAATCCCGGCGGGATAGTCAAAGCGAACATCGCGTTCCACGCCGCACGCCCGGGCCGCCGGGCCCACCAGACCCAACTCCTCA
>CAZLZE010000177.1:0-5270 GCA_964563935.1 uncultured Phycisphaerae bacterium | reverse complement strand
GACTGGTGACCCAGCAGTTCCTGAACGCTGCGAAGATCCGCACCGTTATTCAGCATGTGAGTCGCGAAGCTGTGACGCAGTGTGTGCGGGGAGATGCTGGGATCGAGCCCAGCCTGAATCAGATACTTGTCCAGCTTTCGCCGCACACTCCGGGTGCTCAGACGTTTCCCGTGCTTGTTCACAAACAATGCCTTGGAGTCGAACGAGGCGGACCGAGGATCCTGCTGTCGCATTCCCAGATACTTCTTGATCGACATCATGGCCGTCTGACCCACCGGGGCCAAGCGTTCCTTGTTGCCCTTTCCACGGATGTGGAGCATACCCGCAAGGAAGTCCACATCGTCGAAGTTCAGATCCACCAGTTCGCTGACGCGGACACCAGTGGAATAGATTGTTTCCAGCATTGCCTTGTCACGAATGCCCAGCATATCGCCTTCTTTCGGCGTTTCGAGCAATGACTGCACCTGTTCAAGGGTCAGGCACTTGGGCAGCCGTTTTTCCTGCTTGGGCGTCTTTATGGCCGACACCGGATTCGTCGCCACGTATCCCCGTCGGACGAGGAACTTGTAGAACGACCGCAGGGTCGCCAGTTTCCTCGCGGTGCTCGATCGAGAGTAATTGTTCTGATGGAGATGCGCGAGGAAGCCGCGGACATCCTCGGCGGTGACGGTCAGGAGTTTCTCCCGTACCGTGGTGGCAGCCAGAGTGGCCACTCCGCCGCCGTCTTCACCACCGACGCGATTCTCCGCTTCCGCTTCACTGCTTCGCCCCGACCCCCAGAGCGTTTCAATGAATTGCCTGAGGTCCGCGGAGTAGCACCTCGAGGTGTAGTTCGAAAAGTGTTTCTCGAATCGTAAGTAATCAATGAATTCGTTAAGAAGATCGTTTGTACTCATAGCCCACTCTTCATCTCTCTGCGGCGAAAGTCCACTGCCCTTCGGTCGGCTCAGTTCGATCCTTCCCTGGCTTTTGAGGGCGCTGTTTACGTTGTCCAATTCACGGTAGAGGGCTTAGTTCCACCAAACCCGTTATGGCTGTGACTGTTCCAAGGCTTGGTCCAGTTGCTGGCCCATCTGTTTTCCCATTTGGTAGCTGAGCACGGCGGCATCGAACCAGTCAAATTCATTATCGGCATCATCGGCCAAATTAATGAAACTGTCGATTATCTGAGGTTCATCACCCGAACCATATCGGAAGACGTATCGTTGCGATCCCTTGACAAGAGATATCTGTCTGATGCTCATGTCCTAGTTGCACTCCTTTGCGACGTTGTGATCACTGACTATTCCCGGATTTATCCGTCTCAACTCTTTATCGAGCAATTCCTCGATGAGCTTGAAACTTACAAACCGAAGATAATATTCCTGGGATCGCAAATACACTTCCCATTTGTACGGACTTCCGGCAGTCCCACGGTCTTCGGCAAATTCTTCCACAAGATGCGCCATGGCTTTATCTCGCGAATTATAGATTCGCTGCACCTGGTTTTTGGGCCAGAATTGCGGAGCAATATCTACGGACACCTTCAACGGCGTTGCCTGGCGTTCCATGGCCACCGGGTCGATTTTCATTGTCGGTCCCGCCGCTTCCTGTTCCAACCCGTAGATCTGAGCGGCAATCCCCACAATGGGAGGATAGAACGGGTTGTACTCGGTAATGGCGGCGACGACGATCGCGTCAGCCCCAAGCGCCGACGCCAGCTTCAGTGCCTGCTGCGGCGTTTCAATCATGACGATGTTATCGCGTACCATCTGAGCAAGCATCCGGTTGACCGGAACCACCGAAAAGCCATCGACTTGCTGCATTTCGCTGTAGAGAATATCCGTCACCTTGACGGGATCCAAGTCCGGGTTACCGCTGTAGTTGAGAACCGGAGCAATGGCAATGGTCATTTGTCGCCCGTAGGGGTTTGTCAGGGTCGTCTTCGGGATACGTTTTTCATAGCACCCGCCGGCCATTAGCGGAGTGGCAATCAGGGCCACTACTACGAACCTCACAATTTGCTGTCCCTTGTTCCTCATAACTACCTAGTGAATTATCGGGCGATGTATGACAGGGCTTTAGAAACTTTATTGGCCATTTTATTGCCCTTCCGCTGTTGCATCCCTGTCAACCTTGAGCTGGACCGGACGATTGGGATGTATCCCGTTATCAGACGTAGTCTGGTGATACCCGTTACCGGCGGTCGAATCAGCCACATCTTCCTCTACCACGGGTACCGGTCTCGCAGGCTGGACCTTGGCAGTCCGTGAACCGACATTTTCCATGATCGGAACCACCGACCAGATATTCTCGCAGTCGCCCCTGTTTGCACAGAAGTAGATCTTCCCATCCGCGCCCCAAGTGGGGCTGAAGCTGGCGAACCCCGCGTCGGTAACCGGCATACGAGCCTGACCGTTGGGCGGAACGCTCCCCACTTGTGCAGCGGAGGGTACGCCCTCATTCTGTCCCAGCGGGACGGAGCAATAAACGATGGTTTTACCGTCGGGAGACCATTGCGGACCGATCAGAGCACGATCAGGAGAACTGGCGATTTCCGTCGGTGCCGACGGTTGATCGTCCTGTCCCAGGGTGATGGACCAAATGCTGAATAGCTGGGAACCCCGCTGGCACGCCCGCTGATAGACGATTTTGTTTTCGACCGGAGAGAAACTGGGGAACAGTCCCGTGGCGAGGAATTTGCGCTGCCCCGGATTATTGAGATCCAGCATCCACACTTCCCACTGTCTGGACTGCGTGTTATATCGGCAATACGTTACCTTCGCCCCGTCCGAAGAGAAACTCGGGTGCATTTCCGGAGCCGGGTCGTCCGTCAACTGCTGAAGGTTTCGACCATCGGAATCGACCGCAAAGATATCCCAGTTTCCAGTGCGATCAGAGCAAAACGCGACGCGTCTGGAGTCAGGGCTGAAGGCCGGCTGAACGTCGCTCGCCGGATTATTCGTGATTTGAGTGATGGCAGTGGAATTGCTTGATTTGACGTAGATATCGGGTTTGAGCGTATGCTGCGTGGAGGCAAACACAAGCCATTTTCCATCGGGACTGACGCGAGGATCAAAACACTCGCCGTCGGTCGCAAAGGTGTGCTGCTGCAGGCTTTTTCCCGGCTGAACCTGGACTCCGGCGGTCGCCAGGCCCGGTATATCACCGAAAAGCGATACCTGGGAAAACTGCGGCGTCGTGCGACGACCCATTCTCGTGGCGATCCGCTGATTGTACTCGCGTTGAACGTCGGACTGATCCTCCTTGGTCACCTGCTGCAACGGGCCTACCGGACGCGTCTGGAGTTCACGCCGATTGCGCATTTTTTGCGCGGGCGGATTCTCGCAACCTCCGGTCACAATGATTACCCCCAAGAAAACAGAAAAAATCTTCAGAAATGATGCCATACCTGTCCTTGCACTCAAAGCCATTATCGTGTCCTCTGTCGCATCTGTTGAAATCGGTATTTCGTCCGATAAGCCTAGCCAATTATCGGCAACCGCTAGGGACGGGCTTGAGAAAATGGCGAGACTTTGCGGCCGCATCCGAGTCAGGATATAGTCCGATAACCAGCATCGCCCCGCAGATGCATACGGGGCGAGTCGCTCAGACGCTTCAGACATTCTTCGCCCCGTCGCAGTCCACATCCGTGACGGGATCGTCCGCAGACCGCTACGTCGCGTTGCCAACCCTTCGACCGTTCACCAGACTCGTCAGATTCCCGACCACACCGGTGAGGACTTCCGATTGTGATAGAAGTTCTTCACCCGCTGCCGCAGTCTCTTCTGATGATGATGCTGCCCGCTGAACAACCTCGTTGATTTGATGAATGACGCTCGTAACCTGGTTCGCCTCCCTAAGCTGCTCCCTGAAGGCATGACTGATCTGAGTGAGAAATCCGCCGACCCGTTCGGACATCTTGACGGTCTTGTCGCTGTCTTCCAGGACTTCCGCTCCGATCCGTTCGCCCTGCTTGATGCTTTCGATCGAGCTTTCAATCAGACCTGCGGTCTCCTTGGCCGCCTCAGAACTCCTGGTGGCCAGAAGTTTCACCTGGTTTGCGACGACGGCAAATCCCTGCCCCGCTTCGCCCGCCCTTGCTGCTTCCACCGCCGCGTTCAAGGCCAACAGATTCGTCTGGAACGCAATATCGTTGATGGCCTTGACAATTGATATTGTCTTCTGGTTCTGACCCTGTATCTCTGCCATCGCACTCTGCATGGCCGACACATGATCCGACAGTCGCACCGACTCCTGGTCGCTCTGCCTCATCAGTTCTTCGGCTTGGGATACGATGCGTGTACTGTCTTCAATCAGTGTTGTCAAGCTCTCCAGTGACGAGTTCATCTTCTCAACCGACGTGGCCAAATGTGATGTGCCCTGCGACAATTCCTGACTCGCGGAAGACAACTGCGACGCCGCGGATTGCACATTTCCGGATGAATCCGACAGATCGAGCGTTACCTGCTTGACCGGGTTGGTGATACTGCGAGAAAGAAGGAGCGACAGCACCGTTACCCCCGTGAGGATCCCAACGCCCATGAAGATCAATCCGTAAGTGCGGGCAACGATGAACTTCTGGGCCTTTTCCTCGTCCGCCTGATTCCGTGCAGTCGTCAAGGATACCACTTCATCGATCTTCGCCCGATGCGCCTCATATTCTCTCTTCAACGCCCCCAACGCCAGTTCCTTCGCTCGTCGCTGATCGCCCCGCAGTACAAGCAGGGATAAAATCACGATCCAGAATATCAAAGAATGCACAGGCCGGCCTGTATGAATCCTGCAATAGAATCCGCTTGATTTCGCCTTCATCCAGATCCGTCTTCCAGAACTCGTGCCGCTGTTCATAGTCGGCATGGAGCTGCTTGCAGCGTTCAGCCAGAGTGTTCAGAACCTTACCGTCCTTCTCATCGACCATCTGAAGAACGATGAGATATGATTCAATGATATATTCAGGCGGCGGCAATATGTCCGCAATCAAGTCTTTCCCCTGGACAATATTCCGATAGATGGGACCATTGACCTTCACTGTGGTCATTGTACGGAATGAACTGACACCAAGTCCGATAAATCCAATACCGAAAAGTACAGCAAGCGACAGCAACTTGGTGCGAATGGAGAAAGCGCAGAATAACCCTTTCATACATGATCCTTTCAAAAATGCACAAGTCCTGGCGTTTGTGTACAAAGGATTAATCGGTTAAGATGAGCTTAACTTTAGAACCGTTTTCTGATTGTTGATTATGTCCCCTTCATAGTTGAAGGTTTGGTGGCGGCTCATAGAACAC
>CAZLZE010000176.1:0-5564 GCA_964563935.1 uncultured Phycisphaerae bacterium | reverse complement strand
CAAGCCCAGGTCCTCCAGCAAACCGTCGACCAACTCGCCGCCCTCGTCGGAACCACCAGGTCACAAACGAGAACGGCGCCGACCGGACGGACCGCCAAAGCCCCGACGACCGCCGCCACATCGGCAAAAGCCGGCCGTAACACACAGGCTCTTGCGGCCAACGAGACCGACACCAAGAGCACGATCAGCGAGTTCTAGACTCGCCTGCTCAGAAAAGTCCTACGCAAGGTCCCGGTGGAATTGACTCCCCCGGGACCTTGCCTTTTTAATGCCCATGATCCCGTTTCTTCCCCAGCCGTTCACTCAGCCCCTGAAAAACCACGTAGAGCACCGGCACCAGAAAGATCGGGAATATCGTCGCGGCAATCATCCCGCTGAACACCGCCGTCCCCAACGCAACCCGACCCGCCGCTCCTGCGCCTGTCGCCACCACGAGCGGGAACACGCCAAAAATGAACGCAAATGACGTCATTAAAATCGGACGAAAACGCAACGTCGCCCCATTGACTGCGGCATCCGACAGACCCTGACCCTTTGCTTTCGCCTCGCGAGCGAATTCCACAATCAAGATCGCATTTTTCGCCGCCAGACCAATCAACAAAACCAACCCGATCTGCGTAAACACATTCAAATCCAACCCGCGGATATACGTGCCCACCGCGGCGCCAAGGATCGCCAGGGGAACCGCCAGAATCACCGCAAAAGGATTCGTCCAGCTCTCATACTGCGCAGCCAAAAGCAGAAATACCGTCACGATCGCCAGCAGGAAAATGAAAATCGCCTGACTTCCCACACGCTTCTCCTGAAAACTGATCGCCGTCCAATCAAAACCCATCCCCTCCGGAAGAACGCTCGCCGCCACACGCTCCATCGTATTCATCGCCTCCCCCGAACTGAAACCCGGCGAGGCCTGTCCGTTAATCGCCGCCGTCGTATACAGATTGTACCGGCTGATGACCGACGGACCCAATCTCTGTTCCGCCTTGACCACCGTGCTCAGCGGAATCATCCGACCCTGCTGATTCCGCACATACAGCCGGGAAATATCCTTGGTGGATGCCCGGAATTGACTTTCCGCCTGCACTTTCACTTGATAAACACGCCCGAATTTGTTGAAGTCGTTGACGTACACCGAACCGAGGTACGCTTGCAACGTGTCAAAAACCCATTGCAGCGGAATACCCAATGTTTTTGCCTTCGTTCGATCGATGTCCAGAAACAACTGCGGAGCCGCGGCACGAAAACGCGTATTCACCTGCGTCACCTCGGGTTCTGTATCCGCCTGACGGATAATGTCCATCGTGGCCTCCTGCAACGCATTGAGCCCCAGCCCTGTCTTGTCCAGAACCTGCATCTGGAACCCACCGGCGAATCCCAACCCCTGAATCGGAGGCATGGAAAATGCGAAGGCCACCCCCTCCGGAATACCCGCAAACTCCCGGTTCAACGCGTCCAGAATTCCCTGAAGACTCTGCTTCTCAATGTGTGCCTCCTCGTAACGCTCCTCCCACGGCTTAAGCGAGATAAAGCCGCCCCCGAAGTTCGATCCGTACGTCCCATCCAGCAGAGAATATCCGCCCAACACCGTCACGTTGACGACCCCGGGCGTTTGCTTCGCTATCGCCTGAATCTTGTTCAGCACCTCCACCGTCCGCTCCAATGAACTGCTGTCTGGAAGCTGAAGATTCAGAAGCACCAATCCCTGATCCTCGAGCGGCACAAAACCCGTGGGCAACGATGCCAAACCGAACACGGCCAGTCCGACCAAGCCCGCATAGACAACCAGCGAAATCAGGATCACTCTGACGGCCAGGGAAACGGTCTTGCGATATCCAACCTGGACCCAGTCAAATACGTGATTGAACCCGCGGAAAAATATGTTCTTCCGGTGCCCTTTTTCATGCGGCTTCAGAAAAAGCGCGCATAGAGCCGGGCTGAGCGTCAACGCATTAACGGCGCTGAAAAACGTCGTCGCCGCGATGGTCAGGGCGAATTGACGGTACATCTGCCCCGTGATACCCGGCATGAACGCCGTCGGAATGAATACCGACATCAGTACGAGCGTGATTCCGATAATCGGCGTCGTCACTTCCGCCATCGCCTGGATCGTCGCCTCACGTGGCGCAAGGTGCGACTCCGCCATCACCCGCTCCACGTTTTCCACCACCACAATGGCGTCGTCCACCACGATCCCAATCGCCAGCACCAGTCCGAACAGCGTCAGCATGTTGATGGAAAACCCCATCCCAGCCATCACCGCGAACGTCCCGATGATCGCCACGGGAATCGTGATGATCGGAATGAGCGTCGCGCGCCAGTTCTGAAGGAACACAAAAACCACCAGCACGACCAGAGTAAATGCCTCGAGAAGCGTTTTGACCACCTCGTCGATCGATGCCATGACGAAATCCGTCACGTCATAGTTCATATCGTATTCAAGACCCTTCGGAAATTGCCCCTTCAGCGTGGCCATCGTCTTCTTCACCTCTTTCGCAACCTGCAGAGCGTTCGACCCGGGCAATTGGTACACGATGATCGTGCAACTCGGCTTGCCGTTCAGGGTGGACGTCGTATCGTATGTCTGCCCCCCCAGCTCCACATCCGCCACATCCCGAAGCCGCGTGATGCGACCGCCCTCCCCCGGCGTGATGAATATATCTTTGAACTGGGACACATCCGAAAGCCGCCCGAGAGTGGTGATCGGAAATTGAAAACGCTGGCCCGGGGGAACCGGCGGTTGACCAATCTGACCCGCCGCCACCTGCACGTTCTGCTCCTTCAACGCGTTCACCACGTCCAGCGTCGTCAGATTCCGCGTCTGCATCTTCTCCGGATTAAGCCACACCCGCATCCCATAGTCCTTGTTGAGCGGAAAAATGTTGACGCTCCCCACTCCCGGAATTCGGGCCAGAACGTCCTTGATTTGAAGCGTCGCATAGTTCGCCAGGTACAGACTGTCGAACTGATTGTTGGGCGAAAAAAGACTCGCGATAACGACGTAACTGGTCGACTGCTTGTTCACCGTCAACCCCTGGCGTTTCACTTCCTCCGGCAAACGCGGCTCCGCCAGCGATACGCGATTCTGAACCAGTACCTGGGCAATGTCGATGTCTGTGCCCAGTTCAAACGTAATCGTCAACTGATACGAACCGTCGCTGTTGCAGTTGCTCGCCATGTACAACATATTTTCCACACCGTTGACCTGCTGCTCGATCGGCGATGCCACCGTTTCCGCCAGTACTTTTGGATCGGCCCCGAAATAGTACGCCTGAACCACCACGGTAGGCGGCGTAATGTCCGGATACTGCGAAATGGGAAGGACAAAAACCGATACGGCTCCCGCAATGACAATCAGAATCGAAAGCACCGACGCGAAAATCGGACGATCGATGAAAAATTCGCTGAACATGGACCTTCTCCCCCTATTGCGTCGCCCGCGTCGTCGCCCGTCGCGTCGTCGCGGCCGACATGGACGTATCCCACTTCGGACTCACCCGGCTCCCAGGCCTCGCCCGCTGCAACCCTTTGACAATCACCCGCTCCCGACCCGTCAGCCCCTTTGGGATGGCACGCATCGCGTCCTGGGTAATGCCCATCGTCACGGACAGACGGTCCACTTCGTCACGGTCATTCACCACAAGCACATACGACCCGCTCTGATCGAATCCCAGCGATTCCTCCGGAACAAGCCACGCTTCGTATCGATCCACGGGAATCCGAACCCGCGCAAACAGGCCCGCGAACATAAGGCCCTTCGCGTTGTCAAACACAGCCCGCACCTTAAGCGTACCTGTGGCGGGGTCCACGTATGGATCCCAATAGTCAACGTACCCCCGATGAGGATAACCGGTCTCGTCGGCCAGAGCCATAAACACCGGCATGGCCGACACGGACGACGCCTCCAGAGGCTTGTCCGGTTGCGTACTTGGGTACTTCCTCCGAAGCGTAAGAATATCGCGCTCGCTCACGGTGAAGTACACGTAAATTCGACTGTCATCCACAACCGTGGCCAGAAGCGTGTCCCCGTTCGCGCCTACCAGATTTCCCACATCCACAAAATTACGGCTCACACGGCCGGAAATAGGCGTGGTGACCCGCGTGAAATCCACTCTCAGTTGAGCTTCCTTGATGCTCGCGTCCGCGCCCTGCACGCTCGCCGCCGCCGCGTCGCGCTTGGCGATCCCCTGCTTCAACTCATACTCCGCCGCCACGTCCTTGCTCGCCAATTCCTTGAGTCGGGTAACGTCGTATTCGGTAAACTGCAGATTCGCTTTTCTCGCCGCGAGTTCCGCCTTCGCCTTCTCCAGCGACGCCTCATACTCCCGAGGATCGATCAGAAACAGCAGCTGATCCTTCTTCACCTTCGCTTTAGGCTCAAACAACATCTTCTCCAGGAATCCCTTCACTCGGGCCCGCAAATCAACGGTGGCCACCGCAGCCGTCGTTCCTGTATATTCATAGAACTCCGTGACCGTCTGCCGAACCGGACGCATCACCGTCACCGCCGGCGGAGGAATGGTCTTCTTCTCCTCCCCCCGACATCCACAAATGCATATCACCCCAATACCCCAGACTCCCAAAATCGCCCGTCCCCGCCCGTCCGCATCCCCCATCTTCCATCGCATAGCCATCTCCTGTACACCAGGTCCTTACCCCACCATCTTCCCTCTTCATCGGCTCCCCCGGCTAGCCCCCAGCGTCAGCTGGGGGACTCTTCTCTCATTATTGTGGCGCACACTTCAGCGTGCATCTTTCTCTTCTTCTATCCCCTCAAATGATCCAGAAGCTCCCGCAACGGCAATGTCGCAAATCCGGTCATCGAGGCGCTGATCCCGTAGGGAATAACCAGCATCCCGTTGTGAACCATCCCACCGCACGAATACACCACGTTGGGAACATATCCGCTGCTCTCTCCCTCCGTCGGCGTCAACAGCGGCTGATCAAGCCGTCCGATCACCTTTCGCGGATCATCCAGGTCCAGAAGAATTGCCCCCATGCTGTACCGTCGCATCGGACCCACCCCGTGCGTCAGCACCAGCCAGCCCACCTCCGTCTCAATCGGCGATCCGCAGTTGCCGATCTGAACGAACTCCCAATCGTTCTGCGGCGTGTCCAGCAAATCGCCATGGTCCCATACGTAAATGTCGTCGGACCACAGCAGGTAGAGGTTCTCTCCATCCACGCGGGCCAGCATCATGTAATGCCCGTTAACGCGACGGGGGAAAAGGGCCATCCCCTTGTTCCTGGCAAAGCTCCCCTGAAGCGCGTAAATGTCGATCACAGGCCCACCGCGGTGTTCCAGAATCTGAGGCAACACGTGAGATCCGTCGAACGCCGTAAATACTCCGCAGTACCGTACGCTGCCGTCAATGTCGGTCAGGCGGACCAGCCGCATGTCCTCCATGCCGTGCGAACCGCTCTGAGATACCGGGAACAAGACTGCCTCAGAAAACTCGCCGCCTGGAGGAATCTCAATGTTATAATCCGATTTGGCCAGCCAGAGCATTCGCTCGTACGTCTTGAGAATCAATGGGTCTGTCTTCGGCCCGGTTTCCGCACGTTTC
>CAZLZE010000175.1:0-6106 GCA_964563935.1 uncultured Phycisphaerae bacterium | reverse complement strand
ATGCTCCAGGAGGCGATTGACGCGGAAGTGAACATTTAGACGACGTGATTCGAGGCGTGAAATCCGTGGACGGCATCAAGAAGATCGCCACTTGAAACAATTCCCATCCACCGGATTTGACAATATCTCACCCTTCCTGCTTTTCAACTACAGAATACCCACCCAAATAAAAAGGGCGGTCATTGCTGACCGCCCTTCGGTTCTCTTTGCGTCCTTGAGGCTGGGGACTTTTCGGACTTCTTCGACGCTCGTGATTTCTCTTTAAGCTGACAGCTGAAAGCTGACGGCTGACAGCTATTTGACCTCGTACTCCGCGTCGATGACGTCGCCGCCGTCCTTGCCCTTCTTTTCTTCGCCCGCTCCAGGGGCCGCCCCGGGAGCGCCCGCGGCTGCACCCTGAGTCGCCTGCTTGGCCACCTGCTCATACATCCGCTTGCCGATCTCCTGCGACGCGGCCATCAGGTTCTCCGTCGCACGCTTGATCGCGTTGACGTCGTCGCCCTTGGAAACTTCCTTCAGGCTGTTCATCGCCGACTCGATGTTTCCGCGTTCCTGCGGACCCACCTTATCACCGTATTCCTTCAACATCTTTTCCGTCTGGTAGACCAGCTGGTCCGCCTGGTTCCGGGCGTCGATCACTTCGCGACGCTTCTTGTCTTCTTCCTCATGCCGCTGCGCGTCTTCGGTCATCTTCTTGATCTCTTCCTCGGTCAGACCCGACGTGCCCTTGATCTCGATCTTCTGCTCCTTGCCCGACGCCATATCTTTCGCCGACACGTTCAGAATACCGTTCGCGTCAATGTCGAACATGACTTCGATCTGCGGCACTCCGCGAGGAGCCGGCGGAATCCCCGCCAGTTTGAACCGGCCGAGGGTCCGGTTGTCCTGGGCAAACTGACGTTCGCCCTGCAGCACGTGAATCTCGACTTCCGTCTGATTGTCCGCCGCCGTCGAGAAGGTCTCTTTCTTGCTCGTCGGAATCGTCGTGTTCCGCGGGATCAGCGTGGTCATCACACCGCCCAGCGTCTCGACACCCAGCGACAGCGGAGTCACGTCCAACAGAACAATGTCCTCCTTCTCGCCCGACAGAATCGCGCCCTGGATGGCAGCGCCGATCGAAACCACTTCGTCCGGATTCAGGCTCTTGTTCGGCTCTTTGCCGAAAATATCTTTCACAGTCTGAACCACTTTCGGAATCCGCGTCGATCCACCGACCAGCACGACCTCGTTGATCTCACTGGCTTTGAGCTTCGCGTCTTCCATCGCCTTGTGGCACGGACTCTTCAACCGATCGAAGATCGGCTCGCAGAGCTGCTCGAATTTCGCACGGGTAATCGCCATCTGCAAGTGCTTCGGGCCGGTCTGATCCGCCGTGATAAACGGCAGGTTGATCGTCGTCTCCAGCACCTGCGACAATTCGCACTTGGCCTTCTCGGCGGCCTCTTTGAGCCGCTGCAGGGCCATCGCGTCCTTGCGGAGGTCGATGCCTTCCTTCCGCTGGAATTCGTCGGCAATGTAATCCATCAGCAGGTGGTCAATATTGTCGCCCCCCAGGTGCGTATCGCCGTTGGTCGAGAGCACCTCAAACACATTGTCCCCGATATCCAGAATCGAAATATCAAATGTACCGCCGCCAAAGTCGAATACGGCGATCTTCTCATTCTTCTTCTTCTCGAATCCGTATGCCAACGCCGCCGCCGTCGGTTCGTTGATGATGCGTTCCACCTTCAGACCCGCGATCTGACCTGCCTCTTTCGTGGCCTGCCGCTGCGAATCGTTGAAATACGCGGGAACCGTAATGACCGCCCGTTCCACCTTCTCGCCCAGGTAATCTTCTGCTGTACGCTTCAGATCCTGAAGCACCATGGCGGAAATCTCCGGCGGAGTGTACTGCTTGCCCCGGATGTCAACTTTGACCAGTTCATCCGCACCGCCCACCACCTTGTACGGCACCATCTTTTCTTCTTCACCCACCTCCATGTGCCGCCGGCCCATGAACCGCTTGATCGAGTAGACAGTGTTCGTCGGGTTCGTAATCATCTGGCGCTTCGCCAACTCGCCCACCAGCCGTTCCCCTTTTTCCGAAAACCCTACAATCGACGGAGTCAGCTTCGACCCGTGCGCGTTGACCAGAACCTTCACTTCCCCGCCTTCGACGATCGAAACCACCGAGTTGGTCGTCCCAAGGTCGATCCCGATCACCTTGCTAGATACCTTATCTGCCATAGTTTTTTCCTCACTTTCTTCCATGACCTCAAAGAAGCCATCCCATACAATTCAGATGGTTGCAAAATACATACCAAATTAAAACACATACACCACAGCCATTAACGCCGTTACCGCAATAAGTTACATCCCACTAGATCGAAAGAACTCCCTGAGATTGGTGACAAAATGACAGGACGGACGGGGAGGCCTGTCAAAACGGACAGGAAGATGGCCCCCCCCTGCCGGAGAGAGGCAGCACATAGGCCTGCCGTCTAAAAGTTCTCCGGCGTTCATGGAAGGACGTCCAAAAGAGTTCATCAGAGGAGGCTTGGCGTTATGCAAACACATTCAGGAAACCAACCAAATTGTCAAGGAATTGACAGAGGCGATTGACGGCAAGTAGTTTTGTGACCGGCTGGGACCATTCGAGGTTAAAACAACAAGTGGGGAAGGATGTGCTGGGTGCGGAGAGGGGGTGCGGGGCGCTTGTCGGGAATGGGTGGACACCCTATAATGACTGCAAGTAGAGTGCGGACTGGAATTGTTGACTTGTCAGGCGCATGGGTCAGGGCGTTTGGGGTATCGGGAGCCATTGATGGGTGCAAAGGCGAAAGACAGGGCCTCACGCAGTAACGTCAAAACCAATGGACCTTCTCGGCCTCACGGGCTTGGGGGACTGCCGCCGAGTGTGTTGGCGGGATTGCTGGTGTGCGCGGTGTGTCTGATTGTTCTTGTCGTCCATTTGCCGGCGGTATCGGCCCGGGCACTTTCCTTCGATGATAATTCATACATGACGGAAAATCCGCTGGTTCAGAAGCCGTCGTGGAATTCAGCGTGGACGTTTTTGAGGGAGGTGTGGTCGCCTTCCACCGTGGCGGGATACTATCAGCCGTTGTCGATGATCTCGCTTATGCTGGACTACTCCGCGGGCGGTCGGCCGTACAACCTTGCCCCCTTCCACAAGACAAGTCTCGCGCTTCATATGATGAACACGGGGTTGATCATCGTGCTGCTTTACCTGCTTTTCGGCAAGCCGATGCCCGCGGCGATCGTGGGGCTGATTTTTGGCGTACACCCGATGACGGTGGAACCGATTCCGTGGGTCGGAGAGCGCAAGACGCTGCTGGCGGCCTTTTTCGCGTTGTGGTGTTTGATCTTTTACGTGCGTTACGCGAGAAAGTCCGGGTGGACGTGGTACACGGCGTGTTTGGTCGCATATGTTTTGGCGCTGATGAGCAAGCCGACGAGCACCCCCCTGCCGATGGTTCTGCTGCTTTTGGATTACTGGCCTTTGGGGCGTCTGAGCAGGAAGACGATTGTTGAGAAACTCCCTTTCTTCGCGATTGGGGCATTCTCGGCGATGGTGACGTATATTTCGCAGAAGAACGTCGGAGGCGTAATCGGTCCCGGCGATTATTCCTGGACACGAGCGCCGCTGCTGGTGTGTCATAATATTATTTTTTACCTCTCGAAGATGATCTGGCCGGTGGATCTGACGTCGCATTATCCGTATCCGACGCCATTTTCGCTATCGAGTCCGATGATCCTCGCGGGTGTGATCGGAACAGCAGTATTGATCGTGTTTGTTCTGATTTCCCTTCGATGGTCGCGTGCATTTGCGACTGGAGGGCTTATTTTTTTCCTGGTCTTGTTGCCGACGATTCAGATCGTGGGGTTTTCGCCGGTGATCGCGTCGGACAAATTCGCCTATCTGCCGTCGGTGGGACTACTGATGGTTCTGGCGTGGGGAATCGCGAAGATCCAGGGCGTGAAGGCGAAGCGCGCGTTGGTTGCGGTGGCTGGGGTGATTGTGATCCTTGAGTGCGTGGGAACACGGTCGTATCTGAAGGTATGGCAGACAACGGAGACATTGAACCGGCGTCTGCTGGCGCTGAGTCCCCGCGGCGCGGTCGTCCATTACAAAGTCGGAACGGATCTCTACAGGAGCGGCGAGGTGGATGGAGGAATCGAGCATCTTCGAGAGGCCATCCGCCTGGATCCGAATCACTATCTGGCGTACTTGAATTTGGGGTCTGCCCTGGAAATGAAAGGTGACCCGAACGCCGCCATTGCCTGCTATCAGGAGGTCATCCGACGCGATCCGAAATGTTTTCCCGGATACAGCAACCTGGCAACCACGCTGGCATCGCAGGGCAAGGTGGATGAGTCGATTCGGTGTCTGCAGCAAGCGATCCGGCTGAAGCCGGACTTCGTGATTGCGCGTTTCAATTTGGCGGTCGCGTATGACATGAAGGGGCAGCTTGAAGAGGCGATTCGGGAGTATCGTGAGGTCCTGAAGCTCGATCCCAACCATCGCGGAGCGCGAGAAGGGTTGGCGGCAGATGAGGAGGAAGTGAGGAGAAGGCAGGCAGATCGATAGGTGAAATTATGACACTTTTGACATTTTTTAAATTCCGGGGTTAAATTCCGGGGACACCATACTTAATTATTGACGATCTCACTCAAGCCAAGTAGCATAGGTTATATGGCTAGGTTGGCGCGGGTGGTTATTCCGGATATTCCGCATCATGTCACGCAACGGGGCAATCGTCGGCAGGCGACGTTCTTCCTCGACGAGGACTATTCCGCCTACCTGGAGTTGATGCGGGAATGGTGTTCGACGCACGGCGTGGTGGTGTGGGCGTACTGCTTGATGCCCAATCACGTCCACCTGGCCGTGGTGCCGGCTTGCGAGGACAGTCTGCATCGGGCCCTCGGTGAGGCCCATCGGCGGTATACCCGGCGAATCAATTTCCGGGAGAACTGGCGGGGCCACCTGTGGCAGGGCCGATTCGCCTCGTATCCGATGGACGAGCCGTACGCGATTCTGGCTATGCGGTACATCGAGCTCAATCCGGTCCGGGCCGGGCTGGTATCCCAACCGCAGGACTATCCCTGGAGCAGCGCCCGAAGCCACATTCTGCATCAGCCGGACCCCCTCCTCCAACCGTGTTCGCTTCTGACCGATCAGGTCGCCGATTGGGGAAGTTTTTTGTCGGAGGGAATCCAAGAACCCGACCGCAAACTCTTCCAGAGACACGAACACACCGGCCGACCGCTCGGAAATCGCGACTTTCTCCTGCAACTGGAAGAAAGATTGAAGCGACCCCTGCAAAAGCAACGGCCAGGACCGAAACCCAAGAGGAATTAAGTATGGTGTCCCCGGAATTCAACCTGTCCCCGGAATTCAGCCCCCAAGAGGAATTAAGTATGGTGTCCCCGGAATTCAGCCCCGGAATTCAGCCGGAATTCAGTGGTGTCCCCGGAATTCAGATGGTTTCGTAGAAGATTGCTTGTCACTCTCCCGTTTGACTCTTTCTCTCTGGCCAATGTCCACAGGATTGTAGGTTGAATACACGAAGGCATTGATATAGCTTCGCTTGATCTCATATATCCTGTGGCTGTACCAGAATGGTTCTTTCAAGAAAACACTGTCGCCATCCATATACAAGAGCTTAGCGAAGTGGTAGGGACCTATAAACTCCTTAAATTCCGCAAATTCCGGGGACACCATACTTAATTATTCAGGACAGGAATTCCCTGTCGGAATTACGGAATTAAAACCGGCATCCACTGTTCGCTCCCTTCGTGTCTCCCCTCCCCGCTGAAAGCTGACAGCTGAGAGCTGAAAGCCGACAGCTCATAGCTGACAGCTCGCGTTTTGCGTCGCGTAAAAAAAGAACCGGCCGTCATAGTTGCCTATGACGGCCGATATACTTTACAGTTCGATGTCCAAGGGGCCAGATGCATACCCCAAACCGATCCGAAGACCGGTCAAGATTGGCTGACCATCCATCCTGAAGGTGTTTCCACTTAAGTCAGGGCTATCCCGACTCTTCAAGATTCTAGATAATCCTCTAGAAACGAGGTGATCCAGCCGCACGTTCCCGTACTGCTA
>CAZLZE010000174.1:0-6534 GCA_964563935.1 uncultured Phycisphaerae bacterium | reverse complement strand
ATGCTACCGCCCGTCGGACTGCTGCACGTGCCTCCACTCGTGCCGCCATCGCTCTGACCGTCACAACCGCATGCGGCAAAAGCGCTCGAAGCCCAGCCGAACATCAGTGCCATTCCAAATACTGCCATCAGTGCTACTCGCTTAAAAGTGTTCATTGTCTTCTCCTTTCATTGTCCTGCTTGTTATCAATTTCCGTTCTAATAATGACAACAATCCACCCCTGCAGAATATTCCTACTAAATTCTATAACCGATTCTGGGCTCACGGATCGACATTGCCTGCTTCGGGACCCGCAGACGAATGGGTATCTCTTCTACTTTTCCATTTTCCGGTGTTCGTGTCAAAACGCGCAAGCATTAGTCGGTTCGTCCTTGACAGTTCTGACCAGATGGTTACTATTGTGAGGCAGGCAGCTCAGATTTTCGCCGATGGAGGAGGACTTAACACCGCAGACGGCACGGCAGGGCGCAAACGGATCACTTTTGAGATGAATGAAGGCGGATTTTACGTACTATGGCGCAGGCAGATAAGACGAAAGAGCCGAATTTGACGGAACTTTGGCAGCGGATGTTGGCGCACCTGCGCCTTCACCACAGCGACTTGGTGCGAAACTGGTTCGACGATATCCGCATTCAAGAGTTTGACCGCGGGCACCTGATTATCCAGGCCTCCGCTCCGGCCCATCATCACTATCTGGCCAACCATTGCGCTACGGCCTTTGTGCAGACGGCCCAGACTATCACCGGACGACTTGTCGCGGTGGATTTCGCCTGTGTCGATCTTCCAACAACCACGACGGCGGAATCGGTCGCAAAAGCTCCGCCCCTTGAAGAACAACTGATGCTCAATGACGAGCTGACGTTTGCCAATTTTGTCTCCGGGCCTTGCAACAAATTGGCCCATGCTGCCAGTGTCGCCGTCGCGCGCGAACCGGGAAAGCGCTATAACCCCCTGTTTATTCATGGGGCCGTGGGATTGGGCAAAACCCACCTTCTTCAGGCGATTTGTCATGAAGTGAGGCGGAATTTCCCAAACTACCGTATTCTATATTTATCCTGTGAAACGTTTATCAATTCCTTTATCGAGGCAGTGGAAAAGGGCGACGTTCACGAGTTCCGCCACCGCTACCGGAATGTGGATTTGTTGTTGATAGACGACGTGCAGTTTCTCGCAAACAAGGATTCCAGCCAGGAGGAGTTTTTCCACACCTTCAACAGCCTGTACCAGGCACAGCACCAGATAGTGCTGTCGTCGGACCGTCCGCCGAGTGAGATCGAGACTCTGACGGAACGCCTGATCAGCCGGTTCAGTTGGGGCTTGGTGGCAGGGATTGATCGGCCATGCCTGGAAACGCGCATGGCGATTATCAATAAGAAGTCGAAGCTGAAAGATCTAAATATTCCTGACGAAGTTGCAGGGTATCTTGCCAAGTCCATCGACTCCAATACGCGGGAGCTGGAAGGGGCGATCACGAAGCTCCAGGGATTGGCCATGCTTGGGGACGGTCAAGTCACGATGGAGCTGGCGCGGCAAGTGGTACCTTCACATCTTTTGATTCGACAGGAACTCACGATCGATCAGATCGTGGAGGCAGTGACAGGTCACTATAACGTCAAAGTGACGGAGCTTCAGTCAAAACGGCGGAACAAGACCCTCGCCCTGCCGCGACAGGTGTGTATGTTCCTTGCCCGCCAGCTCACCCGGTGGAGTTTGGAAGAGATTGGCGGTTACTTCGGCGGACGGGATCACAGCACCGTACTCCACGCTATTAAGACGATTCAGAGCGGCGTGCATGAAGATCCTTCCTTGCGGAATACGATCGAAACTATCGCGAAGAATCTGACCGGGAGCAGCAATAGCGTGTTGTTTTCAAACGGCTGACAGCCGTTTTCAGAGCTGTTAATAAGTTGTTGTCTGCCATGGACTCGCCCTGTTGACAACTTGTCGGATCAACACGAATTGGGTTTTCTCACATGCTGTCTGTGTAGTTAACAGTCCCCGGAAAGTTATCAACAAGCGCCCTGTTGATTTCCTGCCTTCTGTAACCCATGAATGCCAAATACATTGAGCAACTGTGGAGGTGAAAAACAACAAAAACTTTCTGCTTAAGACTGCGGATACTACTTGTTTTGAAGTAAATTATCATTAGAATAGCAGGGATAAAGCAATGTAAGGGGAAGCAGAACATGAAGGTAATGTGTAATCGCTTTCGCCTGGCAGAAGCATTGGGCGTGGTCAGCAGCGTGGCAATGGCGCGCAGTCCCCGCCCGATTCTCCAATGTCTCCGAATGCAGGCTCAAGATGGTCAGGACAGTTGTCTGACGATCTTGGCGACGGATCTGGAACTTGGATTGAGATATGACATTAAGGAAGTGGAAGTCAGTGAGCCAGGGCAGACGGTAGCCAATGCGGCGAAGCTCAATGCCATCGTTCATGAAGTGGGCGATGAGACGATAACATTTGCCACCGAGCAGGACAATCTCGAGATCAATGCCTCGGGGAGTAAGTTTCGGCTTCTCACGTTCGATCCGAATGAATTTCCTCCGGTATCGCCGAAGGAGGAAGGGAAAGTATTTACGATCAGCGCGGGGGAGTTGACGAAGGCAGCTTCGCTGACGGTGTATGCGGCGGCGAAAGAAACGACGCGATATGCGATAAATGGATTATTGATAGAAGTTAACGGGAATAAGATGACCATGGTAGGCACGGACGGCCGGCGACTGGCCAAGGCCGGTGCCACCCTGGCAGCCAAGGTGGGCGAACAGATCACATGCATCGTTCCGGCCAGGGCCGTGACGATGCTGAGTCGATTAACCACGGATATGGAAACCCCGGTAACGGTGCGGGTTACGGACAGCCAAGTGGCGTTTGAGGTTCCCAATGCCCTGATGGTTTCGTCGGTCATCGAGGGGCGGTATCCGAGCTACGAGGCGGTGATTCCGAAGGAATCGACCTGCAAGATCAAGGTGGACCGTGCGGCATTGCTTTCCGGTCTGCGAAGGGCGTCGCTGTTGGTTTCCCGAGATTCCCGTGGGGTGAAGGTACAGTTGTCGAAGGAGCGTATGGTGATTGAGGCCCACTCGCCAGAGGAAGGTGAAGCGGCCATAGAGATTCCGATCGAGCTGGACGGTGAACCCATTCAGATTGCCTTCAATCCGGATTACCTGGTGGATCCGTTGAAGGTACTCACGACGGAGCAGGTCGCGATGGAGTTCCGGGCGTCCAACACGCCGGCGGTCCTTAAGGCGGGGCCGGATTTCATCTATGTGTTAATGCCTGTTACGCTCTAGTGTCGATAATTCTTATGGAGGCGCGGCTTTTTCCCGGCCGCTGGACAATTTTATTCAGCTAAGTTAACTTCTATGTATAACGACAAGCGTCTACATCAACTCTGGCTCAACGTACAGTATCGACAGCGTTATCAGCCGATTGGAGAGATTATTACCCCGTTGCGTGAGAAGCTGTCGGATACTCGCAACAAACATCTGACTCAGATCAGCGCGGTTTGGGCGGAAATTGTTGGTCCAGATCTTGCCGATCTTGCCTTTCCTTATGCCCTCCAGACGGATATACTTAATGTTTCGGTTGCTTCTCCGGCAGTGAAGTTCACCATCGAACAAGTCTACCGGCAAACCATCCTAGATCAGGTCCGCGAGCTTACGGGCAAGCGGCTCAGAGAAGTGAAGTGTACACTGAACACCAGCCGAAGCCACTAGGGGTTTTCGGTCGGTTGTAACTGAACGGATAGAGATACCAATGACAGCAGCACACAATTACGATGCGAGTAGTATTAAGGTACTTGAAGGTTTGGAAGCCGTCCGGCTTCGTCCGGCGATGTACATTGGTGACACCGGTTTGGCGGGGCTTCACCACCTGGTCAACGAGGTGGTGGATAACGCCATCGACGAAGCGATGGGCGGGTACTGCAAGAATATCGTGGTCCATGTTTACGCGGACGGATCAATCAGCGTTCGCGACGACGGGCGGGGTTTTCCAGTCGATCTTCACGAGACGGAACGAAAGCCGGCTGTCGAAGTGTGCCTGACCATGCTTCACGCCGGGGGCAAGTTCGACCGCGATTCGTACAAGGTGTCCGGTGGGTTGCACGGGGTGGGCGTGAGCTGCGTGAACGCGTTGGCTGAGTGGCTCCACGTTGAGGTCTATCGTGAAGGCAAGATTCACCTGATCAAATTTTCACGGGGAAAGACGACGGACCCGCTGGAGATCACGGGAAATACACAGAAGACGGGCACGAAAGTCACGTTCAAGCCGGACCCGATGATTTTCCCGGATGTGAACTTCCGATACGAGACTCTTTCCCACCGGTTGCGGGAACTGGCGTACCTTAATGAGGGGATCAACATCAAGCTGAAGGACGACCGGAACGGCAAGGAAGAGGAATTCTGCTACGCGGAAGGGATCAAGGCGTTCGTCGAGCACCTAAGCGAAGGGAAGACTGCGCTGCACCCGGTGATCCGGTTCACGAACGAGGATCCGGAGCAACGGCTGCAGTGCGAGGTGGCGATGCAGTACAACGACGGGTATACGGAACAGTGTCTGGCGTTTGCCAACAATATTCACAACATCGACGGCGGGACGCACATGTCGGGTTTCCGCAGTGCGCTGACGCGAACGATGAACCAGTATGCGAAGAAGGAGAACGTTCTGAAGGGTACGCTGGTTCCGACGGGCGAGGACTTGCGGGAAGGGTTGACGGCGGTGATTTCCGTGAAGGTTCCCGAGCCTCAATTTGAGGCCCAGACCAAGGTTCGGTTGATGAATCCGGAAGTCGGGTCGTTTGTGGAACAGACGGTGAATGAGAAGCTTGCCCAGTGGCTGGAGGAACATCCCGCGGAAGGCAAGCGGATTGTGACCAAGGCCGTTCAGGCGGCACAGGCGCGGGAAGCGGCGCGGAAGGCCCGGGAATTGGCGCGAAAGAGCGTGCTCGAGAGCGGGAATTTGCCCGGGAAGCTTTGGGATTGCTCGAGCAAGGACCTGGAGACGACGGAGTTGTTCCTGGTCGAGGGTGATTCGGCGGGCGGAAACGCCAAGCAGGGTCGCGAGTCGAAGCGTCAGGCGATTTTGCCCCTTAAGGGTAAGATTCTGAACGTGGAGAAGGCCCGGATCGACAAGGTGCTGGATCACAACGAAATTCGAACGATGATTTCCGCGATCGGAACGGGGATCGGGCAGGAAGATTTCGACATGACCAAGCGTCGGTATGGGAAGATCGTGATTATGACCGATGCCGACGTCGACGGGAGTCACATTCGAACGCTACTGCTGACGTTCCTTTTCCGGCACATGCGGCCGTTGATCGAACAGGGATGCGTTTACATCGCGCAGCCGCCGCTATTCCAGATGACGAAGAAGGGCAAGACGGAATATGCCTTGAACGAAAAGGTCTTGAATGAAAAGCTGACGAATCTGGGTTTGGACGGAACGTCTCTGCTGGTCCGCGAATTCAAGGATTCGGGGGAGATCACCGCCAACGTGATCGCGGAGTATTCGGGCAAGAAGTTGCGGGAACTGATCAACCTGGTGGACGAACTCGAGGGTTACCTGAGTATCCTTCGCCGTCGAGGCATCGATGTTCGATCATTCCTGACGGAACATTTCGATCCGGAGGATGGTCTGCCGAAGATTCGCGCCCAGATCCGCGGTGAACAGCACTTTTTCTACACGGAAAAGCAATTTACGCAGTTCTGCAAGGACGCGGAGGTGAAATTCGGACGGGTCGAATTGGACGACGGGACCAATGGAACCGCCGTTGCCGAGAATGCACAGGAGCCCGCTGCGTTCATCAGTCGAGTGGATCTCAACGAGTCGACGGGGATCGAACGAACCATTCGGACCCTGATCCAGGATTGGCAGTTGTCCATCCAGGACTATTTCCATACGTTCCAAGAGAACGTGGCGGGTCAGGTATTGCCGACGCGGTTTGCCCTGAGGACGCCGGACAAGGTACAGGACATAGCGAACCTTCCGAGCGTTCCGAAAGCCATTCGCGATTATGGGGCAACGGGAATCGAGGTCAAACGGTTCAAAGGATTGGGCGAGATGAACGCCGAGGAGCTCTGGACCACCACCATGGACCCCGAACGACGGACGATGCGTCGAGTCACCATTTCGGAAGAACCGGATGACCCGGCCCAGTACCAGATCGACATTCGCGAGACGGACCGCATTTTCTCCATTCTCATGGGCGAAAGCGTCGAGCAGCGGCGATCCTTTATTGAAACGCATGCAACCGAGGTTAAGAACCTTGATGTATAAGAGATAAGGTTTGTGCAGGAGAGCAAAATGAGAACAACGATAATGAGAATCATTGGGGTTTGCGGGATCCTCGGATTGGTGGTGGTCAGCACGGGATGTTCTTCGACGTTCAAGTATCTGGCTATCAACCAGGCGGTCGGTTTCGCTACTGCCATTACCAGCGCCATAACCACGAGCTTGATCCAGTCTCTGCTCGGTGGGACGTAAGCTATTCGGAGGACGCGGGGGGTGCTTGGCTGGCGGGGGGAGCGGGTGCGG
>CAZLZE010000173.1:0-6742 GCA_964563935.1 uncultured Phycisphaerae bacterium | reverse complement strand
TAGGCAGGCCCTCCATCCAAGACAAGGCCCCAAAAAAGTGGGGATGAGTCAGTATCATTTCTGCTTGACGTCCAATGAGATTAGTGATATAGTGTTAAACCAAGTACGGGTGGAACCGAGCTCCGACCGGTCGGCGACCGGCCATCTCCCTCCGAAGCCCAATTGGATCGTGGTGCGTTTTGAAGAGGCGTCATCATGAGGATGCAAAGCGATGGGAAACGCAATTCCTGAAGCTGGACAATATTCAAATCCTGAAGCGGCTGGCAAAAGTTTTTTCAACCGGTATGACCATACCTGTCATACCCCTGTGCGATACTGAAAATAGATTGATGGAGGACGGCTATGAACTATAATCTCTGCGATGAGAATTGGATTCCAGTACTCTACCGAAACGGCCAATTCAAGGAAGTCGGGATTTTGCAGGCATTGCAGGAGGCGGGGCAGATTTCGCAGATTGCCGCGTCCAATCCGATGGATCGGGTTGCCTTGCTCCGTTTCCTGCTGGCGATTGTCTACTGGTGTCAAGGCAATCCACCGGCAGAAGATGAGAAGGAGCGGATTCTGGCCGACGGCCAATTCCCGAAAAACTGGTTTGGGAAGCTGGAACAAAAGAAGGAGTTGTTTAACCTGTTAGGAGACGGGCAGAGATTCCTTCAAGATATTTCCGCCCAAAGAAAACGTCCCATTACCGATCTCATCCACGAGGTTCCTGCTGGAAATAACTTCTGGCACTTCAATCACGCCATTGATTACCACCACGGACTTTGCCCGGCATGTTGTGCACGAGGATTGCTTCGCCTACCCTTGTTCCACGTCAGTGGGTTGCCGGATTTGAAGTCGGGAATCAACGGCGTACCGCCCATCTACGTTATGCCGCTTGGGAAGACTCTCTTGGAGACCCTGCGTCTCAACTGGCGACAGCACGGCGGCGACTTAGGCGTCCCCGCATGGGAGGATTGCCGCATGACGCCGCCGACGGATGCTCCCGTTCCATTGTTGACGGGACTGACGGTTCTCTCCCGACGAGTGTACCTCCATGATCCCTCGGAGTCGGACGAGTGTTGCATCGGTTGTGGAAAGCGGGTTGGAGAGTTGATTCTATCCTGCGAATTTCAATCGGCGGGTTCGCTGGAGAACCGGCATTGGAAAGATCCTCACGTCGTTTATTCCTCTTCGGACAAGGCGGTGAAGGCTCCTAACTTGGAGGACGAGCTTATAGCCGATAGACCGTGGTGCCAGTTGTTCTCCGAAGTGTCGTTCCCCGACGAGAGCCGAGGCCTGACGCTGTTTATTACGGGGTTTTCCACGAGCAAAGCCAAGTACGTGGACGTCTGGGAGCGAACATGTAAGATTGGGGCAACCAACCCCGATTCCGTGCGACAGTGGAAGGAAACCGTCGACAATCTCCGGCGGCTTAAGCCGAAAGACTGGGATGCAATGGAGCCGAAGGGCCGCAAGTACACCGGGATTCGGGCCGGTGTCACCGCAATGACCCCGCATGTCGAGACTCAGGTCTCCCGCCGAATTCCCGAACTGACGGCGAATGATGGCGAGACAGACTTTCAAGAGGGGCTGCAGGAGTACCGTAAGGCGATTGGCATTCTGGCCTCCTCTCTATATCCGAACGCCACTTCGGAGCATCTGGATCGGCAACGACAACTCCAGGAGGCCGTAAGATTGGCTAGGCCGCGAAAGTCGCTTGCCAAGAAAGAAAGGAAGGAACGATGACCGCGACGCATGATTTTCTGGAGAACATCCGATCACTGAAGACCGGGGACCGAGGAAGATTAAGGGCACTGGCTAACAAGCCGCTGGATCGCTCGCTGAACGGCTTTGATCTCTTCGCCGGACTGTGGTGGCCCCTGCGTCAGAAAAGCCAATTTGCCCCACGACGGGAAGTCGCATGGCTGGTGGCCAAGCTTTTCAGCTTTTGTCCACTGGATCAGGAGAATGGCGCAACCGTGGCGCGTCAACTCGGTCGACTATCGGATAACGCCCGGCTTCGACAGCAATTTGACGATCTGCTCGGGCTGCCCCTGTCGCAGCTCGAAGTTCCTTTGCAACAGTTTCTCCGCATGCTGGCCCGCCGGTCACTGTCGGTGGATTGGATCCGCCTCACCGATGACCTTTCACAATGGGAAAACCGGGAGACCCGCCTCCAGTGGGCGAAGGAGTTTCTCGAACGGAATTCACAGTGTTAACTTTTTGTAGGAGACATCGTATGTTGATCGACATTCACATCATCCAGAACCACAGCCCGTCAAATCTCAACCGGGACGACCTGGGCGCGCCCAAGACATGCTATTTCGGCGGCGTCCTGCGGAACCGCATTTCCAGCCAGTGCCTCAAGCGAAGTATCCGCCAGAGCGAGCAGTTCAGCCGATTACTCGGCAGCATTCGGACCCGCAGGCTGGCGGAGATCATCAGTGGAAAAGTGAATGGGAACAAGGACGCCAAGAAACGCGCGTCAGAGGTCCTCAAGAAGTGCGGCTTTGACGCCAAGGACGACGGCACCACTGATATGGCCATCTATGTTTCGCAGAGCGCCATTGACAAGATGGCGAACCTTCTGAAAACGCACAACGGTGACGCGGACGCTCTCGCCCAGGAATTCGCCAAACTGATCGCGACGGAAGTGGCTGTTCCCGATATGGCCTTGACGGGGCGAATGCTGGAGACGAAGGAACTGGCTAAGTACGATACGACCGTGGAAGCGGCGTTGCAGGCCGCGCATGCCATCTCCACTCATTCGGCGACTCCAGAAGTCGATTATTTCGTCGCTGCCGATGATCTTCCCGGAGATGATGCCGGAGCCGCCTACCTCGATGAAGCGATGTTTGCATCCGCCTGCTTCTACAAATATTTTTCCATCGACTGGGACCAGCTTGTCAGCAATCTCAAGGGCAACAAGGAGCTGGCCGCCCACACCGTCGGAGCCTTCCTGCGGGGCGCGGCTCTGGCAAACCCCACCGGCAAACAAAATAGCTTTGCCGCCCATAATCCGCCCGATGGAATCGTCGTTGAGATCAAGGATACGCCCATCAGCTATGCCAACGCCTTCGCCGCCCCCGTTCCCCTCACCGGTCCGCGGGATATGGTCACTCAGAGCATTGCCCAACTCGGACAGTACATCCACGACATGGACACCGGGTTTGGCGGCCCGAAGAAACGATTCTGGTTCTCGCCCAATCTTCGCTACAAGCTCCAACTCGACGGGGCCCAGGGGGCGAGCGGCGAATCTGTGGAATCGCTGGACAAGCTAGTCGGAAGACTCCTGCATGAAATGGGCTTTGACTGGCAGAAGGTTCAGACGGTCACCATCAACTAAGGGAGATTGTTCCGATGGATACCACGACAGACAACTGCCCCAATACCCTATTCCTTCGTCTCGAAGGTCCGCTCCAAGCCTGGGGCCAACATGAATCGAAGTTCGCCATCCGACGGACGGCGGAGGCCCCGACCAAGTCGGGGATCATCGGCCTACTGTGTGCGGCGATGGGAATTTCGCGGGATGCCTTCCCGGAGCATCGGAAAAGATTCGACTCCTTGCGTCTGGCCGTCCGAATCGATTCCCCAGGCGTTCGCTGGTGGGATTATCACACTGTCGGAGCCGGGATGCAGATGCCGATCTCGGAAGGACCTGGAAAAGCAAGGGAAGGGCCGCTACTCAGTCGGCGAGAGTACCTGTGCGATGCTCGCTTCCTGGTCGCCCTGCAAGGTCCGGTGGACCTGATCGGCGAACTGGCCGCAGCGGTTCAGAAGCCGAAATGGTCGTTGTACCTGGGCCGTAAGTGCTGCCCGCCGTCACTGCCCGTGTGGGTGGCCGATCCGAGCCGTCAGGAAAGCGTTCTTTCCGCCATTGTATCCGTGCCTTATCAAAAGCGATTCCGGGACGATGAGGTTCCGCCTGTTGTGGACTGCCTGATGGATTGGCAGTCCGACGACAATCACACGGAGGCTCCGTCGGACGCCGAGGTGTGGTACGATGTTCCGGTGGGTTTCAGTCCACCCGCCCACCAGCCGCGGTTCGTGATCCGGCGGCAACTGACAGTCGGACCAGACGGTGACGTGAAAGTGGCTCAAGAGCCCCTCCTGAATCGAACGCCGGGGCCGAAAAGAATTCGCGCGGACTACACCAATACGGAATACCGAAGACGCCGGGAACAGCGTCTAGATGCGGACCATGGTCTTTGCGTCTTCTGCAAGGCTCCGGCGACCACGGTTCAGCATATCACCTATCGTCGTGCCGGAGGCAATGAGGCGCAGGAAGACTTGCGTTCCCTCTGCCGTCTTTGTCACGACGCGGTAACCATGATCGAATACGGCTTGGGCATGGGCCTGGACCGAATCAACCCCGAAGACCCGCAATGGCGGGATCAGATCATTGCCAAACGCCGAGAGATTGTCGAATTTCGGTCCCTGGAGACTCGTCGAAGGCGCTTGCAGCCCGAGGAGGTGGAATGATGTATCTATCGACGCTGCTCATCAACGTGGGCGACAATCCGGACCGGCCCCGCCCCGGTCGGCTCTGGCTGCGGAACCTCTACCGCGTCCATCAGCGATTGTGCATGGCGTTTCCTTCGAAGGCACGTCTGGAGAAGGATAAATTCTTTCTTCGTCCGTATGATCCTCAGGAATTTGCCCAAGGGCATGTCCACGTCAACCGGACGCAGGAAACCGGGTTTCTTTTCCGCGTTGATCCTCAACCGGGCGGGAATGTGGTGATTCTTGTGCTCTCGGCTATTGAGCCGAACTGGGCATACGCTTTCCATAATGCGGAGCATCTCCTGGCCCACTCCCCGCAGGTCAAGGAATTCAACCCATCCTTCACGGAAGGGCAGCACTTCAGGTTCCTGCTGTCCGCAAACCCCACAAGAAGATGTTCGAAGAACTCCAAGGATATCCGGGGCAATCCTCTAGACGGCAAATGGATAGGCAAGCGTATTCCCGTTCCGTTCGAGAAACTCAAGGACTGGCTGGTCACCCGTGGCAAGAAGGGCGGTTTTGGTATCGACGACGTGGCAATCCAATCCGGCTACGTCTACGTTGACAAACGCGATGGCATCCTCGAAAGCAAGCGACTGCTGTCGGTCCGATTCGAGGGCATCCTGACCGTTACCGACCCCGAAGCATTCCGCAAGACTCTTATCTCCGGCATCGGACCGGCCAAGGCCTTTGGCTTTGGGCTGCTTTCACTGGCGAAGTTTGATCGGCCTTAGGCCGTAAGATTCGGGGGGGACTGTAAAATCGTTCTTTGACAAAGGAATAACACGTGCGACTCAAAAACCTCCAGGAGATTCCGAAGTTCGCCGACAAGCTCAGCTACCTCTACGTGGAACATGCGGTGGTGGATCGCCATGAAAAGGCCATCGCCCTGCATCAGGCGGATGGGACGACGCCCGTTCCATCCGCCGCGTTGGGTGTGCTCGTCCTGGGACCGGGCACCACGATCACCCACGCCGCCGTTCAAACGCTGGCCGACAATAATTGCCTGGTCATCTGGTCCGGCGAACAGGGCGTTCGGTTCTACGCCCAGGGACTCGGCGGCTCGCGTCACAGCCGTAATATGATCCATCAGGCCCGACTCGTCAGCAACGACCTCACGCGGCTGCAAGTGGTCGTGCGAATGTACTGCCTCCGGTTCCGTGAACCCGTGGATATGAATCTGACGCTTCAGCAGCTTCGCGGCATGGAAGGTATCCGCGTTCGCCAGTCCTACGCCGACGCCGCCCGCGAAGCGGGCGTCACGTGGCAAGGCCGATCTTATAACCGCGAAAAGTGGGACTACAGCGACCCGGTCAATCGCGCACTGTCGGCGGCAAACTCCTGCCTGTACGGACTGGTTCACGCCGCAATCCTCTCCGCCGGGTATTCCCCGGCCCTGGGGTTCATTCATACCGGTAAACAACTGTCCTTCGTCTACGATATCGCCGATCTGTATAAGGCCGATCTGACCATTCCCATGGCATTCAAACTCGCCGCCGCGAACCCGCCGAACCTGGAACGCGAGGTCCGAATCGCCTGCCGCGACCGCTTCAAGGAAAGCCGTCTGATGGAAAAAATTATTCCGGATATTGCCAAGGTGCTGGACGTCGATATCAAGGCGTTGGAGGCCCAGCCCGACGAATTCGCCGACGACGCGGCTCTGCCCGCCGAGTGGTGGACGCCCCAGAGCATTCCCGCTTCCGTGCCGATTGGAAAGATACTCAAACTCTGCCCCAACCCCGACCCGATAGCAAAGGAGGAAAAAGACCATGACCATCCTGATTCTGGAACGAGTCCAGGCGTCACTGCGGGGTGAACTCACCCGCTGGCTGATTCAGCCAAAGACGGGCGTCTTCGTCGGCCATGTCTCCGCCCGCGTTCGACAACTGCTGTGGTTCAAAGTCATTCGCTCGGTCAAGGACGGAGCCGCCCTCCTGATCCATTCCGATAACAGCGAACAGGGCTTCGCCATCCAGAGCTACGGCGATACCAGCAAGGTCATTACAGACTTCGAAGGCATTTTGCTTCCAAAAACCCCGAAATCAGCGTAATATCCAGTATATTCCCCACGCACGTGGGGGTGAACCGTACGCTCCAATCTGGCGGCGGCGATGATATTGATATTCCCCACGCACGTGGGGGTGAACCGGCCACTCCCTATTTCATTCCCTCCCCCCTAGCATATTCCCCACGCACGTGGGGGTGAACCGGGGCGTCCCGGCCGGATCCCATGCCAATAGCCAAATTAACCGCTAAA
>CAZLZE010000172.1:0-6860 GCA_964563935.1 uncultured Phycisphaerae bacterium | reverse complement strand
CAAGGAGCCGCCACCTTTTTTCAACTTCCAACTACGCCTGGGACATCATCTGATTGTTCCGCGGATTATGTGCTCATTATAATTATCTCGTCAGCAATGGCGATGTTATGGACTGATCGGCTCGGTCTTCCCCCGATCCAATTGGGTCCAAGAGCCTATCTTCACCACATTCCCGGACATATCTAACTGGTCCCCTCCGGCCAGGACATAATCGCTTCGCCACAACTCCACCTGAGGGGGAATTTCCACATATAGCACATGGGCGTCCAGATATAATGTGTTCACACCTTCACCGTGGTTTGTGCTGTAGTTCAGATCGCCGGTATCACGGATCTCCATGTCCGAAATCAGCGCCCGTGGCTCGTCAAAGGTGATCTGTTTGGGCGCACCCTGGGGAGCCCCTCGCTGATAATAGCTTGAGCGTGTCACGTTATCGGTTCCAAGCACACCGACATTCTGATATCCGCTCGCAGAGTTGTCCGGATTGAATACCTTGGCGGCTGGACAGTAGAAGTCCTGTATTGTGACCTGCTGTTTCACAAGCAACTGTCCATAAATCAAGTAATTCGTCCCATTCCAGATATCGTTTCTGGAATCGTCGGCCGTCAGAGGAAGATTGTCGTTATTTTCCTGGGCGTACATGAAGATGGCCTTTCCAATCTGACTCAGATTATTGATGCATGTTCCCCGCCGGGACCGTTCCTTCGCCATCGCAATGGCAGGTATCAGAATGGTGATCAGTATCGCGATAATCGCCACGGTGATCAGCAGTTCAATGAGCGTAAAACCGCGAACACGGCTAGAGTAACGGTAATTGCAGTTCATAATCCCTCCCCCTTGTTCAAAAAGTACTCGGCAAGGCTAACAATGTCAATTCAGGCTTTTTGGCGGATTCTTCTGCAGGTTCGTATCAAGCCCCCAACTAGTCTTTCAGAATATACGAAGACCGGCATTTTTTCAAACACAAAGATACTTCTTCTTGTTCACTGGGGCTCCACCGAGCGGGCCAGCGAGAACAGTCGCGGTACCTGCGTGCCCAACACGTTCGGATCGCTTCGCAGGGCGAACGGTGCTCCGATTCCCCCGTACTCAAAAACCATGGCCCACGGGCAAGACCATCGCCCCTCGCGGATTTGCTCGATCACCCATTCCACAAGGACCCAGTCCTCGCCCTGCAAGGCATAATGGTCTTCCCACACATCGCCCGGCAGCACACCCACCCCGGACACGTGCAATTCACCAAGGTGATCCACCGGCAGCGACGACATATACTCACGAACATCCACGCCGAGATACCTGGCCGAGATCCGAGCGTGCGTGATATCGAGCAAGAGCCTGCACCCGGATTCCCGCACCACACGCGTGATCGTGGTCGCCTCGATGGCTGGGCGAATAACGAGGTGCTTCGGGTTCAGCGTCCATGGATGATTCTCCAATACGATTTTCTCTTTCCCGAATCGCGAGGAGAAGAAGCGAATATCGTCGAGCATCGCCTGGATCAGCCGCTCGCCATCAGCGGGGTCTCGCGTTTCAAGGGCCATACTCTCGAAGCAAGATGGATGCGGCGAGAGGTGCAAGTTCACGTGCGGTGTATCGCTTGTACTGAGAAGACCCTCGACTTCCTTGAGTGTCTTGTCGTC
Source organism: uncultured Phycisphaerae bacterium (assembly GCA_964563935.1). Lineage (GTDB taxonomy): Bacteria > Planctomycetota > Phycisphaerae > JAAYCJ01 > JAAYCJ01 > JBAZZQ01. The sequence goes on along the minus strand of CAZLZE010000172.1, from coordinate 5,220 downwards.
GGCACACCCGGTTCCCGCCTTCATGGAAAAATGCACATAAGTCGGGTGAACGCGACGTGCCTCGGCAACTCTTTCCGGCCACGGGGGGCACTTGAACAGATCCATCCGGATCTTCCCATCCCGCAACAGGGCCAATGAAGGCAAGGAATAGTTGACGGCCAGTTTCATCAGGTTCTCGCCAGTTCAACCGCCTCACGAAGGTCCACCTTCCCCTCGTAAAGGGCTCTGCCAATGATGACTCCGGCCACGGGAAGAGTGGTCAATCGCCGAACGTCATCAATGGACGAGATTCCACCCGAGGCAATCACGGGAATCGCGGTCGACTTGGCGATCACCTCCACCTGCTCAAAGTTCGGACCCGACAACATCCCGTCCTTCGCGATGTCGGTATAGACGATTCCCGCCAACGGCCACTTGGACACTTTGGCGGCAACTTCGGAGGCAAGAATTTTGGTCTGTTGCGTCCAGCCATGGCTGGCAAGTTTTCCGTTGCGGGCGTCAAGCCCAAGCACGATCCGGTTGGCAAATTCCGGGTCATGAACCATCGACTGGAACCATTCCCAGTCCTCTATGCCTCGTGTGCCGATAATGACGCGTTCGGCCCCGGCGTCGAGAAGTCTCTTGATGATCCGCTGGGAACGGATGCCGCCGCCAATCTGAACCTTGAGTCCATCGAGTTTGAGGATTTCCTCCAGCACACTCATGTTGTAGGCGGTGCCGGTCTTCGCGCCATCGAGATCGACCATATGAAGCCATCGGCTTCCGGCGGCAAGATATTTTTCCGCGACAGCCTTCGGCTCCACGGGATAATCGATTTGCCGATCGTAGTCCCCCTGGATCAGGCGGACCACTTTTCCGTCGCGAATATCGATCGACGGGAAAATCTCCATTACGTTCTCCTTTCCCCGCCGCGTTCTTACAACTTGCCGAAATTCTCAAGCATCTTCAGACCAACCTTCTGCGATTTCTCCGGATGGAACTGCGTGGCGAACACGTTGTCCTTCCAGACCATCGACGTGAACTCGATTCCATACTGCGTCCGAGTGGCGATCACGGAAGTATCCTTCGGAACGACGTAATACGAGTGGACAAAATACACGCTGACGCCCGGCTCTAACCCAGCCAGGAGCGGCACAGACTTGTCCCATCGCAGCTCATTCCATCCCATGTGCGGGATCTTCAGACGAGTGTCCGTCTGAACACCGGTGAAATTGAAGGGAACCACCTCGCCCGGAATGATACCCAACCCCGTATACTCGCCGTCCTCATAGCTCACGTCGAAGAGAAGCTGCAGACCAAGGCAGATACCCAGAAAGGGACGCCCCTTTCCGATGAACTCAAGAATGGGTCCGATCAGGTTCTTGTCGCGAAGCGTCCTGGCGGCATCTTTGAACGCCCCTACGCCCGGCAAGACCAGCTTATCGGAGGCCAAAATCTCCTCGGCGCCGGTGATGATTTTCGCTTGGGCGCCAGCCCGCTCCAAACCCTTCTGCACCGATCGAAGGTTGCCCATTCCATAATCAATAATACCGATCATTCTCTATTCTCTGCACGTTGGAACAGTCATGAAAAGGACAACCAATCATCCCCGACTGTTCGGGTTATCAGTTACATCGGCTTGAGGATCCAGAACTCGACTCGCCGGTTTTTGGTCTTGCCCGCCCTGGTCGAGTTGGAGGCCACGGGCCTGAATTCTCCAACACCGGATGCGACCACCTGTTTGGGATTCATGCCATGCGATATCATGAACCGCGTCACAGCGGCAGCTCGATGCAGTGAGAGTTCCAGATTGTCGTCCCATTTGCTTCGGCGGATGGGGTCACTATCGGTATTACCCACCACATAGACATCCTGGCCCGGGAAATTCGACTTGATCTGGCGAATAACCGTGTTCAGACGCGAGGTCGCCGAGGCCTTCAGGTCGGCCTTTCCAGGAGCAAACAACACGGCTTCGGGAAGCGAAGTCATGACCATTCCCTTACGCACTTCCCACCCGGCGGGAAGCTGCTGCTGCGGTTGGGCCTTGGCTGCGCCCAGTTGCCTCTGGAGAGCATCGCGCTCAGCCGTCAAGGTTGCCAGCTTGTCCTGACACTTGGACAGGTCGGCCTGCTTGTCGTCCAGTTCGCCCTTAAGCTGCTGGAGTTGTCCTTCCAGGTCCTGCTTGTTCAGCGTCAGATCGTCAACCTGCTTTTTGTACTGATCGCAACATCCACCCACCACCAAGAGTCCAAGGATTACCAAGTTCACCCGAAGCAACTTGCCCAACATTGTTTTGGCCTCCAAAAAAGTTAACTAGCAACGACTTAGGGTCGTTTTCATTCTTGTTTTTATACCAATCTTTGCCCGTTTGTAAACCCCAATGTTCAAATATTCACTTGGAGCCCACGGTACTGCGGCAAACTCTCGGTCAGGGTTTCTTTCCCGTCTCAGCCGGCTTCCCGATCTCGCGAAACGTTCCGCGAAGCCCCTTGATCAGAAGGAACCCGCCGATGGACGCTATTACCGTGACGATAAGCATTACAATGATCGGTACTTGCGTCAGTTTCACCCCGAAAAACAACCATAAGTCCGCCTTGTTGTCCCGGTTCATCACAAAGATCAGAATGATTTCCAACGCAATCGCCACCGTCACAATCAACCTGACCCACGCCTTCGTTTTTTGCTTGTTCATCGTCAGCACCCCTGTTAAAAACTGGTCAACCCTCTTTGCCCACTGTAGCGTGGGCCTTGCCCACCATCTTTATCCGTCCCCGTACAACTGCCGAACCATCGTTCCCAACGGTCTGAGATACTCCACCAACGACTTGTAAAATAGAAGACACGTCAACGCCCCGATCGCGATCCACGGTCCGTAGCTCAGCGCCCTTGATGTCTTCCACAAGAGCAGTACCAGGATTCCGACGACGCCGATTACGGACCCAAGGAAGAACCCGATGATCGTGACGAACGCTCCCGCCACCGCGCCGACGCCGGCCAGGATGTAGATATCGCCTACTCCCATCGCCTCTTTTCCGAAGACGAGAGTAAACACTATGCGAACGACCCATCCGAACGCAGCCGCCGAGATCAACCCTGTCAAGGCGATCATGAACCCGCGCACAGGCATGAACGAATCCGCACGCCACCCATACGCCTTCGATCCGAACGCCTCCATCGGCGCGACATACCGAAACAGCACGAACCCCACCACAAAGCCGATAATCACCGGAAGTAATCCGAGCAGTTCAACACCAGCGACCTTTCTCGCCGTCGATTTCTCCTGCTCGATGATCTGTACAATCTCCTCGTCGCTCGACCGCCGCGGAACCGCACCGGCGACGATCGCCAGAAACGCCCACACCAGGTACATGAACCCGCGGGGCTTGAAATCCTGGACCGTTGCACCTCCCAGGATCGCCCACGCGATCAGCCCCAACGATCCAAGAAAAAAGAACACCAACGCCACCACCCAAGCCCGGCTCGGCGATACCGGCAAGGCCGCATCCTGCTTCGCTTCTTGCTCCTGATGATCCTGAGTATCCGTCACATCGCTCTCGCTGCTCCGCAGAAGCAGATGCCGAACAACCAGTCCGATGCCCGCCCCGAAAACACCTCCGAGCAATCCAACGTCAACAGCCCCCAACCGATACTGCTCCGTCACCGTCAGTTCAGGCAAAAATGTCCACCCCACCAACCCTACAATCATCGCCACATACGTGATCCGAATGTCAATCAGGTAATATTCGATATCGATCGCGGATGCGGCGACCAAAACCGCCAGCAGCACCAAATGTGCCGCGAAGAGGGGCCAATCCACTGCGAGATTGCCCATCCATGAATGCATTCCGACTCTGTAAAAAGCATCATAGAGAGCGACGAAAAGAACAGCCGTGATCAACTCCACCAATCCGTAGCGAGGACTGATCGGCGTTCGACAGTATCGACATTTACCGCCAAGGGCAAGATAACTCAGTACGGGAATATTGTCATACCATGCGATGGCCCGGTTGCACCGCGGACAATGCGAACCGGGATGAACGATTGATTCGCCCCGCGGCATCCGGTAGATGACCACGTTTAGGAAACTACCCACGCATGCGCCCATCGCCGCAAGAAAAACTATCGCCAACCAGTCCGGCATTGAAGCTACCTTTTCATATCATAATACGATCTATACGACACGGATAAAACGGTGGGGGCCGAAACCCACCCTACAAACTCTGTAGCGTACGATCCTCTCCCCTGCCTCACTTCGCCCCGCCGGGTTTTGTGCTCTGTGCTTTGGCTCGAAGGTTCGCCAGCCCTTGGCTGATCTCCTGGGCCATTCGCGTATTCGGGAACTCGCTGACGATCTCCTCCGCCACCGCCAGCGCACGATCCCACACCTTCTCCGCCACGAACAGGCTGAACTGGACACCGAGATTGTGCAGCTTCGCCTTGAACACACCCCGGGCTGATTCCTCAAATGCCGCCACTTCACTCGCCGTCAGATACTGATCCAATTCCTTCAGAATCTCAATCCCTCGGTCGATCTCATTGTTCTGAACCGCCTGGTCCCACTGCTGGATAAGCCACTTCTTTCGAACCGTCTTGGCGTTATCCAGTTTGTCCGGTAATTCCGCAACCTTGGGCAAATTGGGAAAGTCCTGCTGAATCTGACGTATCTGCGATTCCGCCGACTCCCACTCGAACGCATTCATAGCGTCTTCAACCTTTGCCAGCGCCATCGCGAGCCTGTCCGCCTCTTCCTTGTCGCGTGTCTCGACGACCTTCTGACGCAGACTCTCCGCCTGCTGACGGGCTCCAAACTTCTTCTCCATCTGGTCGGCCAAATACAACGCCGCTTCCCAATCCTTGCTTGAGATCTCGTCCTCGATCGCCTGCCGCAAGGCCTGGAGGTCCTTATCGCGGAACGCGATCGACTTAGCCTCCTCGCTCAACAGAATACTCTCATTGACCGCATGAATCCCATCGACCAGTTGATCGTGATGCCGCATCAGCCGGTGCAGCGTTTCTTCCGTATGAAAGGTATTCGCCTCGATCGCCAGCAGCAGTCGGATCAACGCGTAGAACCCAATCCCCATCATCACCCACAACACTGCCGACCCCAGCGTCCGTACTCCGGGAAACAAATACAGCACCCCCCCTGCCACGCTTCCAACCAACACGCCCATCCCCAAGGCCCGCAAGTTGACATCCCGGGTTTGAAAGTCCGCCCTGGGAAAGCTGCTTCCGTCTCGC
>CAZLZE010000171.1:0-6925 GCA_964563935.1 uncultured Phycisphaerae bacterium | reverse complement strand
GCGGCGGTATGTGGACTCCATGCTTACTCCTTTTTCGCCAAACGCACCCTCGGCTGAACGATTACTTCCTCAGCTTGACGTTGACGGCCCCGGCCTTGAAGGCCTGCAGAAGCGCCTTATCGTTATAGGAGGAAAGGAGGAAACGCGGACCCGCGTCGATTGGAAGGCAAATGGTATATTGAGTGACATCCAGTTGTTCGCGATTATCCATCAGATCGATGACCCGGCTATCCTGCGGCGGAATTGAAAGCGTGACCGTGCCGGTCTTCTCCGGCACCCCGGCATGCCAGTAGGCCAGGATGTAGCCGTCGGGACCTTTGAAGACCATGCCGCGCACGTCGGAACCGATTTTCTCCTGCCCGACGAACTCCTTGCCGTCCAGCATCCAGGTCATCGTGTTGTACGCGCAGATAATCGGTTTGATTCCCTCCGGGCGGATCATATTCAGGAGCCACCGGTCGTCATAGGCCTGGAAGGCATGGTAGGCGAAGTGCCGAACCCCTTCGGCCAGACCGATCAGGTGGGCCCGCACGCAATAACTCGCCTGGAGGCGATCGGTGGAAATGATATACCGCATCGGTTCGCCGATCTCGGGCAGATCGGTTTTATCATAGTCGTCGGCGGACCACGCCTGTTCCGTCCACCAGATGGGCATCCCCGGCCGGTATTTGTCGATTTCCGCTCGGACCCGCTTCATATAACCTTCAAGATCGCGGGCCTCGGGCGAATCGGCGCCGCCGCAGACGTAAGGGTGAAGGGCGATGGCATCGGTGGCCTTGGCGCCGCCGGCCTTGAGATACGCCTTCAAATAATCAAATGCCCACGGCGCCGACACGCAGGCCAGGGTCACCGTGTTGGGATCGACTTTATGGGCTTCTTCCGTGGCGATCTGATGAACTTTGACGCAGCTGTCGACGGGCATCTCGCCGATGTATGGTTCGTTGGTCACTTCCCAGGCGTGGCCTTTGCCCTTGTACCGTTCGGCTTTGAGTCGGCAGAATTTTCGCCAGGCCTCTTCATCTTTCAGCGGCGGGCGCCATTTGGCCTTTTCATCCATTCCCCACGGGGCAAATTCGCTGAAGAAGAGATTGCCGATCTTGAGCTTGTCGGTGACCGCCACAGCCATATCCGTGAAACGCCAATCGTACTGTCCTTTCACGGGTTCCCGATACGCCCATCCGCACTCGTCACGCGACCACTGGACGCCGATCTTCTTGGCCAGCGTTGCAGCCAACCCGCCGTCATAGGCCCCGCTGATTCCGGACAGTCCGAAATAATCCGTGGGCTTAAAGGGCCGGTCCAGCGGGTGCGGCCGGATCACCCCGAGGGTCAGCAGACCGTTATAGGGTTGATTGTATTTTTTGTCCAGAATTTCGGTTTTGACCACGTAATAACCCTTTTTCGTCAGTTTGGGTTCGATGGTCTGCGTGAAGGGTTTTCCATTCGACAGGACTGTTTCGCCGCTGTCCTGATAGACGGTCTGGCCGTAATAGTCGGTCACCGTTGTTTTCATCGTGATCGGCACGTCACCGGCCACCCTGCCGGCGCGACGAATATCCATCTGAATTCGGACCGGTTGATCTTCTTCAAACACGTGTCGATACCGATCCGTGGTCAGGGTAATTGCCAGGGATGGCGCGGGCGGGATCAGCACAAACTCCAGTTTGCCCTTCGGCGTGCTTTCAAGCTCCACCGCCCACGGATTTCCCGGTGTCCGTCGGATACGAACTCCCGCCGACTGCTGAATCGTCATGGCCATGTCCAGGCACGGGGTCTGCCCGAACGTAATGCTCTTCGGATTCACCGCCGAAAGGACTTCCTTGCCGTCGATCAGGAATTTTTCATTTTTGAAGATCTTTTCCGGTAATCGGAGAATGAACACGCCCTTTCGGTCTTTTCCGACTGCCGCAGGATCGTACTGAAAGGTGAAGCGGACCCCGTTCGCCTCCGCCTGAACGGTCTCGGTCAGATTGACTTTCTTTCCGCCCAGATCGACCTGCCCGGTGAGCGAGAGGGCCGTCACCGTCTTGCCCGCCTTCACATCGTCCCACTTTTTGACTGCCAGCCCTTGTCGGGAATCGCCGGTCGTACGGAAAAAGTTGAACGTTCCTTTTTCCGCCAGGGTCCGGTGAAATCCGGTCACTTTTTCGATCCCCGGTGTTTCTTCCGCGGTCAGCAAAACCTGAAGCTCGTCGGAAAAAAAGACTTTGTCGATGGGGGCATATCTAAATTGTCCCAAAGCCGGGCTTGTCAGTCCGATTGCCATCACAAGGGCTAGAAAGATGCGCATACGCAAACTCCTTGTTCGCTGAGTATTCGTCATGATCTGCAAATCAAATGACCTATCAACGTTCTGGGTGAAATATCGATTCCAGGAAGATCATTTCTAGTTTTGTAACCAGTCTGCATTTCGAAACAGACCATCTACCCCCGCTACATACCAGATGGGATCAAGGTACCGTTCGCGGCTGATAAAATCGACATGGCTGTCGACAAACAGAGTCTGGCGGTTTGGCTCTCCGTGATTGGCGTCGGGATAGAGCGGGGCTGGATAGTAGTTTTCGAAACGGTAATACCAGAACTCGCACAGAAGGAACAACTCCGAGGCCCGATCGGTGGAGACTTTCTGTTGGGGAAATCGAGCATCATACGCGTTGGCATTACCCAGACAGGGATTCATGGAATAGTTCCAGCCGTTCATGAATCCGACAAGCGGTTGATCTTTATAGGATTTGGACGGACAGAAGAAGAGATTTTCCGTGCGGGGCGAAACGCCTGCGACTCCCGATCCGAGGAAGGGATCGATTTTATAGGGCCATTGTTGATTAACTGCAGGATCGTAGGCCAGGGGCAGATATTCGGCGTGTTCATTGGCGTAGTAATGGAATCCGCTGCCAAGTTGTCGGAGTTGAGAGGCACAGGAGACTCGTCGCGCCGTCTCTCGTGCCGAAGCGAGTGCGGGAAGAAGAAGTGCGACAAGTACGGCGATAATCGCCACCACAACCAGGAGTTCGATGAGAGTGAAAGATCTGTTCTGGTAATCAGATCTCTGGTGAAAGCGACAATTTTCTTTCAGGCACTTTAACACGGCGATTCCTTTTGTTCTTAATGTGACACTGCTCATTGTACGGGAACGCCGGTCGGGAGTCAAGAACAAATATAATGATAAACCGCGTTATCAGCGTGTATGCCGTTCTCTCGCTTGACAGAGGAAGATCACCTTTTTAAGATGGTGGACTATGGGAACCAGACTGGAAAGAAAAAAGCCGATCATGACGATGCAGCAGATCGCGGATCTGGCGGGCGTATCCCGCACGGCCGTCTCCGCCGTCGTCAACAATCGCCGGGGGACGATTCGTCTGAACGAGGCGACGCGCCGGAAAATCGAGGCTATCCTCCAGGACACCAAGTTCCGGCCAAACACCGTCGGTAGAGCGCTGGCCCTGGGTCGAAGCCTGTTGATCGGGGTCATCCTGGATCAGATCGCCCAGTCATTTACGCCCCAAGCCATTCAAGGCGTGGAGGATTTTGCCGAGAAGAGAGGCTACGGCGTACTCCTAATGACCTATCGCGGCGATGCTGAACGTCAGAGGCAGATATTGGAGTTCATGTTCGATCGGCGGGTAGATGGGATCATTCTTGGGCCAGGGTTCGAGACGCGAGGTTCCGCGGGCTGTCTTCTGCGGGAGAAAAAGATGCCCGTGATGTACATGTGTCATCGCCCCAGGGATCCCTTGCCGGGTTCTCATTATGTTTGCGTCGATGGTGTTCAGATTGGGTATCTGGCGGGTCGGCATCTGCTTCGGACGGGATATCAACATATTGCCTGCATGGTATGGAGCGATTGGGTACTCAAGGGGGTCGAACAGGCCATTTCGGAGCATATGGGAAAGATGCCGTTCGAATATTGGCCTTGGGAGAGTTCCCCCGATCAGGCGAAGCATATTTTTGAGCGGTGGCTGAAGGCGGACCCGCGTCCGTCGGCCATTCTCGTTCACTCCGATGAATGTGCCTGTCAAATTATGAACCTGGCTTTAAGAAGGGGGATCCGAATCCCAGCGGACTTGGCGATCATGGGGATCGATGATATCCCCGTCGCCCGGGAGGCGATCATTCCCCTGACCACCGTCAATCAACCCAAGTACGAACAAGGCTGGTCCGCCGCCGAGGTGTTGTTCGATCTGATCGATGGTAAGCCGGGCAAAGACATAATCTTGCAGCCGCGTCTCGTTCAGCGACAGACGACGTAAATCCATGAGATAGGGGTGAATAGGGTGGATCGCCTGGCGACAGGTAAAATTCTTTCTATTGAAACTGCCAAAAAACCGGGTATGATTAGGGTGTCATGACAGTATGACTCTGATCGGAATTGCAGGCATATCTTAAAAACGCGAAAGTTCTGCCCGGAGGTGGCGCGTGGAAGACAGAGTAGTCATATCCTGTCCGCACTGCTCGGAGCGATACAAGATTCGCCGGGAGATTGTCGGTCGGTCCGCCCGGTGCAGCAAATGCCGCAAGGTATTCGCGTTGATTATTCCCAAATCCCTCGATGAGGATGAAATTCTAAGCCTGGTTTCCGGTGGCAGAGTCGGGGAAGAGGATGAAGAGGAGGCCAAGAATGCGACGGTGGCCGGCCTGAGCGTAGTGGAAGGGGGGCAGGAACGGGAATTTGCCCACCAGACCGCTGCATCTGCCTCAGGCGCGGGTAAGACTCCCAGCCCCGACTTCGGCGCTCCCTTGAAACTCCTGACGATTGATGGCGAAGGCGTTCATTTGCGATTTTCGGCGGAACTGCTCAAGTCGGAACAGTTCCGGGCCTCGTTCCCCAAGAAATGCGCGGTTTGTCTGAGCAAACACAGTTTGCAGGTCTTTCTGCTCCGCTGGCCCGAGAGCAAGAAGCAGGTGGAAGGTTTCGGGACCAAGAAGACCATCTTTCCTGTTTCCACGCTGGCCGAACTGCCCCAGGTCGATACCGTCGAGTTGCTGCAATATCTTCCCATTGATAACAAACTGGCTGAGCCGTTTTCGCGTCCGTTCCCGTATTACGTCTGTGCTCGATGCCGAGGTGAGGCGCAATCAGCGATGGAAGGGACTTATGATCCGGAGAATGGCCATTGTCTGCTGCGGATCGCCAACTTCGACCTGGCCTTTCGCTTCTACACCGCCAACTGCGGTACCGAGACCGTCGATTACCACAAACTGCTAAGCCATACCAAGCTGTGCAAGAGGTCCCACTGGGATGCGCTGCCCGACCAGGACCGCAAACGGATTTCCGAGTGGTTCAAGCCCCTGGATAAGGAGCGTTTCGTCAGCTACGTTCCCGATATGGACACGCCTTCGGTGAAGAAAGGGGAGACGGGAATCGTGGTGACCAATCAGCGGATGGTGTGCGCGAAGAATCCGGGATTTCGGCAGTTTCCTTTCAGTGAACACATTACCGTCTTCTGTCATCCGGCGGGTGAGGCTATGAAGGTGGACATCTCCTCCGCCAGCCAGGGACGGATTGCCTTTCGTCTAAATGATTCCGCCTGGGTCAATTTGAAAAACTCGTTACAGGATCTGAAGGTGAGCGTCCGTTTCGTGGAGGTTTAGGGAAAGGCCTTCGACGAACACACGTGGGCCCTGGCGCCCACCCGCTTGCCCCTGCGCCTCTGCCCTTCGGTAGGGGTCCGACCTGCCGTGCCCGCTGTTTTTGCCTTGTTGTTACCCACGTTTCAGCGTGCGATCTTCCCTACTTACTACTGGTTGCTGGCTACTCTCTTGTCTTACTTCGGCAGGTCTTTTTCCTGGACGAACATTTCGTAGGCCCACTGGTCCCATTCGGGTTTCACGCCGATGCCGGCGAGGTCGCCGTAGTTCTTGGCGATCAGGCCACCGCGCTTGGCGCCGAACAGTTTGACCATTTTCTTGGCGGCTTCTTCGATGGCTGAGCGGTTGCCCGTGGGCAGGATCTTCTGGATATCGACCGGTGAGAACAGGCAGACTTTGTGGCGTTGGAGTTTTTCGGCCAGACGCTCCAGGCCGTAGAGGGAGGGCTGATCGAATTGAAAGGCATTGACGCCAACCTCAGCCAGATCGTCCAGAATTTCCCAGTTGTATCCGCAGGAGTGCATCAGGACGTGCAGGCCGTGCTTGTGAGCGGTGTCGCAGAGGCGCTTGTATAGTGGTTTGAAGATTTCCCGCCACATGATCGGGCTGATGAGCAGTCGGTCCTGAATGCCCCAATCTTCGCAGTAGATGAATCCGTCCGCGCCGGCTTCGGCGAAGCGGATGATGATCTGTTCAAGCAGGGAGGTGACTCGATCGTGCAGATCGTCGACGTAGTCGCGTTCGACGGCCAAGTCCTGGAAGTAGATTTCCATTTTTCGCATGTATCGGCAGATGGCGAAGGGGAACCCGGGCAGCCAGCCCAGCCGGTAATGGTCCTTGTCCTTGGCGAAGGTTTCCTTGGCGCCCTGGAATCGTTTCGGGTCGGCCATGTTCGGCATCTGGTAATCTTTGAGCATGTCCCAGGATTCGAGAACCGGCTTGTAGATCTCGCCGCCCTGGCTCATGTCCTTGAGGCGATGCCAGATGTTTCCCCATTCATCGTCATAGTATTCGACGTTTCCCTCGACCCAGCGTCTTTCCTTCCACGTATCCGACGGGCCTATGCCGGCGCTGCAGAAGTCGTTCATGCGATTATTGTCAAAGGCAAACCCGATCCGGACCGGGCTGGATTGTTCGAGGTTACGCTTGATAATCTCACGGGGAGTCATGGTTGTCCTTTACTGATAAAAAACACAATTGAACCACTTTACCCATGTTTTGGGGCCGGGGTCAAGAATTTCAGCCGAGAAGGGGGCGCGGGGCGCGTTCTATGCGCATAAAATAACCCGCTCGGTGGAGAACGAACCGAGCGGGGAAAGGAGAATGCGTTGTTGTG
>CAZLZE010000170.1:0-6941 GCA_964563935.1 uncultured Phycisphaerae bacterium | reverse complement strand
TCCGCTGTCGAGCGACAGTCTGAGCAATGAGGTGTGGATGGCGTATCATCTGGACCGGCCTGATCTGGGCAAGGGTATTGTTCTGGCGTACCGGCGTGAGGAATGTCCGTATCCGATTTTGACACTCAAGCTGCAGTCGCTGGAGCCGAAGGGGAAGTATGAAGTGAACGTTCCCGGTGCGGGGAAGAAGCGTGCGTATACGGGACAAGTGCTCATGGTGAAGGGGATCGAGCTTCGGCTTGAGCGGCCGCGGAGTTCGGTGGTGATCAGTTACAGGAAGACGAAATAGATGTCTGCAGACCGATACGTGCGTGCCGAGCAGGCCTTGGCGGACAATCGATTGAGAGCCGCTTTTACCGCGAACCACGGGGTCGCAGAAACTCCTTGACATCGGTTGGGGTGGTGCTATTGTCGATGTGAGGCGGGAATAATACTTTTTGTGGCGGCCATTTGGTCTGAATGTTCCGGCCCCCAGGGATAACAGGCGCAAAACGCAATAGGGGACCTTAAAGGGGGAAATCATGATGGCATTGTATAACGAGGATTTCTTTGTCGCCGTTGCCTCGGAACCGATTATGCCTCAGGTCAATACGAACGTTCGGGTTGTGTATCCGATCGGTAAGGACACCTGGGAAGGCGGGGTTGGCGAGGGACTGGCGTTCCTCAAGCAGCTTCTTCAAAAGTACGAGGAGGCGGGTATTCCGCTGGAGGAAGTCCACATCTCGGCGATCTTCCATAGCGGAGCCTCGTACATGGTGCTTCGGGATGAAGCCTATCGACGGGTCGGTCACAAGGAGGGCGAAAACCCCAACAAGGAGATCATCAATGAACTGCTCGACAAGGGAGTGAGTCTGGAGATCTGTGAAATGTCGATGGGCAAGTTGGGTATCGCGCGAGCGGACCTTCTTCCGGAGATATCCGTCGTACAGAGCACGTTTACCCGGGTTATTGATCTGGAGATGCAGGGATACGCATTCATCGATTTCTGAGAAATGTGTCTCTCAGCAGGATGCCGAGGGATGCTCGAAAACGATTTTTTTCACTTCCACACCCTCGACGGCGTTCAACTTATCGAACAACTCCTGGCATTTGCGCTCATCACCGGCCATTTCCAGAATGAGCAGGCCGTTGGGAGAGCAGAATTTCTCATCCACCTCGTGCAATCCCAGACGTGTCTTGATGAAGCACCCGTATTCGCTCAGAAGATGCTGGACGTCAGGGACATGCCGGAGCCGTTCGGTAATGTGGACGCCGTAGACGATGTGATTTTTCCGTACCATAGAAGACCTCCCAAAATCGGGTGTTGATAACACGTACGATAACCTGTAAAGTATCCGGTTTCAAGGTCTAAGCAGATAAAGAGTAAAAGTGTACAAGGAAATCGGCTTATGAAGCAGAGGCAATTGCATCTGATCTGTAACGCGCATTTGGATCCGGTTTGGCTTTGGGAGTGGGAGGAGGGTGCCGCCGAGGCGATGTCCACCTTCCGCATCGCGGCCGATCTGTGTGAGGAATTCGACGGGTTCATTTTTAACCACAATGAGGCGTTCCTGTATCAGTGGATCGAGGAATACGAGCCGACGCTGTTCAAGCGGATTCAGAAACTGGTCAAACAGGGCAAATGGCACATCATGGGCGGTTGGATGCTTCAGCCAGACTGCAATATGCCCAGCGGCGAATCGTTCGTTCGTCAGGGATTGCTCGGTAAGACTTATTTTAAGGAGAAGTTTGGGGTTGAACCTCGGACGGCGATCAATATGGACCCGTTCGGCCATTCGCGAGGCCTGGTCCAGATTTTCTCACGGCTCGGATACGACTCCTACATCGTTGCGCGTCCGAATGTGACCGAGAGCGGGATTGCCGACAATGACTTTGTCTGGGTCGGACTCGACGGCTCGGAAATCCAGGTGCATCGCTGTTCGGAGGGCTACGGCAGCGGCTTGGGCCAGGCGCGCAAGAAGGTTGAAAGTTGGCTGGCGAATAATTCGCAGAAGGACATCGGACTCGTCCTGTGGGGTATCGGCAATCATGGCGGGGGACCGTCTTACCAGGATCTCCGGCAGCTGAAACAGGTCATCGCCGAAACGAAGGACCGCCAGATTCTTCACTCGACGCCCGAAGGATTCTTTGCCGCAGTGAGACCTCTGCGGGCGGGCCTGCCGAGACTCCGGCGGGATCTGAATCCGTCGATGGTTGGCTGCTATACCTCTCAGATCCGGATCAAGCAGAAGCACCGGCTCCTGGAAAACGAACTTTACATGGTCGAAAAGATGGCCTCGGCCGCCGCGATCAACGGCCTGTTGAAATATCCGGCTGATGAGCTCCGCCAGGCCCTGTATGATCTGATGTTCTCTGAGTTCCACGATATTCTTCCGGGCTCTTCGATTCAGCCGGTGGAAGACATGGCGCTGCGGACGATGGATCACGGATTGGAGATCGCCTCGCGGGTCAAGGCCCGATCGTTTTTCGCTCTTGCATCGGGTCAGCCCAAGGCGAAGGAAGGGGAGATTCCGATCCTTGTGTTCAATCCGCACCCGTTTGCGGTGAAGGGGGTTTTTGAGTGCGAGTTTCAGCCGGCGAATCAAAACTGGAAGGACGAATTTTCGTTCCCCGCCGTCTTCCGAAACGGTGAACGCATTCCCTGCCAGGCGGAAAAGGAGGCCAGCAACCTCAACCTCGATTGGCGTAAGCGCGTCGTCTTTGCCGCTGAGCTTTTGCCCATGCAGATGAACCGGTTCGACGTCCATCCGACGATCATTCCGAAAAAGCCGGTCCCGACCCTCAAGGCCAAGGGTGATGCCATTCGCTTTAAGACCGATGATCTGGAGTTTGTGATCAATACCCGGACGGGGCTGGTCGATAAGTTCCGGACCAAAGACGGCTCGATGCTCAAGGCCGGGGCGATGCGTCCGATCGTGATTGAGGACAACGAAGACCCCTGGGGCATGACGGTCAAGAGCTTCCGCAAGCAGATCGGCGAGTTTACGCTGCTCTCCAAGGCCCAGGCGGCGGAATTTGCCGGGGTCCGCGCCAAGACGCTGGATCCTGTCCGCGTGATCGAGGAAGGCGAGGCCCGAACGGTGATCGAAGTTCTGCTCGGCTTTAACCATTCCTTTATCTGTCAGCGATATAAGCTTCCCCAAAAGGGCACGCAGGTGGAAGTCGAGGTTCGCGTTCACTGGAACGAAAAGAACCGCATGCTCAAGCTGTCGGTTCCGACCGTTTTTAAGGATGCCGATTATGTCGGTCAGGTGGCCTATGGCGTTCAGGACCTGCCGGCCGACGGCAATGAAGCGGTGGCTCAGAAATGGGTCGCGGTCGACTCCAAGAAGGCGGGGCTGGCCTTGACGTGTATCAACGACGGCGTTTACGGCTCCGATTTTAAGGACGGGGAATTGCGGATTTCGCTGATCCGCTCAGCGGCGTATTCCGGCCATCCGATCCTGGACCGTCCGATCCTGCCGCAGGACCGTTATCTGCCTCGCATCGATCAGGGCGAACGTCTTTTTAGCTTCTGGTTCAACGCGGGCAAGCGAAGCGAACGGCTGGGAAAGATCGAATGTGAGGCCCTGGCCTGCAATGAAAAGCCATTCGCGCTGTCGTTCTTCCCGAACGGCGGCGGGAAGAAGATCGTGCCGTCGGTGATTCTTGAGGACAAGGTTGTCCAATTGGCAGCGTTTAAGCCGGTGGAGAAGGGTGACGGGTTCATCGTTCGCCTCTTCGAGCCGACGGGCCGCGAACGATCGACCGTGGTTCACATTCCTCCGCTGAAGATCAGAAAGAAAGTGACGCTCGGCAAGTTCGAGATCAAGACGTTCAGGGTGAACGCGAAATCGCGGACGATGAAGGAAGTGGGTTTGATGGAGAAATGACAGGCGTCGAGTCGTGTCGACGGGCTAGGGTTCCGCCAACGCCTTGTGGATTCGCCGGAGGGCTTCGGCGACCAGGTCGCGGTTATGGTGGCGTGTGGTGACCATCCGGAAGTGAGTTGGCGGGCGGGTGCTGACGAGTACGCCGGCCGTCTTGAGTCGTTCGACGATCTGGTCGGTGGTCAGGCCTGTGCTGGTGTGGTCGACGTAGACCATGTTCGTTTCCACGCCGGCCAGATCGACGGAGAGTCCTGGAATCTGGGCCAGACCGACCGCCAGTGTTTTTGCGTTGGCGTGGTCTTCCGCCATACGGTCGATCATGGTTTCCAGGGCGACGATTCCGGCTGCGGCGATGATTCCCGCCTGGCGCATTGCGCCGCCGATTCGCTTGCGGTTGTGGCGGGCTTTGTCGATGAAGGCTCTTGACCCCACCACGAGGGAGCCCACGGGACAACTAAGTCCCTTCGACAGGCAGAACATGACGGAGTCCACTTCTGCCGCGTAGGCTGACGCGGGCACTTTCGCCGCGATGGCAGCGTTGAAAATGCGGGCGCCGTCGAGGTGCACCGCGAGGCCATGATCCCTGGCCACACGGCAGATCTGCTTGTGCAGTTCCAGGGGGAGGACTCGGCCGCCAGCGCGGTTGTGTGTATTTTCCAGGCACAGGAGCTTAGGGTACGGAAAGTGGACGTCGCGTTTGCGGATAGCTGCGGTGATGGCGTTCGGGTCGAGCATTCCGTTGTGACTTGTCACGGGCATGGGCATAAGGCCAGCCACGCTGGCCAAACCGCCGGCTTCGTAGTAGAAGATATGGGATTCGGGGTCGATGATGACTTCGTCTCCGCGCTGGGCATGGGTCATGAGGCAGACGAGGTTGCCCATGGTTCCGCTGGGAACGAGCATGGCTGATTCT
Organism: uncultured Phycisphaerae bacterium; assembly: GCA_964563935.1. Taxonomy (GTDB): domain Bacteria; phylum Planctomycetota; class Phycisphaerae; order JAAYCJ01; family JAAYCJ01; genus JBAZZQ01. The sequence goes on along the minus strand of CAZLZE010000170.1, from coordinate 2,159 downwards.
TTGCCCAAAAGGGCGGCCGCCATGGTTTCGAGTTTGTTGACGGTTGGGTCCTCGCCGAACACATCATCTCCGAGCGGGGCGTTGAGCATGGCTTGGAGCATTTGGTGCGTCGGAAGCGTCTGCGTATCGCTGCGAAAGTTGATTACATCCGGCATTGGTATCCTCGTGAACGTTCATCAATTGGGTAACTGAATTCCGATATCGCTCATTTCCTGCATATCGGACGAAGTTAGTGTGACAATAAAATCATATTCTGCAAAGTCCTGATCGACTTGTGATCCGGGGAAGGCCCGGTTTGTCTTCAGGAGTGTGTGGTTCAGATAGAGGTAGTCCCAGTTTGTGGGCGACGGAAATGGCCTGAAGCCCCGCGCCGCTTTCGATGATCATGCTGAGATTGGTCATTGAATGAACATTCAGTGGGATTGAATAATTGACAATCGCCGGTCTTTCCCATACCATATGGCCCTTGTGAGCGGGCGTTGGTACGGTATGGAAACGAGGCACAGTTTATATGTCAGGAGAAGACCAGATGGCCGATTATTCAGTCAGTCCGACCGGTGAGAAGTTTGCGATTCCTCAGGCAGGCGAGTACGCGGTCGAACTCAAGCGCATCGAAGAGCTTGTTAAATCCGCCCGGGCCGAAGGGAAGGAAATCGTCGTTGTGATGGGCGTCGGTTTCGTCGGCGCCGTCATGGCCGCCATCATCGCCGATACCGTCGATAAGAAGACGGGCAAGCCCAGCAAATTTGTCATTGGCTGCCAACGTCCGAGTCCGCGAAGCTACTGGAAGATTCCCATGCTTAACCGCGGCGAATCGCCCGTCAAGGCGGAGGATCCTGAAGTCGATCCGATGATCAGGCGGTGCGTGGAAGAGAAGAAGACGCTGGTGGCCACGTACAACAGCGACTGCCTCCAGTTCGCCGATTGCGTCGTTGTGGACGTTCAGTGCGACTATACGAAGCATGATCTGGGCAACCTTCGCACGGGCGAAGCAGAAATGGCGGCGCTCGAGGCCACCATGCGGACGATCGGAAAGCGGATACCCGCCGAGTGTCTGGTGCTTATCGAGACGACCGTCGCGCCCGGTACGACGGAATTCGTGGCCTATCCGATCATGAAGAAGGCTTTCCAGGCCCGCGGTATCCAGTCCGATCCGCTTTTGTCTCACAGTTTTGAACGCGTCATGCCCGGCCGCGAGTATGTGAAATCCATCCGCGACTTCTGGCGCGTCTGCTCCGGATGCAACCAGAAGGCTCGTGAACGCGTCGTGAAGTTTCTTACTGAAGTTCTGAATACCGAGGACTTCCCGCTGACCGTCATGGATCGGCCCATCGAGTCCGAGACGACGAAGATTGTGGAAAACTCGTATCGGGCGACGATCCTGGCCTTCATGAATGAATGGTCGATTTTCGCGGAGCGCAATGGCGTCGATCTGATCAAGGTTATCAAGGCGATCAAGATGCGTCCGACGCACAGCAACATGATCTTCCCCGGTCCGGGCGTCGGCGGCTACTGCCTTCCCAAGGACGGCGGACTCGGTTACTGGGCGTACAAACATATTCTCGGATTCGAGGATGGTGATCAGATTTTCAAAATGTCCACGACGGCGATCGATATAAACGATACCCGCGGTTTGCATGCGGCCGAGCTGACCCGCGACGCGCTCCGCAACATGGGCAAGTACATTGCCGGAGCGTCTGTGCTGATCTGCGGCGCCAGTTATCGTGAAGACGTCGGCGATACCCGATATAGCGGATCGGAACTCGTTGTCCGCAAGCTGACGGAGATGGGAGCCGACATGCGGGTGCACGATCCGTACGTCGATCACTGGTATGAACTGGAGGCCCAGGACGTGTACCCGGCGCCGGGACATTCCTGGTCACGTTTTTTCCGCAACCAGGAGGATCTGGTCAATATTCGAGTTCAGAAGGATCTGCCTGCGGCCCTGAAGGGTACGGAGGCCGTCATTCTGGCTGTTCGGCACAAACCGTACATGGACTTGAGCCCGGACGATGTGGTCAAGTGGGCGGGCGGACCCGTCGCGATCGTCGATTGTTTCGGGGTGCTCGACGACGCCAAAATCCGCCGCTATTTCGAGCTTGGCTGCGAAGTCAAGGCGCTGGGCCGCGGCCACATCCAACGCATCAAGGAAGAAGTCC
>CAZLZE010000169.1:0-6977 GCA_964563935.1 uncultured Phycisphaerae bacterium | reverse complement strand
CGTAGTCTAGCGTGAGGATCCTCGCGGGGGGTGGGGGGGGGGGTTGGCGATGACGAAACGTATTGTGACGGAGCATTCGGGACAGATTACCGTGCACAGCGAACCGGGCAAGGGGACGAGTTTCACGATTTTCCTGCCTCTCGCGGAGCCGGTTGCGGAGACGAAGGGATCATGACGGTTAGAGGATCGGTACTGGTTGTTGAAGATGAAAAGGCCCACGGTGAGGCGATCGCGGAGGGTCTGAGTCGATCGAATTTTGATTGCATGGTCGTGCATTCGGGGGAGGAGGCCTGTCGCGTTCTGAACGATCGGCCGTTCGACGTGGTGATCACGGATTACAAGCTCGGAGGCGCGGTCGACGGGGTTGACGTGCTTCGCGAGACGAAGCTGAAATGGTCGGAGGCCGAGGTGGTGCTGATTACGGCCCACGGGAATGAACAGCTTGCGCGGGCGGCGTTGCGGAAGGAGCACGCGTACGACTATCTGACCAAGCCGATCGATCTGGAGGAATTGCGGGAGGTGGTTTCGCGGGCGGTGAAACAGGCACAGGCGACGCGGGAGAACATGCTTCTTCGTCGGCAGTTGGACGACAAGTTGGGGTTCGATAACATCATCGCGGCTTCGCCGGAGATGCGTCGGATTCTGAAGGTCGTCAAGCAGGTGGCTCCGACGAACATCACCGTGCTGCTGCAGGGCGAGTCGGGGACGGGAAAAGATTTGATTGCGAACGCGATTCACCAGCACTCTCCGCGTGGGAGCAAGCGTGTGGTGACGCTGGACTGCGCGGGGTTGAGCGAGGGCGTTTTGGAGTCGGAATTGTTCGGTCACGTGAAGGGCGCGTTTACGGGCGCGATCAGCACGCGGAAGGGACGATTCGAATACGCCGACGGGAGCACGCTGTTTCTGGATGAGATCGGCGAGATGCCGATGACGATGCAGGCGAAGCTGCTTCGCGTTCTGGAGACGCGGGAAATCGTACCGGTGGGCTCCAACGAGCCGGTGACGGTGGACGTGCGTCTGGTGAGCGCGACGAACCGCGACTTGGGCCAGATGGTGAAGGAGAAGACTTTCCGCGAGGATCTGTATTTCCGCATCAAAGGGGTGACGCTTCGAATTCCGCCGCTTCGCGAGCGGCGTGAGGACATTCCGCTTCTTGTCGAGCACTTCCTGACTATTTTCAATGAGCAGCATCAGAAGAGCGTGGAGGGGCTGAGTTCCGAGGCGAGGAATATTCTGGTGAACTACCACTGGCCGGGAAACGTTCGGGAACTGCGGAACATCGTCGAGTCGATGATGGTGTTGACGGACAAGAAGATTCTGGAGGCGGAGGACGTTCCGGAGGAGATTCGTGCGCAGTCGAACGTATCGCAGACGACGGCGATTGTTCCGTTGAGCCGCATGGCGGGAAAGAGTCTGCAGGAGTTGGAGAAAGAGCATATCCGCAATACGCTGCAGATGACCAAGGGCAATCGGGAGCAGGCGGCGAATATTCTCGGTATTGCGCCGCGGACGCTGTACCGAAAGCTGAAGGAATATGATCTGGGATAGAAGCTATCAGCTCTCAGCCGTCAGTTTTCAGCTTCCGGAGAAGTGCGTTCCCAATTTTCCTGGCGAATTTTCTTCGCTGTCGTGCGGGTCGAGGGAACAATCCAGAAAGCACGCTTCCTTACGGTCGCGTCTCTTTGAAGAGGTTATGAAACCAGTTCTATCGATTGATGCGGAGATTGGTTCCTCCGCCGGGCCCCCGGCGGATGAGCTCTTCGACTTCTTCGCGAGTAACCCAGTTCAGATCGCCGGGAATCGTGTGCTTTAAGGCGCAGGCGGCGTTTCCGTACTGGATTGCTTTTTTGACGTCCTTGTTGTATGCCAGATAGGCGTAGAGGAAGGCGCCGGTAAAGGCGTCGCCTCCGCCCACTCGGTCGACAATGTCCATTTGATAGGTCACATCGTCGTAGATTGCGTCGCGGGAGCAGGCGATGGCGGACCAGTTGTTTCGCCAGACGGTAATATCTTCGCGCAGGGTGACGACGACGACGTCGAGGTTGAATTTTTCGCGAAGCAGTTGGGCGCCTTTGCGGTAGTCGGTGGTCTGGATCTGGAACATTCGGTTCAGGTCGCCATCGCCGAGGATCAGGATGTTGCAGAAGGGCATGAGACTGACGAAGGTCCGTCGGGCGTCTTCGAGGGACCAGAGCTTGGCGCGGTAGTTGAGGTCGAGACTGACTTCGGCGCCGTGGTTTCTGGCCTGGCTCATGGCTGTCCGGACGGTCTCGGCGGCGGAGGCGCTGAGGGCGGGCGCGGTACCGCAGAGATGGAAAAATCTCGTTTGACGGAAGAGGGTGTCCCAATCGACATCGCCGGGTTGAATTTTGCTCATTTCCGAATTGGCGCGATCATAGAGGACGGCCGAGGTTCTGGGCATGGCTCCGGTTTCGAGGAAGAAGAGTCCGACACGTCCTTCGTCGGTCCAGACGAAATGGGAGGTGTCGATACCGTGCTCGCGGGTCTTGTTTTCGATCATCCGTCCCAAGGGGTTGCGGGGCAGCCGGGTGACGTGGGCGGTTTTGAGTCCGAACCTGGAGGCAACGACACAGGAATTCATTTCAGCCCCGGTGACAACGACATTGAAATGATCCGCTTGTTCTATACGTTCGAAATTGGGCGCTCCAAGTCTGAGGAGCATCTCGCCGAAAGTGACCAGATCGTACATACCAGTGTCTCCTATGCAAGTATGAAACAGATGATTCCAAGTGAGAAGGTATTTTATGTCAAAGTGAGAGGTCAGTCCACGCTCAAAAGTGTCATTATGGCGGATTATGGCGTTTTTCAGGAAGGCTGGTAGAATTGAGTCATAGGGGCAAATCGCGAGACGCTTTGCAAGAACGCTGAATTGCACTGTCCGCACGAGTGATGTGCTGGGGATAATACGATGGGGAGGTGTTTTTTTGAACACTGGCGGAAGGGTCGAATGGCTGAAGACATGTGCGCTTCGGTTCCTGGAATTCGGTTGAGTCTTTTCTTAGTGATACTCACTGTGCTGACTCTGATGCTTTCAGATCAAGTGGAATCAAATGTTCCTGAGCCTTTGGTACATACAAGTCTGGCGGCGGTACAGTCGCCGGTTCTGGGCATCATGGTGGGTGTGACGATACTCTCAGTAGCTGCGGCGTTGCTGACGGTTCGATGGTCTGTTCGACGGGTTCGCCAACTGGAGGATCGAGCCTCGGCGCTGGCGGCGGGGCAGCAAGAGGCGTTGCGGGAGAGTGAGACGCGATTTCACGCGGCGATCGAGAGCGTACCTTTCGATTTCTGGTTTATCGATAAGGACGGGGTATGCACTGTCCAGAACTCCAGTTTCATTCGCCATTGGGGCCACCAACTTGGGAAGCGGGTGCAGGACATGGATGTGCCCGCTTCAATCCAAGCGATTTGGTTGTCGAATAATTCTCGGGCGTTGTCCGGCGAGGTGGTGGAAGGTGAGGAGCGCTACTCAATGGGTGGTCAGACGCGGACGTACCACAGCGTGGTTGCGCCTATTCGGCAGGGCGGCCGGGTGACGGGCGCGGTGGGTGTGAACATCGACATTACGGACCGTGTGCGTGTGGAAGAAGCGTTGCGGGAGAGCGAGGAGAAGTTTCGAAGACTGGCGGAGAACGCCAACGCGATTATCGTGATTGTTCAGGGAAGAAAGTTCATCTATGTGAACCCGTATTTGGTGCGAATGAGCGGATATACGCGTGAGGAACTTCTTTCGATGGATATCGGCACATTGATTCATCCAGATGAGCGGGAGAAGGTGATGGATCGGGCCTTGAGGCGTCAGTTGGGGGAATCTGTACCATCGCAGTACGAGATGAAGATCCTGACCAAGGGCGGCGAAGAACGGTGGCTGGAGTTTGCTGCGGTGCGGATTGAATATGGCGGTCAGCCGGCGATCATCGGAATCGCGACGGATGCCACGGATCGCAAGCAAGCGGAGCAGAAGTTGTGCAAGGCGAAAGATGAACTGGAGGTTCGGGTGCAGGAGCGGACGGCGGAGCTTCAGCGGATGAATGCGGAACTGGAACAGTTCGCGTATGTTTCGTCGCATGATTTGCAGGAACCGCTCCGCATGGTGGCCAGCTATGTGGGGTTGCTGGAGCACAAATACAGGGATCAGCTGGACGAGGAGGCGAAGGAGTGTATTTGGTATGCGGTCGATGGCGCCCGGCGAATGCAGCGGTTGATCAAGGACCTGCTCGATTTCTCTCGGGTGAGCATGTGGGGCAAGCCCTTTGCGCCGGTGGATTGCGAGAAGGCGTTGTCTCGGGCGATGGAGAATCTGCGGGTGATCATGGAGGAGACGGGCGCCCAGGTGACGCACGATCCGCTGCCGACCGTGCCTGGGGACAGTTTCCAGTTGACGCAGGTGTTCCAGTACCTTATTGACAATGGATTGAAGTTCCGTCGGGACGGTGTCGAGCCGAAGGTCCATGTGTCGGCGGCGCGGACCGACGGTGAATGGATATTCTCTGTCCGGGACAACGGGATCGGGATTGAATCGCAGTATTACGATCGGATATTCGTGATTTTTCAGCGGCTTCACGGGAGACGGCAATATCTTGGCACGGGGATCGGTCTGGCGGTGGCGAAGCGAATCGTGGAGCGGCATGGGGGTAAGATCCGCGTGGAATCGAAGGTGGGAGAGGGGACGGTCTTCCACTTTACGATCCCCGCGCGTGACGAGATTATGGAGGCGGCTGGTCAATCCTGCGAACTGACGACATCAAAATAGCCATCCGAACAAGCATGCACAGTCATCCCAGGAACCATTCCACAGGAAGTATGAATATTCCATGTCGGATATATCCGCGTTGTGGGGAATTTGACGGTGCGACTGGACGGAATAGCGGATAGCTTTTGGATTCGATAGGCATGTATGAAAAGCCGTGATTGCGAGCGGAGCGAAGCAATACGCGACGCTAGAAGAACAGGCTGAAATCGTTGGCGGTGTTCCAGAGGCTCTGATTTTCGGGTGGCTGGGCGTCGAGCCACGCATCGTCGACAGGAATGATCCGGTTGGGGTCCAGGTCGTTATCGAACATGTTCTGAACCTGGCTGACGGCATGGGGATCGGTGAAGACGGCGATGGTTTCCGTGTCCCAGATGATGCTGCGACAGTTGAAGTTGTAGGATCCGAGCATGGCGAGTTTGTCGTCGACGACCATGGTCTTGGAGTGCATCGTGTGGCCTGCCTGGTTCCACATGTAGATTTCGACGCCGCCGTCGATCATGGGGCGGAAGAAGGAGGCGGTGACGTAGAAGACCGTGGGGATGTCCACGGACGTGGCCGAGTTCGTGAGGATTCGCACCCGCACGCCCCGGGCGGCGGTCTTGAGGATTTCATCGGCGAGCCAATCGGTGGGATTGAAGTAGGGCGCCTCGATATCGACGTGATTGTTGGCTGATCGGAGGGCAATCAGGACGAACGTATTAATGTCCATGTCGTCGACGGCGGGGCGCTGGTCGATCGTTCGGACAGACAGGTTTCCCGTGGGTTCCAGCGTGGGGAAGTAGCGATCGGGGTCTGGAACGGGATCGCCGAGCGATTCCCAGTCGCGCATGAACTCCCGTTGCATGGACGCGACGACGGGTCCGGTGAGAAGTGCATTGGTGTCTCGCCACTGCCCCGCTGCCAGGTACAGGAATCCGTAGTTCATTCCTCCGATGATGGCTTGGCGTCCGTCGACGATCAGGAGTTTTTTGTGGGTTCGATAGAGGATCTGGTCGAGGAGTATTTTTTCGAGCGGGGGGAAGAAATACCGGACGTTGGCGCCCGCGGCACGGAGTGCGTCAAGCGTATCCTCATGGTAGTAGAATCGTTGGGCGGTCGGGTCGAGGATCAGGTTGACGGTGACGCCCTGTCGGACCTTTTCGGTCAGAAGGTCTATGTATTTCTGACTGACATTCTCGGGGTGTTCCGAGTCGTTGTCGAAGTTGAGTGTTTCAATGTCGATGGTGTCGGTGGCGGAGGAGATGAGTTGCCAGAAGACGGGGTCGGACTCTTCGCCGTTGATCAGGAGCTTCATGTCGCATCCTGTGTCGACATGGGAGTCGGTATAGGCGTCAAGCAGTTGATTGATGTTCTCCTGGGGATCGACATCGGGAATTCGGGGCGGATACACCGGTGCGGGCGTGCATGAGAGAATGACGACGGTCAGAAGACCGGACACGAGAGTTTTATGCCAGAAGGTTCGAGTGTTCATTTTTTCCAAGCGAAGATAGCGACCGGCGGGACTCGTGTCAATCGCAAACCCGGCTGCCTGTGACTGATTATCGGTCCGGGGCGTCGCGTTCTGCGCGATGTGGACGGTCCCATAAATCATTGCGGGAAATCATCAGCTTAACTTGCCCTGTGGGGTGTCCGATTTTAGAGGAAGGCACATGGTCTTGCCGTATTGATCATTCAAATGGCGAGAGATGAGCGGTAATAGGAGAGGAAAGTGGGTAAGAAGAAGACATTTCTGTCGTGTCTGATTTTGGCGATGCCGCTGTTGATCTTTCCAAGTGTTGTTCTAGCGGCGGGCCAGTACGCCACCATTATCGAAAACGGTCCATCCTCCAATCGAGTGGATATTGTCATCCTTGGCGACGGGTATACGGCTGGGGAAATCGACACGCTGTACACGGAGCACATTACTGTGTGCCTGAAGCATTTGTTCGACGAAGGGGAGGACCCGTATCCGCGGTATCGAAAATTCTTCAACGTTCATCGCGTGGATGTCATCTCTGCCGAATCGGGGGCGGACGTACCGCCGGAGGGCATCTATTCCGACACTGCGCTGGACGCGAGCTTCTATTTCGACGGGCTGAACAAACACTCGCTGTACATCGACAGTGCAAAGGCGAACGTGTTGCTGGCGAGCGTGCTGAAAGATGCGCCATTTGGTCCGGATGTGAAATTGGTGACGGTGAATTCATCGCGTGCGGGCGGCGGG
>CAZLZE010000168.1:0-7077 GCA_964563935.1 uncultured Phycisphaerae bacterium | reverse complement strand
CCTACTGGACGATCCAGCGGGCCGCCGCATGATGCCAGAAAATGTGGGCACACACGCGACAGAGCCTAGACCACATCTTTTCATTGACAAGGTTGTGGAGGCGTATTATTTCTAGGACAGTCTGAGGATGAAGACATGGTATTGATCCAGAGGTCACCGGATACGGCCGAGAAGCTTGCGATTTTGTCGCAGGACTCCCAGTATGACCTCGCCTGTTCATGCGGAACGAAAGACGGTGAACATCGGAAACGATCGGCGGACAATAAATGGATATATCCGGTCGTACTGCCGAATGGGGGAAGGACCTATCTCTTCAAGACCCTTGTCTCAAATGCTTGTGTGAACAACTGCAAGTATTGCCCGCTGCGAGTCGGGCAGGACCCGCGGCGATGTACGCTCAGCGAGGAGGAAACGGTCAGGGCGTTCATGGAATACTATCGGGCGAGGAAAGTGCAGGGACTGTTTCTCAGCAGCGGCGTCACCGGCACGCCGGATAGAACGATGGAACGGATCAACACAATCGCGGGGATGCTCCGTCGGCAGGAGTTCAAGGGATACATTCACCTGAAAATTATCCCCGGGGCATCGGACGCCGCCATCGAGCAGGCAGTGTCGCTGGCCAGCGCGGTCTCTTTGAACATCGAGACGGCGGGTGAGAAGCATTTTCAGAGACTATGCACCAGCAAGGACTATCTCGAGGACGTAATTCGTCCGATCAAGCTGATCAGCCAGCTGACGGAACGAGGCTCGCCATTCGGGCGCGTGAAGCAAACGACGCAATTTGTCGTGGGGGCTGCGGACGAGACCGATCAGGAGATCGTCAAGTACTCCTGGGGCCTGTACAAACGGCTTGGATTACAGCGAATTTACTTCAGTGCTTATCAGCGAGGCTTGGGCGAAGCCGATCTTCCCGGCGAGCGGAATACGCATTCAAATCAGGATATTTTGACTCGTGAACACCGGCTGTACCAGGTGGACTGGCTGATTCGCAAGTATGGGTTTCAAGAGGACGAGATTCCATTCGATGAAGGCGGTCGCTTGTCGCTTCAGGCAGATCCGAAAGAAATCTGGGCGACGAAGCACCCGGAGTTTTTCCCGGTGGACATCAATAGGGCCGACAAATATCAACTACTGCACGTTCCGGGCCTGGGCCCGACGACTGTGGATCGCATCTTGAAGTACCGAAGAGAGGGCGGAAAGATCCGGTCCATGAGTGACCTTGGTCGAATTGGAAAGCGGCTGATGAAAGCTCAGGCCTATGTTAAATTCGGGACCGGCGGCTCACCTTCCCGTATCTACCGCGACCTGTTTACCCCGCCGGAAGAAGCGTAACCATTCCCGTCACAGATACAATCCCCCTCCACCGCTGGACTGCGTAAAATTGATAAAGAGAATCTATTTTTGAGGGGTGAATCATGGATACAAAATCGAAAATAATCATGGTGACTGGAGCGACAGGCCGACAGGGAGGCGCGGTGGCGCGTCATCTTGTGGAACGGGGGTGGCACGTTCGGGCCCTGACACGGGACCCTGACCGTCCCAAGGCTCAGGCGCTTCGCGATTTGGGAATCGAGGTTTTCCAGGGCGATTTGAACACGATCACATCCGATCATCCGATTTTCAAGGATGTGTACGGCATCTTCAGCGTGGAGACGTTTCAGGAGGAAGGATTGGAGGCGGAAGTGCGACAGGGTGAGCGGCTGGCGGATATTGCGACCCTGATCGGCTGTCAACATTTCGTGTACAGCTCCGTCGGAGGCGCGGACCGCGAGACGGGGATTCCTCACTTTGAAACCAAGTGGCAGATCGAGCAGTATATCCGCAAGCTGAACCTGCCGTTTACCATCTTGCGTCCGGTCTTCTTCATGGACAATTTCAGTTCGCCGGACATGCAATCGCGAATACAGGACGGCAAACTGCCTTTGCCGATCAATCGGGACAGGCCGCTGCAGATGATCGCCGTGGATGATATTGGCGCGTTTGCCGCGGCAGCGTTTGAACATCCGGAGGAGTACCAGGGAAAGTCCTTCGAAATCGCGGGCGATGAACTGACGATGCCCCAGGCGGCTGAGATAATCAGTCAGGCCACGGGTCGGATTGTGGAATACGTCCAGATACCGATGGACGATGTTCGACGATCAAGCCCGGAAATGGCCAAGATGTTCGAGTGGTTCAACGTGGCCGGCTATAAGGCGGACATCTACAGACTTCGGGAGATCCATCCGGCCCTGATGGATTTTGAGACTTGGCTGTACAAGGAAGACTGGGTCAAGCAACTGCAGGAAAAGGAAGTTGCAGCTGAATGGGGATCATAGCTGCGAAATGCGCTATGGTGAATTTTGCTTCATTGTCGGCGGGTTGCGACATATAGTAGAAGTATGGCCATGGACAATGACAACACGAAGCGAAGCAGCTTCTATACGTGGTTGGCGCTATTATATTTTGTATTTGTCGTTTATGGAAGTCTGGTACCTCTAAAGGCCAGATATATCCCTTTGGATCAGGCCATCGGCAAGTTTGCGTACATTCGATATCTCACCCTCGGGATAGGTTCACGATCCGACCTCGTGGCGAATTTCCTGCTTTTCATTCCCCTTGCCTTCTTCGCCATGGGCGTGTTAACTCGTGAAAACGCCCGGCGATTTCGCTGGCTGACGGGTACTTTGGTGTTCCTTCTGCTGATGGTACTGAGCGTCGCAATCGAGTTCACCCAGATCTACTTTCCCGTAAGAACGGTATCGCTGAATGACATTTTGGCGGAGACAATGGGGGGATTGGCAGGAGTATTGTGCTGGTTCTTGTTTGGGACAACGGTAACGCAATGGGCGCGCAGCCTGTGGAAGGAACACGCTCAAGGAAATCTGGCCGTCAAAATCCTGGGCGGGTACACCGTGGCCCTGGTGATCTACCAGTTGCTGCCGTTTGATCTGACCATCAGTCCGGTCGAGGTCTATCACAAGCTCAAGGAAGGAAAGATCACACTGATTCCCTTCATGGACTCGACGGGGGTGTCGGCTTACAGCGCAGCTGTGAAGATGGCCATTGTCGTTCCCATCGGATTTTTGCTGAGGGTTCTTTTCCCGGAGCGAAAAGGCGCTTTTCTGCCGGCTGGGGGATTTGTTTTTGCGGCGGGGATCGAGTTTCTGCAGCTTTTCGTGTACTCGCGATATACAAGCACGACGGATATTCTGCTGGGAATGGCGGGAGTATGTGTGGGCGGGTGGCTGGCGGGTTGGTTTGGTCCCGTCGCGAATCGATCATTTACCGCGACCGCGTTCTGGCAGCGAGCGGGAGTCCGCTTTAAGATTCTATCGCCTGCTGCCTGGACGATAGGGCTTGCCTGGTCACGATGGTATCCGTTTGATTTCCGATGGCCCGAGTCGCTGCCCGAGAGCTTGAGGAGCCACCTGCACATTCCATTTTTCTATCAGTACATGACCACTGAATTCCTGGCTGCCGCACAGGTGACGCGGGAATTCGTCATCTTCTGGATTCTCGGACTGCTGGTGGCGGGATTCTTCTCAGTCTGGCGGCCGAACAGTAGGTGGGCGGGGATTGGAGTGATGATCCTGCTGGCGATTGCTCTCGAAGGCGGGCAGATTTTCGTCCCTTCACGCGTGCCCGACCTGACTACCATCGTCATCAACATCACAGGCGGAATTCTGGGTATTCTGGTTTATCCGCCTTTTGTAAGAACGTTTGTACGGACGAAAAGCGAAAGCGAGCTAGAAGAAACGCAAGCTTCCGCTCGGTCGATCTAAGGCCGACGCGATGGCGAAAGCGTGAGAGTCGGGTCATGGGAAGTTTCGGTTGGTCTAGGTCGAGTTCCCAGGGATGCAGATAGATCATTCCCGGTTCATGATTGGTTTGCGATTGCCGTAGCCCAGCCGCGACAAGCTGCGCGGGGAATAATCGAAGATACCCGCCTCCGCCGACGGGCCAGTTCGTCCCCAGCCTGCGTAAAGTCAGCGGCGGAATCTCCAGAATGGTTCCGCCACCAGGTCCCACCGCTGTGTACAGCCGGCGAGGCGCATCGGGAACGCCGTAACGATCGTGGTGAACGGGAAACACCGATGAATCGTAGGTGAATCCGAGTTCAGCCAAAATATCTACGGCCCAGGCAGTCCGGCGCGTGATGGAGAACGTCGGAGCTCGATAGCCCAGAACGGGCTTGCCTGTCAGATCCTCAAGGAACTTGCGGCCCTCGTTCACATCCGCACGAAACTCATCCGGCGTCTGGCAGATAATCATCCGGTGATTCATCCCGTGACACGCGATCTCATGGCCAGCCCGAACAATCGTGCGGACCACGTCGGGTTCGTACCGGGCCACCCATCCAAGTATGAAGAACGTGGCGGATGCATTGTGCCGGAAGAGCAGATCCAGAATTCTATCGACACAAGGCGCCAATCGTTTCTCGAAGGTATTCCACGCGTCGCGGGAAACCCCGGCCGCCGCAGCTTCCACCTGAAAATACTCCTCAACATCGACGCTGAGGAAATGGACGGTATCCTGCTGCATCGCTAACTCCTCCTAGAGGAGGATCGAGTCAACTTGTTCACAACCTTCCGAAGCAGCGTCGGGGAAAAGAGTCGCCGGAGAAGACTTGGGTAGTTATTTCGATCCACCATGCGCTCCATTTCCGCGACGAGTGCGCGGAAACGATCGCGAGAGATGTTCATACAGAAGCAATTGGCGGGACTCTGGTGATTGTATACCGCGACGTCAAACTGATCGTCGACCAGCCCGTGCTCGCGGCAGAAATCGAACGCCTCGGTACCCGGATACGGCGTGAAGATGCTGTAACTCAGCCGACCTTTGACCTTCTTCATCGCGTTGAACGTGTCTCTGAGCGTCTCTTCGGTCTCCTGGGGGAACCCGACCATGAAGAACGCCTGAACCTCGATCCCTTGGCGGTGAATTCGACTCACAGCCGTCAGGGCCTCGTCGATTTTGAATCCTTTTCGAATCACGCGGAGAATGTCGTCATTTCCCGACTCAATCCCCAACTGGATCGACCGGCATCCCGCCCGTTTCATCCAGCCAAGGTGTTCGTCGCTGACCAACTTAACGTGGAGTTCACAGCTCCACTTAAGGCCCGGACAATCCCTTTCAATATGCGTACACAGCGATCGAATATATTCGCTATTCACTCCAAACGTGTCATCGTCAAAGTGAACTTCTGTAATCCCCTTCTGCATCAGACCCCGAATTTCCCGCACCACGTTTTCCGGACTGCGGAAGCGCACCCTTCTCCCCCACACGTTGCGCGATCCGCAGAAGAAGCAATTATACGGACATCCTCGCGTGGCGAAGATATGGTTGAACGCGGAACGGGGGTACAGATGATAATCGTGAAGGATTTCAGGCGCAGCCTCGTGCGGAAAGCACAGCGTATCCAGATTGGCGACCCCAGGCCCGGGAGCATTCACCACCGTCTCGCCGTCCTTCCGATAGATGACACCCGCGATGCCGTCGAACGTTCTTCCCGCCCGGATCGCCTCAAGAATTCCGACGATCGCGTCCTCCCCTTCCCCGCAAACCGCGACATCGAATTCAGAACACTTCAGCACCTCGGCTCCGACCATGGACGGATGCGGACCGCCGGCAATAACAGTAATCCGCGGATCAAGCGTTTTGACGAGCCGGGCCACGATACGGGCGGAGGCGAATGTCTGCGACTTGCACGAAATCCCCACCACTGAAGGACTGTAGCGAGAGATGATGTCGGAGACATCCTTCCATATCTTCCCCGTCGGCTCCTGAAGGCTCTTCAGATACTGCGCATAGCCGCTTCCGCTCAAGTGGCTTACCTTGATCGGCTCGCACTGGGGAGAAAAATCGGCATTATAGGCGATGACTCGCCAATCCGTGCGTTGCCTGACCGTTCCCGCGAGGTACCCAAGCGACAGGGGAAATCGCGGAAGGCTGTAACTGTCCTTGAAAAGCCGGTAATACGGCGGATCGATAAGTAAAATCGTGGGTCGATCCTGTCCTGTCATTCTTCTGCCTTATGTCTTCAGGAGAGTTTTGAAATCAACGCCGGCCCGAGCATCCGGGCGAGAGCAACCGGCATGCGTCGCCAGCAATTGACCAGAAACCGATACTTCGCGCTGTCAGGGCGAAGGCCCGGTGTTTCCTGGTTCGGGGCAAGCACAAACTCCCAGACCAATGGATACTCCTGGGCCCCCCACTGCTTCTTGAAGCGATGCGTCCCCGAATCCCGCGTGCTTCGGCCAAAGTCGAAAATCTTCGCTCCCCGCTCAACGGCGTCCGAAAGCATCGACCAGTAGAGGAACATATTTGGGCACAGATGCTTGGCTCGCCAATCGCTGGCCGCCCAGGGAATATAAGTTACGCGACGATCGGTCAACGTAAATGCCCCAGCCACCGGTGTGCCGTCCGATCTAACCACAAAAACACGAACCGCCTCAGGCAAGTGCTCGATGATGAGTTCGAAGAACCGCCGGCTGTGCGGCGGACTTCCCAGATCGCGCATGTTTCGGACATACACCGCATAAAACTCACTTAGCAGGTCCGTCGCGCCCGAGTGCAAAGCCAGATTCATCGATTGCGATTTGCGGACCTGGTTGCGAACTTTGGCATCGAGTTGATTCCACAGGGCATCTGGAGTGTCCGGCAACGCCAGCCGCAGATCGACCTTGTCAGTGCGATTGGGCAGATTGCCCCCAGAGATGTTTCTGTGTCGAAGCTCCACCCATTTCGCGCCGGATGAGGCCAAAAGCTCCCTCGCCCTATCCACCAGAGACTCAACCGTCTGCTGGTCCTTCGCCAGGATACCGGCCGCGTCGAAATACGGCAGGCTGCACAAATGCGAGCCGAATAACCGGCTCTTTTGCTCCACCAGTTGAAGGATTCCCGCGACTTTTCCTTCGCGCCGAGCGGTCAGATAAAATGGCTTGTTTCCATACGCCGCTTCCATAAGGCGACCCCACCGCGGATCGTGAAATATGTTCGCATCCGGATGCCCGGCGAGAAACTCACTCCAATTCGGAGCATGGCTAAATGACCGTGCGTGATTATGGGAATAGCGTTTCATGCTATGCCGCTTTCTTT
>CAZLZE010000167.1:0-7129 GCA_964563935.1 uncultured Phycisphaerae bacterium | reverse complement strand
CTCCGAGCCGCCCTAACCGAGGAATTGGTGGAGGAAAACTGGGGATGAGTCAGCAGAATGGGACAAAATAGTGTGAAATAACAGTTGCGGCTTGTGTGGCCGCGGACACACCGATATAATCCGTGCTTTCACTGGTTTGATACCATTTGGGTAACACCGAATTAAGGAGTCGGGTGCAATGAGTAACAGCGATACAACGACCAAAAAGACCTTCATCGTCGCCTCCCACGCCCACTGGGATCGTGAGTGGTACAGCCCGTTTCAGGAGTTCCGCCTGCGACTGGTGGAACTGGTCGACGAGCTGCTTGACGTCCTCGCGAAAGACAAATCCGGGTACAAGTACTTCAACCTGGACGGCCAGACGGTCGTCGTCGAAGACTATCTGGACATCCGACCGGAGAACGCCGACAAGATCAAGAAACTGGTGACCGAAGGCAGACTTATCATTGGCCCATGGTACATTCTGCCCGATGAGTTCCTCGTCAGCGGCGAATCCTACGTACATAATCTCTTGATGGGTAAGGAGATTTCGGAACGGTTCGGACGGTTCCCCAACGTCGGATACCTGCCCGACTGCTTTGGACATATCGCCCAGATTCCCCAACTGCTCACCGGTTTTGGTATCGACAATATCATCTTCTGGCGGGGTCTGGGGCTGGAACGACCCTATCCCGAGATCTACTGGCAGGGACCGGATGGAACCAAGCTCTTCGGTCTGCACATGGTGGATGGATACGGCGACGTCCACACGGGCGATGTCTCCACCTATGAAGCAAAGGTGGAGAAATTCCGCAAGATGATCGACTTCTACCACACTTACGGTCAGGTTCCCGTGGCCATGCTCATGCACGGCGTCGATCACATGCCGATCGATCTCGACGTGGTCAAAATTATGCAGGACATCAACGCCGACCCCTCCGCCAACGCCGAAATGCGGCACGGAACGTTCGAGGAATACATCAACGAACTCCGCAAACACCAGTCGCTCAACTGGCCGACGTTCAAAGGTATGCTTCGCGATACCAGACTGCACGAAAGAACCGGCGCCTATATCCTCAACGGCGTCCTGTCCGCCCGCGTCTACATGAAACAAGCGAACATCCAGTCGCAAATGACGCTCGTCCGCTGGGCCGAGCCGGCGGCGGTGATGGACAAATTGTTCAACGCCTGTGATCGTCGGCCGTTCCTGAACAAGGCTTGGATGTGGATGCTGCGAAACCATCCGCACGACTCCATCGGCGGATGCAGCGTCGATCGCGTACACCGGCAGATGATGACGCGGTTCGAGTGGGTCATGGACATTTGCGAGAGCATTTACTCCCGCACGTTCCAGAAACTCGCTTCCCGCACGAGCAACCCGGCCGAGAAACCGACGTACCAGTTGGCCGTGTTCAATCCCATGCCTTTCGTCGTCAGCGACACCATCGAGGCGGAAATCACTATCCCGAAAGGCGACCTGCGGGAAATGACCTGGCAGGACGGCGCGACGTACTATCCCGCAAAAGCGATCCGCGGCGTGCGACTCCGCAAACCCAGCGGCCAGCCCATCGACGCCCAACTCGTCGGCGTAACGGAAAAAATGATCTCCTACCCCGCCATGCGGGAATTGGCTCCGCTCCGCAACTGCCTTGTCGCCAAGGTGCGTTTCTGGGCGGATGATCTGCCCCCAATGGGATATCAGAAATACGCCGTCGAACTGCTCAATTCGCCCGTCATACCGACCACATCCCTCCTGACGGCACAGAACGTCATGGAAAACGCGTTCCTCCGCGTCGAAGTCGGTCTGAACGGTACGCTGAACGTCACCGACAAAAAGACGGGCAAAGTCTTCAACAACCTGCTCTATTTCGAGGACGGCGGCGACTTCGGCGACGAATATACCTACTCCAAACCGCACAACGATGAGATCATCACCTCGCTCGCCACGCCGGGCCAGGTCGGCATCGCCTACAATGGACCCGACAGCTGCACGCTGACGATTGAGCAGACACTGTCGATCCCAGCCGACCTCACGGTGGACGGATTCGCGGCGGGCGTCGGAAGCGACCCGTATCAGAAACGATCCTCGCAGCGAGTGGACATGCCGATCCGCACCGAAGTCACGCTCGGCAAGGACTCCAAATTCCTGAGGATTAAGACGACCGTCACCAACCAAGCCAAGTGGCACCGCCTGCGGGCCGTCTTCCCGACCGGCCTCAAGGCCGATTTCGTCCACGCCGAACAGCAGTACGACGTCGCGGAATTTCCGATCAGAATTCCCCAGCCGTCGGCCAAGGTATGGATCGAAGATCAGCCCATGCAGTATCCTCAGCAGGACTTCCTCGATCTGTCCGACGGCAAGGTCGGGCTCGCCGTGTTCAACAAGGGGCTGGCCGAGTTTGAGGTCCTCCCCATCGAGTCGCGTCCCGTCGCGATCACGCTCCTGCGGTGCGTCGGATACCTCAGCCGAAGCACGATGAGCGCCCGATCCGACCACGCGGGACCGAATCTCGAAACACCCGAAGCCCAGTGCCTCGGGACCCATGTCTTTGAAATGGCCGTCTGCCCGCACAAGGGCGACTGGGTGGAAGGCAACGTCCTGCCGATGTCGCGACAATTCGCCGCGGGCGTAAAAACGCATACCCCCCTGCCCTTCCTGGCCGATACGCAGAAGAACCAGTTCTCCCTGCTGTCACTGGAAGGCGCTGGCGTAGCCCTGGACGCCTGCAAGCTCGCGGAAAGGGGCGATGCGGTCATCGTCCGCATGACGAACTACTCTGCACGTCCGCAACGTGCGGTTTTGAGCATCCAGTTCCCATTCAAGAGCGTGAAATTCGCACGGCTCGACGAAACGATCCTTCCGGACGCGCCGAAGGTCTCCGGTACCAAAGTCGAGTTGCAGATCGACCCGAAGAAGATCGTCACGCTGGCGATTCAGTAATCGTTCCAGGCGGGTTGGTTCAGTGTGCCTTCGCCTATCCCTTTGGGAGAGGCAGCCGGGCTATTTCGCTCCGGACAAGGCTGTTCAGGTTAAGCGACTCAATTTAGTCGCCGCTTGGCAGCTCAGGCAATGTCAATCCATAAGAACAAACTTCTTGAAGAAGGCGGGCAACTTGGCTTCGCAGATACCCGGTGTCAGCCCGATCCAGTAGTTTCGCCCATTGCCGTCATTATCGGCAACAACGAAGTTGAGGCCAAAGACCGTTCCCGGTTTCGGCTCGAGGGGAGCCAGTTCACGCCAGGGAATGGCGACGCGGTATGACGTCCGGGTGCCGGTCCGTTCAACCTTCACAGGGAAGGTCCTCACTTTGCCAGTGACCACTCCGGCAGGCCCCTGCCATCGCCACAGGGTCAGCTGATTATCGAAACACAGGGCCAGACCGAATTCATGATCGTTGTCGTCGTAGTTGGCTCCGGTCTGGGCGTCGTTTCGGGTATCGATAGCGATTTGAATCGAATCGGCCATCCAGATTTCAGCGTTTGTGGTAACGTTCGAGTGGCCTTGAATATCGTCGGTCACATCAGCGGCAAAGTAGAGATGCTTGTCGTCCCAGGTGATCGCGGCCCGGGCACTGAGATCTTCCGGTCCCTTCCATCCGATGGTCGGATCGGGCGGCAGGACCTGCGTTCGCTTGTCCAGAACGATCACATTCGCCGTATCGTTCGGCATGGGTGTCTTGAAGAACGTATCAAGGTCAACCTTGGTATATCCGCAAGGGATCATGGCCGGGATGTTTTTCTGGATTCGTATCACACCCTCACCGGTTTTGGGAACCAGATCGAAATTCACGGTTCGCCCAGTGATCGGCAAAGGAGTTTTAAGATCGATCATGATCGGAACACTTCCGCCGACAGGAATCTCGACCGGCATTTTGTCAGCGACTTTCGTTTGCCCGACCGAAACGCTCAGATGTCCGGCATAAGGTACGGTGAGCTTGTTTTTGATCCGCACCGACAGCGTCTTGAGGTTCGGCAGGCTCGACTCGATGACCACAGGGCGGCGATTCATGAGGGTCGATTGAATTCGCTCGACCAGACCCTTAACCGCATCCGGTTGGACAATGGCGTAGGATGGATTGGGGCTGATGGTCATCAGGGCGATCTTGTCGTTATCGGGTTTTCTTGGTGCCGGGGTTCCAGTCAGCGTCCAGACCTCGGCCTCCTTGACGGGAACTTCGATCTGGAGCGGTTCGATGGTATCATCGTCCAGGGAATCCCAAACCGCCACGATGACACGGTCGTCTTTCTGGTAGGTGTAAATCTTAATATCGTGATCGGAAACGATCTTCAGAGGTTTAGCGCCGTCGAGCAGTTTAGCAACGGTCGCATAGGCTGCGGTGGACGGGAGCGGTTTGATCCCGTCTTCGTGACGCCAAAGACCGTACTCGTAAAATCCGCCTTCAGGACAGCCGATATCGCGGAACCAGATGACCCGTTTGACTTCAGGGAACGACCGGGCGATCAGATGCGCTCGGGCGGTGTACGCCGCATGCCGAACGGCATACGGGCTGTCGAACGGAAGACGAGCGTCGAGGCCCCAGCCGAGTTCGCCGATCCATAATTCCCGTTTGCCCATGTCAGAACGGTAGAGATCGACATATTCTGTAAGGCGCCTTTTCATGTTTCCAAGCTCAGGTCCCATGGCGGTCTCGTCTGGACCCAAAAATCGAGGATTTGCGTAGGGATGGGGTGCAAAGACGTCGAAGGAATCGGGAGCGTACTTCATGACATCCCTGACGAAGGAATGGCCGTCGCCACAGACATCTAAGACGAGCTTTTTGCCAGTGGTCTGGAAGCTCGGGTATGCAGCGTTGAGTAGGTCGGCGAAGGCCTTTTCCCGGTTCAGACCGGGATATCGGGGCAGTCCTATCTCGGGTTCATTGTGGAAGTCGAAATAGGTGATTTCGTCCTTGTAGGTTTCCAAAACCTTGTCGATGTAACCTTTGATCAGGTCCGGCGATTTGGGAAAACCCGTTTTATCCTTCGCCCAGTCCGGAGCTGGAACCGTCAGCATCGTCACCAGGGCCCCAAATCCGTCCTTTTTGACGTTAAGTCCTTTGGGCATGATGAAATTACCTTGTTGCTTTTCGACTCCGGCCCACAACGCTCCGCCGTGGCGAAGCCAGTTGACGCCGATGGTATGGAGTGGGTCGACTCCGATAGCGTGCTGACTGTCGGTATGCAAACCGAAGAAGCTGTCGTCGATAGCAATTTTATTGGGTGGATGGACAACTGTGACGGGACTGATCAGTTCTTTCAAGAGCCTGCCTGATTTGTCCCGCAGGACAAACCTGGTAGTATAATATCCCGGCCGCATTTTCGGCATGAGCGTCAGCTGGGTCTTATGCGGCTTAAACAGGTCCAAATCCAACGAAAACGTCGAATCGGTGATCTTGCCGACTGTGGCCTCTGAAACAGTATAATAGACCGAGATCGGTAATGTATCTTTAGGACAGCTCAGATTACAGAAGGTTACATCGAGCGTCAAAGGACGGTCGTCCTGCAACAAAACTATTTCACTAGGGTGACCGCTGGTGGCATAAACTGCCACGGGAGCAGCGTCCTGATACTCCGTGGCCTCCGGCCCTTCCTCCAGTTGAACCCCGTCGATCCACAGGGTGTTGTTTTTTCCTCCGATGCTGATATGAAACCAACCGCCAACCGGACGGGCCAAGGGTCCCAGGGGAACCGTTATGCGTGTCCAGTCCGAGGTGACCCACCGATAATGACCTGGAAGACCGATATAATCGTAAAGTCCGGCGCGGATGACAAGCGTATGGGGAATCTGGGCCTTGGCATAAAAAGACAGGGTGTAGGGCCGGTCCGGAAGAACTCGGCCCGTGGCATACCGAATCATGGCAAAGGTGCACTTGAGACTCTGCTTTCCCACAAAGGCGGTGGTGGAATCAACCGTTCCGTCGGTCTGCCAGGCGTGAGTCCCGATCTCAAAACTCGAATTCTCTATGAGCAGGTTTTTTGACGCATTAGCGGTCTGGACAATGCAGGTCAACCCGATTAAACACAAAAGTAAAGACAGAACAATTTTGCGACTCACTACACTATATCCTCCAATTGCAATAAAGCCTTCTAAAAAATGAATACCCTTGTGATAACGTATTTTCAGATATCTTATATAGGACTTCTATAAAGGATTGAAATGGCGGATTTGAACCCTTTTCATGTATGTATTAGTCAGTTCCACAGAAATTCCAGAGGAATGTAGCATACAGATAATGTTTGTCATCAATAGGACCTTTGGGATTGACAGTTTCGGCATGGCCGTCACAAAACAGGCTGTTGAATTTCGATCGGTGACGAAAGGCTATGTCTCTGTTCAGATCGGTGACATACAAGACATGGGCGGTTCCATTGCTGGGATCGCCCCCCACATAATGATAGGCAGAATCGGTCAAGAGTACCTTTATTCCCGGCCTGGAAAGCGAGGATCGTTTTCTGAATCCTTCAGAAATCGGTCTGTTGGTATCACCAACGAAAAGTTGACCATTGATTCCGTAATGGGTTTGGAATTCCGTATATCCCACAGAGGCCGGTCCATTTGGACATCGCCAGATTCCGGCGGGGTAAGTGTCTTTGTAATATGCGCAGGGTTCGGGATAAGAGCTATTTCTTCCGATACCACCTTTGATGAATCCGGTTCTATAGAGCGTTCGCATCCAACTAATATCGCAATTCGGAGGGACACCAGGCCACCATCCCATAGGAGGGATGACGTCGTCGTATGCGTCGGAATAATATTGAAAGACCAATCCTGCCTGGCGTAAGTTGTTCAGACACAGGGTTGTTTTTGCAGCTTCCCGAGCACCGACTAGACTTGGAAGCAACAGGGCAATCAGGACGGCTATGATGGCGACGACCACAAGTAGCTCGATGAGTGTGAAACCCGATTTAAGTTTTGTTGTTTTATTTGTCAGAAAAATATCCATTTTATCATCTCCGGCTTTTCTTATTTCATTGGTCCGTCGGGGGCTCCGGCTCAAAGATTACCGCCACTCATCGGGTTTAATGAAATCGTATATGAATCTCCAATAGACCATAATGTGATCGCTCGGACCTCGCGATTTGGTTATTGCATGGCCGTCGAAAAATAACAAATTGGTTGCATCCCGATGGCGGATGGAAAGGGCCGAGC
>CAZLZE010000166.1:0-7194 GCA_964563935.1 uncultured Phycisphaerae bacterium | reverse complement strand
ACTCGCCCTTCAGGCTGAACATCACCACGATGGTAAACAGCAGGGCGATCAGCGTGATCGGACTGATCCTGGGAATGAACTTTGTCTGATACCATTCTTTGCTCTTCACGTTGATCAGCGCAAACCGGGTAACGATCCCGGCGATGAAAGGAATGCCCAGGTAAATGAAAACGCTGCGGGCAATCTGACCAATCGTGATATCGACCACCGTCCCCTTCAGCCCGATCAACGGCGGCAATACCGTGATGAAAATATAGGCATAGACAGAGAAAAACAGGACCTGAAAAATCGAGTTGAACGCGACCAGCCCGGCACAGTATTCCGTATCGCCCTCCGCCAGATCGTTCCACACGATCACCATCGCGATACAGCGGGCCAGCCCGATCAGAATCAACCCGATCATGTATTCCGGATAACCCCGCAAAAAGACAATCGCCAGGACAAACATCAGAATCGGACCGATCACCCAGTTCTGGACCAGCGACAATCCCAGGACCCGGTAATTGCGGAACACTTCCCCCAGTTCTTCATATTTTACCTTCGCCAATGGCGGATACATCATCAGGATCAACCCGATGGCGATGGGGATATTCGTTGTATCGTACTGGAAAAGGTTCCAGAAGTCTACGATCGAAGGCAACAGGTAACCGCTGCCCACGCCCAGGGCCATGGCGAAAAAAATCCACAGCGTAAGATACCGGTCCAGAAAAGACAGTTTGTGTGCCGTAACTGATTTCACGCGTCTACTCCTCTCGATTCTTCTCAAGATTGGCCGGCAATTCGGAAACAAACTCTCGGATCTCGTCCCGTACTCGCCGGTAATGATTCAGGGCTTCGTCCTCCGTCTTGGCCGTCTTGGCCAGCCGCGGCGGATCGTCGAAGCCGACATGAACGACTTTTGTTCGGCCCGGAAAGAGGGGGCAGCTTTCATGGGCGTTGTCGCAGACCGTGATGACATAATCAAAGGGAACATGTTTCACTTCATCCAAATGCTTGGAGCGATGATGTGAGATGTCCACCCCGGCTTCCGCCATGACCTTGACGGCGTTGGGATTCAGTCCGTGAGTCTCAATGCCTGCGGAATAAGCTTCGACGGAGTCCGCCTTCAAATGCCGGGCCCACCCTTCCGCCATCTGGCTTCGGCAGGAATTACCCGTACAAAGAAATAGAATCCTCAATCTGGGAGACATGACACATCATTCCTTTCCCGCCGACACCTTAATACTGTAGGCCGTCTCGGCAACGGAGTTGATCTCCTCTTCAGAAACATCCGGGCGATTCAGAATCGTCTGCGCCGTCGGATCGTTGGCCATGACATCCAGCGGAAAAGCAGCCTCCTCCATAATCTTTACGTCCTTGAACCCCGCATCGCGGATGGCCTTCAAATAATCTTCCTTGAGCAACGCACCGGATAGACATCCGATGTACGCTTCCACCGACTCCCGAACTGCCTTCGGCAACGGCTTCGTCAAGACCACGTCCGACACCATCAATCGTCCCCCCGGCTTGAGCACGCGATAGGCTTCCCTGAACGCCACGTTCTTATCCGGAACCAGATTGATTACGCAATTCGAAATAATCACATCCACCGAATTATCGTCCACCGGCAGGCTCTCGATCTCGCCCAACCGGAATTCGATGTTCGCGAATTTTCCCTTCACCGCATTTTGCCGGGCCTTCTCGATCATCTCCGGCGTCATGTCCACCCCGATGACCTTACCGGTCGGCCCGACCTTCTGGGCCGCCAAAAACGCGTCAAAACCCGCGCCGGACCCCAAATCCAAAACCGTCTCGCCCGCCTTCAACGACGCCAGCGCCGTCGGATTCCCGCACCCCAACCCCAGCTTCGCCCCCACCGGAACCGCCGTCAACTCCTCCTCGCTGTAACCGATCTTTTTGCTGATGTTCTCCACCACGCTCCCGCCCCCACAGCAGGAACTCTTCGGCTTGCAACAGCAACTGCCTTGCTTGGCGACCTTCGCGTAACCGTCCTTGACAATCTTCTTGATCTGCTCATCCTTCATGGTGATTCCTTCCATCATTTATAGTGGCAACACAGATCTTCCTTCGGCGCCTTCCGGACCGCTCGGACCGCCTTGTCGTCGTTTCTGATCTGCTTCTCGTTCGCCAAGGTGTCCGTCAGCCAGCGCAACGCGCCTCGAACGGCAACGGATCCGCTCTCCGGAAGGCGGTAATATATCCACCGACCCTCCTTCCGGGTCTCGACCAGACCGGCCTGATACAAAATGGCCATGTGCTTGGAAACGGTCGAAGGAGCCAGTCCCAGAATCTCGATGATCTGACACAAACACAGCTCGCCCCGCCGCAGAAACATCAACGCTCGCACGCGATTGCTGTCCGCCAGCGCCTTGGCGATACTCAGAAAATTCCGCATGTTCATCCTGTCTCCACTTCGTTACATGGCGAATTATAGAAGAGATAGGCGCCACTGTCAAGGGCGTGATGAACTTCTCTCAACTCCTCCGCCTTCCCCGCCGTCCGATCGCACTGACTTATGTAAAACCCCTTACCGAAGATACTCGCTCATCAGAAAATCCTTCGCGTTGGCGTTCCGCACGACGCCTTCGCCGAACATTTGCTGCAGCCGCTTCAAATTCGGGTGGTCCGGCCGCTCGTAACTGACTACGACATGCCGGATCTTTTCCTTGTAGTTCAAAAACAGCACGAGATTGTTGATGTCCGTCTGTGGAAACCCATACCCGATGAAAACAAGCTCCTCCGCCTTGTCCAGAAAACGCATCGCCTTTGCCCACAGCGTACTATAGAGCGGACCGTTGAGAAATAGCTCTTTATTGTGGGCCATGGGAATGAAAACCGGCACGTCATTCTCATGGATACCCGGCTCCGCCTCGTCCACCTCATAGACCGACGAAATATCGTTGCTGCTCGATCCCTTGACGCGGAACCAGTTGAACGACCCGTGCAGCTTGATAATCTCCAGAAGACGAGGCGTGTCGATCTGGGCCTTGCGCCGAGCGTCGTAATAATTCAGGTCGATCCCATAGAAGATCGGGTACGATTTGGACGCATACGCCTTTCGATACGCCTGCTCCAGGATCAGGTCGTAATTGAACGTGATGATCACCGACTCTTCCTTGTTCTGGTCGTCGAGACTCTTTCCGCAGAACCGCACAAACCGCACGAGTACGTCGTCGCTCGCCTGGTCGATCTGGATCACCCGGGTGTTGTCGTAGATGAAACGCAGCAGTTGATAACGCAGAAGCTGAAACTCCAGTTCCTCCTCCGGATTCTTGAAAATCACCTTGGCGAAAATGACGGTCGACAGGTTCTCCAGGTTGCGAAGCTCCTCCCGGTGATTGCTCATCTCGTAGTAGCGCCGGGCGAAGGCCCGCAGTTGGCGATACTTGTCGTGATGGCCGGCGTGCGTATCGAACAGGGCGTTGTTCAAATCCTGAATGGTCGGTACCGACGATGAAAACGACTTGGAGAATCCAGCCCCGAGAACGAACACTCTTCGATATTCTTCAAACATGCTTCCACCCGTCTTCTCTTCACCAGCTCCGCCGGCTAGCCCGCAACGTCAGCTGGGGGACTCTTTTCCTATCTTGTAGGGTAGGTTTCTTAACCCACCATCTTCTCTATTAAAGGCCGCTCGCCATGTTGTCAAGTCCCGTTTCTTCCACTTCCCTTTGGCCCACGAAGCTGGTAAGATGACTGTGTGTCAAGCTTATGATAATTATCGGCTGAGGTTATGGCGGATCTGTTCTCCGAGCATGAAAAACACGTCCTGAAGACGCAGGCGCCGTTGGCGGTACGAATGAGGCCGCGGACGCTGGAGGATTTCGTCGGACAGGAACAATTCATCGGGCCCGGAAAACTCCTCCGCCGCATGATCGAGGCCGACCGCCTCACCAGCGTCATCTTCTACGGACCGCCCGGAACGGGAAAAACCACCCTCGCCGAAATCATCGCCAATCTCACCGCCGCCGCCTTCGAACAGGTCAATGCCGCCAGCATCGGCGTCAAAGAAATCCGCGATATCCTCGACCGGGCTCGGGCCCGACTCTACACCGAAAAACGCCGCACCGTCCTGTTCCTCGACGAAATTCACCGCTTCAACAAAGCCCAGCAGGACGTCCTTCTGAACGACGTGGAAGAAGGCATCGTCCTTCTGATCGGCGCGACGACCGAAAACCCCTTCTTCGCCGTCAATTCCGCCCTCGTGTCCCGAAGCCAGATCTTCCGATACGAAACGCTATCGGAGCAGAATCTGGCAAAACTGATCCGCCGTGCCCTTACCGACAAGGAGCGGGGATTGGGCAACTATCCGATCAATATCAGCGACGAAGCCGTCGAGTTCATCGCCAAACTCGCCGACGGCGACGCCCGCCGTGCCCTCACTGCGCTGGAAGTGGCTGTGTTATCCCAGGAAAAGGAACGCACCAGCCAGGGAGAAATCGTCGTCGATCTGGCCGTGGCTCGCGAGTCCATCCAGCAAAAGGCCCTTCGCTACGACAAAGCCGGCGATGAACACTACGATCACGCCAGCGCCTTCATCAAGTCCATGCGCGGCAGCGACCCCGATGCCGCCGTCTACTGGCTGGCACGAATGCTCGCCAGCGGCGAAGACCCGCGTTTCATCGCCCGGCGAATCGTCATCTGCGCCGCGGAAGACGTCGGAAACGCACATCCCATGGCCCTCGTACTCGCTACCGCCGCCGCACAGGCGACCGATTTCGTCGGACTGCCCGAAGCGCAACTCATCCTCGCCCAGGCCGTCATCTATATCGCCGCCTCCCCCAAATCCAACGCCTCCTCCATGGCGATCTGGTCGGCCATGAGCGACGTGGAAAATAATCGCACCTTCCCCGTGCCCGTCCATCTCCGCGACACCCACTACAAAGGCGCGGAAACCTTCGGCCACGGAAAAGGATACCAGTACGACCATGAATCACCCGAGGGAATTGCCCTTCAGGATTACCTCGGCGTCCTCCGCAAATACTATCACCCGACGGATCGTGGCCAGGAGGCACGCATCAAGGAATATCTGCAAAAAGTCGAGCAGATTCGAAAAAAATACCAGGAGAAGACTAATGTCGACAATGGAGACTCTCGTGGCGGACCTGAAGACTCAAAAAGCACAAACGCGTAAAGATATCCGCGACCTGCTTCGCCAGGTATCGTCCGACCAGCGAACCGCGTGGTCCGACGCGATCACAGGCCGGATCCTCGACCTCCCGGAATATCGCGAGGCGGCAACGGTCATGGTGTTCCTGTCCTTCACCACCGAGTACGACACGACGGGAATCATGAAGGAAGCGTTCCGACAGGGAAAGACAGTCTGCGCTCCCAGGGTCGATTGGTCGAGCTGGCGGATCGTGCCCGTTCAAATGCGTTCAGCGGACGATATCATGACCGACGAACATAAAATCAACGAACCTGCCGGAAACGAACGCGTCTCCGTCGATACGATCGATCTCGTCCTGGTCCCCGGCTTAGCCTTCGACATCACTGGCCATCGCGTCGGACGCGGCGGCGGATTCTACGATCGTTTCCTCTCCCGCGCCGACCTGCGAGCCTTCCGTCTCGCTCCCACTTTCGATTTCCAGATCCGTTCCTCCGTCCCCTGCGACGACCACGACCAGCGAGTCGATATGATCCTGTCCCCAACCAAAACCCTGCGAATCCTACGCTAACGACCATCTTCTCTCCTCGTTTAGCCGTCGTCGGCACGACGACTTTCCCTCTTACCCATGCACAACGAAAATCCTATTGACGCACCACCACAACCCCGGTATTATGACGCATTGTTAACAATGACATGGGCTCGCAGTCCAGCAACCCTCCCCTCAAGGAACAACCCATGCTCCCCAAATTCGATGTACCCAACTCCCGTACGAACTGGTTGCCGAATCCAGACACAAGGCGATCAAGGTCTGGAACCGTCAGGACCTTGACCTCAAAGACCCTTGTTTCGGAATGAACTGGACCCGCCGCCGGATTGCCCAGCGTGTCAAACGCCTCCTGAACGCCATTTGAAAAGAATTGACACCCCAAAAGGCATTCGGTATCCTAACAACGATATTTTGGACGCTTTATAAAGGAGAATGATCCATGGCCAAAATACGACTGTTTACACCCGGTCCGACACCCGTTCCGGAGCAAGTGATGCTGGAAATGGCGCAGCCGATGGACCACCATCGCACGTCGCAGTACCAGGAAGTGCTCGGAAAGGTGCTCCAGGGCTTAAAATATGTCTTTCAGACCAAGAACGACGTCCTCCTGTTCACCTCGAGCGGAACCGGCGCGATGGAAGGGGCCCTGGTGTGTACCGCTGCCCCGGGAAAAAAGACCCTCTGCGTCATCGGCGGTAAGTTCGGCGAGCGGTGGGGCGAAGTCTGCGACGCCTTTGAAATTCCCAATATCAAGATGAACGTCGAATGGGGTAAGGGCGCCGATCCTGCCGCCATCGAAAAGGCCCTCAAGGACGACCCGTCCATCGGCGCCGTTGTCGTCGTCCATTGCGAAACCTCCACCGCGGCCGCCAGTGATATCGAAGCCATCGCCAAGATCGTCGCCAGGACGCCCGCCGTCTTCATCGTCGACGCCATCAGCTCCGCCGGCGGCATGCCCATCAAGGTCGACGAATGGGGTATCGATATCGTCTGCACCGGATCGCAAAAAGCGCTCATGCTCCCGCCGGGACTCGCCTTCGCCACCGTGTCCGAAAAGGCCTGGAAGATTATCGAATCCAATAAGCCCAAAGCGTTCTACTTCGACTATCGTGCCTATCGTAAGGCCATCAAGGATACGGACACGCCCTATACGTCCGCTCTCACGCTCGTCAAGGGACTCAACAAGTCCCTCGAGATGATCCAGAAGGAAGGCATCGAGAAGATTTGGGCGCGGGTGTCCAAACTCGCCCACGCGAGCCGCGAAGCCTTCAAGGCCATGGGCCTGAAAATCTACGCTCAGGACCCCGCCGATTCCGTCACCGGATTCTGGGTGCCCGAAGGCATCGACGAAGCCGCTTTCCGCAAAACCCTGCGGGCCGAGTTCGGCGTCCACCTCGCCGCCGGGCAGGGCAAGATCAAGGGCAAGGTCGTCCGCATCACACACATGGGTTATGTCGATTACGTCGACACGATGGGCGCCC
Source organism: uncultured Phycisphaerae bacterium (assembly GCA_964563935.1). Lineage (GTDB taxonomy): Bacteria > Planctomycetota > Phycisphaerae > JAAYCJ01 > JAAYCJ01 > JBAZZQ01. Next base: position 56 of record CAZLZE010000166.1, on the reverse strand, counting down.
TGGCCGCCATCGAAAATATCCTCCTCCGCATGGGACACAAATGCACCCCCGGCGCA
>CAZLZE010000165.1:0-7729 GCA_964563935.1 uncultured Phycisphaerae bacterium | reverse complement strand
GGAGGCGATTGACGCGGAAGTGAACATTTAGACGACGTGATTCGAGGCGTGAAATTCGTGGACGGCATCAAGGAGATCGCCGATTGAACAAATTGTCATCCGCCGGATTTGACAATATCTCCTTTGGAACTATGGGTCAAGACGTTATCTGGCTGATGAGCCATATCTGCATTTCATAGCGCATCCAGGGCGGAATTGGTGAATAATACGGAGTTGACATAATGAATACGCGGCCATCGAATGCTCGGAACCGTTCCCGGAAGCGGGGCCTGCGATAACAGGGACAACGTTCGATGGCCTCCGCGCACGAAGTAGATGGACTTGGTATGAGACGAGAGAATCCGCAGGTTAAATCGGGGAGACATGTATTGGTGGTTTAGAGGACCTGGGTATATTGGATGTCTGTGGCGGACAATCATCTTCATTCAAATATGATGAGAACTCCTGGGGCGTTTTTCCCGACTTACGATGATATTTCATTGTGGAAGAATGTTCATAACTTCCGTTTTGCGCATGTTGACAAACACGGTGTTAGTGCAATGTTAGTGGGTTAAATGGAAGTGCTTAAAATGAGTTTCATGCGTGCATAGACGGTTAACTTCTACTTAATAACAGCCCTAAACTGTGGAAAATTGGGCAAAACATATGGTCGAGTGTTGATTTTCCATAAATCGACAGTGAACGCGCCAACTCTAGCTTAACAAGCCGTCCCAAGATACTCAGGGCCAAGGAGTTCTTTTGAAAAATTATGGGACTTTCTTTCTTGACGATTCACTTTGTACATGATAGACATTTTATAAAACATATAACGCAATTGGATGCATATCAAAAAGTTCGGGTTGCGTTGTGAGTCTGGGATGATTCATTTTTGTGTTTCAGGCGACTGGTGGATATTGAGGCGACAGCATGAGTGATTCTATGGAACGAGTTGGCACTACGGAAGCGGTTTTGGATTCGGCAGCGATGGCAGGTGGAGACTCGGTGAATATCTCGGAAATGTTTGCAGATTTGGGGCGCGGGGTCTCGGCGCCCCCCAAGTTATATCGGATAGGCGAAGTCATCCAGCATTCGGGCTTCTCTCGCCAGACCATTCACAACTACACGGCCATGGGACTGATCCGTGAGAGTCAATGGACGCGAACCGGTCATCGTCTCTACGACGAGAGTGTTTTTCGCTATCTGGCGTTGATTAAGGAGTTAAGGATGCGATACTCCCTGGCCCAGATCAAGCAGATGCTCAGTCAGCTTTCCGTTTCATAACTAAATAGGAATTCAGCGGATCGCCTTCGGTTGTACTACCTGAGTGGTTGTGACATGGATGGATTAACCGGAGTCGATATTCGGGGATGGAGCCCCAAATGAGATCCGAGTGGTTTAAACTTTTCGCAAGGGAATTGGCCGACAAATGGCAGATACCGACCTTCACGCTGGCGGTTCTGCTGGGGACGTTTGCCATTTACCACTTGCTCGCCCATCAGGAGCGCAAGAGCACTGATGATTACATCCAGACTTGCCATCGACTCATCGAGAACAAGTACTATGATAAGGCGGGTCAACTGGGTCTGGAATTACTCAAAGGGGAGGACATCACTTCGGACCAGCGGAAGCAGATTCATGGTATTCTTGCCCAGGTTATCTACGATACGGAACGTCCGCTGGAGAGACATGATCCCAAACGGCTGGGGCAGTTCTTCCGATATTTCAACTCCGCCACGAGCGATCGTCATCTGACCGTCGGTGAGCATTTGATGCTTGTGGACGTATACCGCTGGGAGAACAAGTACGCGAATGCGGTGGACCATCTGTATTCGGTTCTGGATACTAATCCTTCAAACCGCCCAGTCATTCTTCGGCAGATCATCGAACTGCTTCCCCGTACTGGCAAAGGAAACGCTGGTGAAGAGTATTCGCAACGGCTTGATGAATTGCTTTCTCACAGAGACCTGGCGGATCAGGATCTGGTCTGGGCGACGGATCTCAAGACGGAGTTACTGTTCAAGGATGGGCAATTTCACCGGGCGGTGGAACTGCTGGGCAAGACGCTTCCTCGCGTCAAGGACGAGAAGAGCAGACTCCAATTGAGTTACAGCCAGGCGTTGGGTCAGTACTACCAAGGCCAGAACGATCTGGCTGAGCCGGTCCTCCGCGACATTCTGGATCGTCTGGATGCCCGGAGCGAACTGGAAGCGAAGGTGAGTCTGCTGGTGGGCCGAATTTGCCAGAAGGACGATCGTCCGGAGGAGGCGGGCGCGTTTTTCGATCAGGTTATCGATGGGTATGCGTTTACAGATTACCACTTGGCAGCGGTGGTGGGCAAGGCGGAGGTGGAAGCCAAGCTTCACCGGTTTGCCAGTTCTCGATCACTGTACCAGGAAGCATTTGAGTTGCTTGATCGCCTGGGACCGAACAAACTGGTGAGCCGCGAGGGTATTGTGTCCTCGATGGAAGGCGTATCACAGGAGTTGGCGAAGGGTGATCAGGTCCCGGAGGCGCTGTCGTTTTCGCGTTTGGCATATGGATATCTGGATCCGGAGGACAATCTCGGTCGGCAATCTCTTCTTGCTCGTATTGCGGCATGGCACCGCCAATGGGCGGACAAGCTGGCTCGCCGTGTGACGAAGATCGAGTTGCCGGAGTTGGCCGATCAGTTAAGGAAGGAGTCACGGGAGAATTATCTGAGCTCGGCGGAACGGCTTGAGGAGTTGTCGCGGGTGCCGGGCCTTCTGGACCGCAATGCCTCACAGATTCTCTGGCAGGCGGCCCAGTGTTACGAACTGGGTGGATCAAGCGAGAAGTCCAAGGAGGTTTTGGAGGCATTTGTCAAGAACTGGCCATTCGATCCTCATTTGCCCGAGGCCATGTTCAAACTGGCGAGGATGAATCAGTCTCAGAACCGGTTGGTCGAGGCAGAGGAGTACTATCGGCGTCTGATTACGGAATATACTCGTACGCCTTTTGGCCAGCAGTCGCTCACGCTTCTGGCGGAGTGCTACCTTGCGATGGGTCCCCAGCACTACGACAAGGCGGAGCGCATTCTGCGCGATATGGTCGACGATACGTCCAATCAGAAGCAGTTTCGTCCGGAGTCGTCGGAGTTTCGCAGCGCGGTGTTTCTGTTGGGCAAACTCTATTACGCGAAACAGGAATACGAGCAGTGCGTGGGACGTCTGGAAGAAGCGTTGGAGCGATATCCGAACGATCGGGAAGGGCTTGAAGCCCGGTTTCTGATCGCCCAATCCTATCGGAGCATCGCGGAGAAGACGGGGCAACTTGTCGATCAGACGAGCGACCGGCAGCTTAAGGTTACCCTGGGTCAGAGTCGGCAGGAGAACCTGCATCGCGCTCGGGATCTGTATTACGAGGCGGCGTTGGCGTTTGAAAAGGTCAATAATCGTACCCGGCAGGAAGAGACGTATCTGCAAATGGCATATATGTACTCTGCCGACTGCCTCTATGATTTGTTCCTCTATGATCAGGCTGTCAAGGCGTACGAGAAGGTGATCGAGCGTTACGAGAAGACCCCGATGGCGTTGGACAGCTACGTGCAGATCATCAACGCATATCAACGTCTGGGTCAGCACGGAAAGATCAAAGCGGTGCTGGAGCGTATGAAGTGGCTATTGCGGCAGATTCCCGATGAGGCTTTGGCTCGTCCCGGGAATCCCACGCCTCGAAGGGACTGGGAAGAATGGATTGACTGGAATTACAGGTCCGGGTTGTTGGATCAGGCGCCGCCGAACTACCTGGCCCAGAGTCCGAACACGAGCGGAACATAACCACGTAAACAGGATCAATACGATGGAAACAGTTGTAAAGACGGCGAACGACGCGAAGGTGTTCGGGGAGCAGATGCTGGATCTTCTGAAACGCCAGCATCAATACTTCCTGGAATTGCAGAAGCTTTCGCAGGAGCAGCGGGCATTGATCAAGGCCCAGCAGAGCGAGGATCTGCTTCGTCTTCTGGCCAAGCGTCAGACGATTGTCAATGCTATCGGCGTGCTCCATCAGCAGTCGGCTCCGTATCGTGAGCAATGGACGGGGATGAAGGACCATCTGCCGGCGCCGCTGCGCCAGAACATTGCTCTGCTGCTTACCCAACTTCAGCAGATGCTTAACAGCATCATCGAGCAGGATCAGCAGGATTGTCAGGAGCTTTCGGCAGCCAAGCAGCAGGTCGGGGCGGAATTGCAGCAGGCGAATAAGGCGCAGGCTGCCAACGCGTATTACAGTCAACCGAAGAACACGCCGGGGCGACCCTCCGGTTCGAGTTTTCAGATCACAGGATAGCACAATGGAGACCATGGAACGACTCAATCTGACTCAGGATGACCTGGCTGCGATTCTCGCGAGCTACAGCCAGGCGGCGGAACGGCTCAAGGAGAGCCACGACGGTCTGCAGTTGGAGGTTCGCCGACTTCGCGAGGAACTGGCGAGCAAGAATCGCCAATTGGAGCGTCGCAAACGTCTGGCTGCGCTGGGCGAGATGGCGGCGGGACTGGCTCATGAGATTCGAAATCCGCTGGGCGGAATCCAATTGTACGCGACGCTGCTTCGCCGCGACCTTTCCGAGCGGCCCGATCTGGTGGGCACGATCGACAAGATGATTACAGGCATCAAGTCGCTCGACGCCCTTGTCACGGACGTTCTGGCGCTGACGCATACGGTTCAGCCGAAGTTCGCGTCGGCGGATCTTGTCCCGCTGGTGAACGGCGCGATCGAACTTCTTCAGCCTCAGATTCAGGAGAAGCAGTCGCGGGTCGCGTGCCTGGCGCCTGCGTCGCTTGTAGTGGTCTGCGATCCTCACATGCTCCAGCGGGCGGTGCTGAACCTGTTGAAGAACGCGATCGAAGCGGCCGGTCGCGATGGGCAGGTGTTTGTGGATATTGTCCCCAAACGGAATTTCGTCCTGCTGGATATCGCCGATACAGGTCCGGGAATCAGCCCGGAGGCGGCGGACAAATTGTTCAACCCCTTCTTTACGACGAAGGATACGGGAACGGGATTGGGTTTGGCCATTGTTCATCGGATCGTCGAGGTTCACGAGGGCACGATTCGGGTAGCCAAGGCGGAGTGCGGTGGCGCCTTATTCAGCACAAAGCTGCCTCGGAAACCTTCGCACGCGAGTTTGCACGGGAGTAACCAGAATGACTAGTATTGCCGTTGTGGACGATCAGGATCTGCTGCGTGACTCATTGTATCAGACGCTGACACGGGCGGGATACAAGGTGTCGGTATTCTCCGACGGATTCGGCGCGGTGGAATCGGTGAAGAAGCAACCGTTCGATCTGATTATTACCGACTTGAAGATGCCGGGAATGGACGGCGTGCAGATGCTTCGTCAGATTCGCCAGCTCGGTCAGGATGTTCCGGTTATCATGATGACGGCCTACGGCACGGTGTCGTCGGCGGTGGAGGCGATGAAACTCGGCGCATACGACTACATACAAAAGCCATTCGACGCGGACCAGATCGAATTGCTGGTCAAACGCGCGGTTCAGGATCGTCACCTTCGGGCCGAGAACGAAGCACTTCGCCGGACAGTCAACGATCTGTGCAGCGGACGGGAATTCGTCGGTCAGGCGGACGTTATCCGCAAGGTTCGCGATCAGATCGCCAAGATCGGTCCGAGCGACGCGACGGTATTGATCGAAGGGGAAAGCGGGACCGGAAAGGAACTGGTGGCGCATTCCATTCATCTGGCTTCGGACCGGGCGAATCAACCGATGCTTTGTCTGAACTGCGCAGCCCTTTCCGCGAACCTGCTGGAAAGCGAATTATTCGGGCATGAAAAGGGCGCATTCACCGGGGCCGACAAGCTTCGCAAAGGACGATTCGAGCTGGCGGACGGGGGAACGCTGCTGCTGGACGAGATTTCCGAGATCCCGCTGGTTCTCCAAGCCAAATTGCTGCGAGTGTTGCAGGAGCGGCAGTTCGAGCGGGTGGGAAGCAGTCTGACGCGTGAAGTGAACGTTCGGGTGATAGCGACGACAAACCGGAACCTCTGGCAGTGGGTTAAACAGGGACAGTTCCGCGAGGATTTGTATTATCGGTTGAGTGTTCTTCCGATTTACATTCCCGCCCTCCGCGATCGTCGGGAGGATATTGGTCTGCTGGTCAATTACTTCCTGACCCGGTTGGCGAAGCGGTCGGGTCGTGCGGTTTCGCGACTGGATCCGTCAGCCATGCGGCTGCTCGAGACATATTCCTGGCCCGGAAATGTTCGGGAACTGGAGAATCTGATCGAGCGGGCGTGGGTACTCTCCGGAGGCGAGCGTATCAGCGCGGAGTTGATTGAACCGTGGCTGCAAAACTCTCGTCCGGGAGAGAGTTTTTCCGCTCGTCCGGGATGTCTTCTGGAGGACATGGAGCGGGAGATGATCATGAAGACTCTGAATCAATTCAATGGGCACCGGGCCAAGACGGCCAAGGCGTTGGGAATCGGTTTGCGGACTTTGGGCTTGAAACTCAAACGTTGGCAGGAGCAGGACAACTCCCTGCTGGCGTCTTAGCGCAGGTTTTGCGCGGTCCGCGCAGATTATGCCTGAATTCAAAGAGGCATCAAATCTGTAAGTGGTTTGGGAATTAGTGGTTATGGATTGGTATGGTTATTGCCATTAGTTTGGCGGAAGATTCCCGGTATGGATCGGGAACGAGACTGTTTTGAGGCAGGTTATGTGGTTTGAGAATGTCTTGAGTGGAGCGAATACGGCGGTGTTGGACCGGGTGATTCAGTTCACCGAGGCCCGGCACAACGTGTTGGCGAACAACATCGCCAACATCGACACTCCGGGTTACAAGATGCGTGACCTGCAGGTGAAGAAGTTTCAGCGTGACCTGCAGAAGGCGATTGACGACCGGACATTGTCGTCGAGTTCGGACGGGCAGTCGCAGACTGCCAAGACGGATTTCAGCCAATACCTGTTGTTTCACGACCAGAATAATCGCAGTGTCGAGAAGCAGGTGACGACGATTACGGAGAACGCGATGCTTCACAATATGGCGGTGGAGTTGTTGCGGACGAAGTACACGTTGCTTGAGAAGGCGATTTCCCTGAAACCATAATGAGGTGAGGTGGAACATGTTTGGAGCACTGGACATCAGTACGACGGGATTGACGGCCCAGCGGACGCGCATGGACGTGATCGCGGGAAACATCGCGATGGCGGACGTGACGGAAGATGCGAGCGGAGCGCCGAATCCGTATCGCCGGCGTTTTGCGGTGTTCCAGGAAGGATCGAACCTGGGAAAGAACCAGGGAGTCCAGGTGGTGAAGGTGGAGCAGGATATGTCCGACTTTGAGTTGCGATATGATCCTGGCCACAAGGATGCGATCAAGACGGGTGCGCAGAAGGGATTTGTACGGTATCCGAATATCAATTTGAGTTTTGAATATATTGACGCGATGGAGGCGACGCGAGCCTACGAGGCGAATTTGGCGGCCTTCGATTTGAGCAAGAACATGATATCCAGTTCATTACGGCTGTTGGCCTAGCAAATAGACAGGAGCACTGATCAATGGTTGATCAAACGAATTTATCGCTGACAAGTCGGATTCAGCCGACGGCGCCGGGCGGAGTCCCGGCGGGAAGATCCGCGGGGACCGCGGAGGGCAAGGATTTCAAGCAGTTGCTCATGGATAATCTCAATGAGGTCAACCGTCTGCAGCAGGAGGCGCAGACGGCGACGGAGAAACTGGCGACGGGCAAGACGGACAACGTCGCGGAGGTGT
>CAZLZE010000164.1:0-8609 GCA_964563935.1 uncultured Phycisphaerae bacterium | reverse complement strand
TTGTTTGTCTTCGGGCGCCCGTCCGAGTTGGCTCATGGCAGTATTGTAATGGGCACGTCACGACAATTCCATGCCTGCTTTCGGATCAGGCAGCGCTACTGCCTCAGAATCACATCCACGCCCAGTTCCTTACCGAGCTTCCGCAGTTCCGGGCCAAGCCGTTCGACATCCGTGTAGCTCGGAAGCTCCAGCGTCAGTTCCATCACGTATTCCGGTTCCGCCCGGCGGAGTACGGTCGTCTGCATATCGATGATATTGATCGACTGCTGAGACAGGAACTTCGTGATCTTATAGACAATGCCGATTTTATCGGCCCCATGACAGGTCAGGTATGCCAGCGGTTTCTGCGGCGGTTCGGAAACAACCGTCTGCGGCTGAAGTTCCGCCACCGACATCGTCAGGTCCAGATCCTTCTTCACCGGACCGAGGCGATTGATTAATTCCGCGTCGTTGAGTCCCTGCGGCAGCCGCAGAAGGAGCATCATGGTCAGCGCCTGGCCCATGCGGGTAATTCGGCTGTCCTCAATGCTGCAATTGCTGGAGGCCAGCACCTCGCTCAACCGGGAAATAATTCCCACCTGGTCCAATCCAAACGCCGACAAAATGACATAACGATCCATACACCACCCTTTACCGCTAAAAAACCCTGTTCTTTGACGTAACCTTCGGAATATTCCGCATGGACTTAACTACAAAGAACGCCCGGACGTACAATTAATTAAACTCGACCTTGTACTTATACGATTATTATAATTAGGAACCGGTAGGGATTGTAGCCCCTATTTTGTACTTTTCCAGGAGAATTGCATGAAGGAAACCCTGGCGAACAAATTGTCCGCGAAAAAAGCGGTGGTTGGAATCATGGGTTTGGGTTATGTCGGCTTGCCGCTGGTCCGGGAATTCTGTTCCGGCGGTTTGAAAGTCGTCGGGTTCGACGTGGACCCCAACAAAATCAAGATCCTCAACGCCGGAAAGAGCTATATCGAACACATTCCCTCCCAGATGGTCCGAAACCTCACCTCCTCGGGAAAGTTCCGGGCCACGACGGACATGAAGGAGCTCAAGAAGGTCGACGCTATTATCATCTGCGTGCCCACCCCGCTGACCAAGACCCGCGACCCGGACATGAAGTATGTCGTGAGCACGGCCAGGACCATTTCCGAACATATTCGCAAGGATCAGCTTGTCATTCTCGAAAGCACGACCTATCCCGGCACCACGTCTGACCTGGTTAAACCGATCCTCGAAAAGTCCGGACTCAAGGCGGGCAAAGATTTCTACCTTGCCTTCTCGCCCGAGCGCGAGGATCCGGGTCGGAAAGACTACACGACGGCCACCATTCCCAAGGTGGTCGGCGCCGATGACCCCGACAGTCGGGAACTCGCGGTCAAGCTTTACAGCACGGCCATCAAGACCGTCGTTCCCGTTTCCAGTTCCGCCGTCGCCGAGTCGGCCAAACTGCTCGAGAACATCTACCGTTGCATCAATATTGCCATGGTCAACGAACTCAAAATGCTCTTCGACCGTATGGGCATCGACATCTGGGAAGTCATCGAGGCGGCCAAGACCAAACCGTTCGGCTTCCAACCGTTCTACCCCGGTCCGGGCCTAGGTGGCCACTGCATCCCCATCGATCCGTTCTATCTGACCTGGCGGGCCAAGGAATTCGGCATGGCCACCCGCTTTATCGAACTCGCGGGCGAAGTCAACACCTCCATGCCCCACTACGTGATCCTCCGGACGATGGAAGCCCTCAACGATCGTCAAAAATCGCTCAAGGGCTCGAAGGTTCTCGTCCTCGGCCTGGCGTACAAGAAGGATGTAGACGATCTTCGCGAATCGCCCTCGATTGAACTCATCGAACTGCTCCGGAAACACGGCGCAAAGGTCAGCTACAACGATCCACATATCCCGCACACCCACAAGCAGCGGGAACACGATCTTAAGCTGCGCTCCGTGCCGCTTTCGCCCAAGACACTGGCGAGTTACGATTGTGTCATCATCGCGACCGACCACAGCCGTTATGACTACGACATGATCGTCAAAAACGCCAAGCTCGTTATCGACACGCGCAACGCGACGGCCAACGTCAAACAGGGACGCAGCAAGATCGTCAAGGCCTGAACAATCGGCCGAACGAAATCGGAAAACAAATGAAACACGGCTGGCGCGCCCAGCCGTGATTTTTTTTGGAAGACACTTCTCGCGGGATCGCCGCGTTTCTACCACGTGTATCGCACACGGTACTCGACCGTTTTTGTTTCATCCGGTTTGAGCGGCACATCGAATCGAACTGTCCGGCTGTCGAGCTTCTGGAATTCCTGACTCTTCTCCATAATTTCCCAACTCGACCAGCGATACATTTTCTCGATCACCATGATCGTGACCGGCTCTTTCTTGTGGTTTTTCACCTCGATCTTGAATGCCTCCTCAATCACGCGGTCGCTGAGCCGCCGGAAGTCCGTTTGTGTCCGCTCGCCCGTCAGATCGAACGCGTCTCCGATATACAGCAGGGCCCTCTCATCAACGCTCGTCGGCGCCAGTTTGTCTTCGCCGATGAATTCCAGGCTCTTATCCTGGTCCCGCTTGAAAATCCGCACCAGTCCCGGAGGAAGGGCGATCCCAAGATTTCGATCGGCCCGGTTCTCGATTGCCAGGATCACGTTCACCTTCTTGTTCCCTTCCCGCCCGAACGAAGGGTCAATATATCTCTGGAACGGCAAGAAGGGGATCTTCGCCCCATCGTAGAGATATATCTTTTCCACCGGCACCGCCTGGGCCTGCATCAACTTGATCTGCTTGACCTGGCTTGCGTTCACGCTCGTCCGATCGGGCAGACGATACAAATGGTACTCGCCGAACGACTCGGAGATTTCCTGGCCGCGCTTCGTGCTCGGCGGGAGCTTGCTGATCGTCCGCAGGTAATCCACCCCGGTCGGCAGCAGGCGCTGGGGCTCGGATCGATTTGGTTCGCCCGCCACCAGCGACACCTTGGCCGCCGGAAAATCCGTACCCGAGTTGTTCGCGATCGTCACCCACCCGACCAGGTCGAGCTTCTTCTCGTCGTCCGATACCACCGCGTTGTAGTTCATGTCCCACTTGATGTTTCTGGCCAGATAATCCAGCTGCACGTCCTGCTTGCCGCCCTTGGGCGTGTACATCTGCCACACCAGCGTCGGCCGGGTGAGCAGCCCCTGCGGCAGCTTCGCCAGCTTGATTCCTGAAATCTGCCTCACGGGAATGATGCGGATGCCCTCCTTGTCCTGGAGCATGATCTGCTGCTTCTCCGCCTTCAGCAACGTGCCTGAGAAAATCTCGCCGCGGACACCCAGCACCTCCACCGGCTGGTCGATATACTTCTCCAGCAGTTTCTCCGAGCCCACCAGATCGAACTGGAAATTCTGCTCCACAATCTTCGCCTGCGCGTCCGTCAACGACCGAAATCGGACGGACGACGCGTCAATCGTCGCCGCCACGTCGGTAAATCGATACTCATTCACCCCCGGCTTGAAGTCGAGCGTTCGCTGATCCTTCACGAGGGCGAAGTTGTCGTTGTAGACGCTCAGCGCCAACTGACGCTCGCCGCGAACGGCCGCACCCGCCAGAAGCACCACACACACAGTCAGCATATACTTTCGCTTCATGATTTTCTCCTCGGTAAGATTACCAGGTATACCCTTCGTAACGAACGCGATAGTTGATCCGCTTTTCACTGTTGGCGGGCAGGTTGAATTTGAATTCGATCGTGCGATAGTCCACCTTGCGATACGTCTCGTTGTTCTGCTCGATCGTCCAGTTCATCTGCCCCATCAAATGGTCCCGCACAACGACGGGAACCGCCTTATCTTTGTGATTTCGAATGCGAATGACAACGTCCTGTGTGAACGCGTTCTCACTTACGCGATTCTGTGACACCATTCGCTTGCCGCCCACGACCTCGAACGCCTGGCCTACCGTCAGACGCACTTTTTCATCCTTCGGTGTGTGCTCGATGTGGTCCTGGCCGACCAGATGATCCGTCTTCTGCGCATCTTCCTGATACATGCGCACGTTCCCCGCCGGCAGGGGGATGCCCAGCTTGTTCTGTTTCTTGTTCTCGATCGTCGCGACCAGTTTCAGCGGCCGAAGCTTGTCCTCGCCCGTGGCCGGTCCGGGCGATTCGTCGTAGAAGAACTGGATTTCCGGCTCTTCGAACAGATATTCCGTGGTGTACTTCACGTCGCGAACGTCGAACAGCTCAATCTGCTTGGTCTCATTATTGGCCACGGTGGTCTTTCGCCCCAGGTCGTACAGATGATACTCGGCGAAGGCGCGTTCCTCGAATCCGCGCGGCGCCGCTTCCGGCACCGCCATGGCCAAGGCTTTGTGCATGCCCGCTGCCCGATCCATGGCCATCTCCGGTTTGACCTTATGCACCTCGCCCGCCACCAGCTTCAAATGGGCGTCCGGATACTCGCTACCGCTGGAATTGTTGATCGTCACCCAGCCGTTGATGTCCAGCGCGCTCTTCTCGGGCCTGATCAGCACGTTATAGTCGGCCGACCAGTTAAACCCCGCCGTCTGATACGTGATTTCGATCCTCTCATTTCCTCCGGCGGCGTTACTCACCTGCCAGACCAGCGTGGGGCGAAGCAAGAGTCCGTCCGGCAGCTTCGGCAGCACCAACTGCCCGAAATGCTTGTTCCGCTCAATGATCTTGACGCCCTCGGTCGTTTGGAGCGTCACGGTATCCGCGTCCGCCGAAAGCAATTGACCCGTGAAGGATTTGCCGTCCTCCAGCAGGGCGGTGATCGGCTGATCGATCATTTTCTCCAGCAATTTCTCCGCGCTCACCAGATTGTTTTCAAAGTTCTGCTCCCGCACGGTGAATTTCGGATTGCCTGCGTTCGTGATCTGTACCGAGGTTGGGTCCATCTTCGCGGCCACGTCCGTAAAGGTCAGCGTCCCTGCGCCTTCCGGCGTCTGGAACGTCCGCGTGTCCTTGATTACGGCGAAATCCTGATTGTAGACCGTCAACGCAAGTTCGCGATCGGCAAGTGCAATCGGCAGACACATGAAAAACACAAAGACCTGCAGCATGTTTGGTTTCATAAGATATCTCCTGCGTCGTCTATACATTCTTGGACACCCCACGAGGCAAACAGTTTCACACAAACATCATCACATTCCGGAAGGACATTCTACGCCTCATCGCCATCGCGGGCCGTAAGTTCCGGCAATTCCCGCGGCATCACATCCACCGAGCCGACGTCGGGAAGCTTCTCGCCGTCGCCGACCCCCAATTCGTTGAACTTCCGCGCCGTCGGCATCAACCGCGTCTCCAGAGACCCTACCGCCTTGTTGAAACTGCCCACCATGCGTCCCAAGTGCATCGAGACATCCGACAGCGGATCGACAAAATTCACAATGCGATCGAATAATTCCTGCCCCAACCGACGAATCTTTTCTGCGTTCTGCGCCAGCTTCTCCTGCCGCCACCCGAACGCCACCGCGCGGAGCAGGGCGATCAACGTGGTCGGGCTCGCCAGGATCACCCGGTTGCTCATCGCGTATTCGATCAGTTCCTTGTCCTCCAGGACGGCTGCGGAAAAGAAACACTCCCCCGGCAAGAACAACACCACCAGGTCCACCGAGTTGTCCCGGAATTGCTCCCAGTACGATTTTTCGCTCAGTTTCTTGACGTGTTGGCGCACGGCCTCGGAGTACCGGCGCAGGAGCGCGGTCCTCGTCTCGCCATCGGTTGCATTGACGGCCTCAATATACGATTGATACGACAGTTTAGAGTCCACCGAGATCAGCCGTCCTCCGGGAAGATGCACTACCATGTCGGGCCGAATCCGACCCGCGTCTCCGTCGCTCGAAACCTGCTCCTGAAAATCGCAATACTCGCTCATCCCCGCCAGTTCCGCCGCGCGACGAAGCGTCAGTTCGCCCCATCGCCCGCCCACCTGCGGGTTCTTGAGCGCCGTCGCCAAGATGCCCGTCTGATTCCGCAAGTCCTGATGCGCCTTGCCCAGTTCCTCCAGGTGCTTGCTCAGACTCCCGTACGCCAGCTTGCGGGAACTTTCGATTTCCTGCAACTGCTTCTGGTAATTCGTCAATGTATCCTGCAGGGGTTTGACGAGGGCGTCCATCTGTTCCTTCTGTTTGCCCATATCGCCCTTGGCCTCCGTGAGCAGCGTGCTCAGCGATTCCTTGGCCAATTGCAGAAAATCGTCCTTGCTCACCTTCAGGGCCTCGGACGCCAGCGCCTTGAACGTATCCTGCAATTTCTGCTGCGCCTGGTCCAGAAGTTTCTTCTGTTCCTCAATCGCCTGCCGCTGGTCGGCGATCTGTTGGGTCAACTGTCCGATCTGGCGCTGACTGTCGGAAACGTCGCGCGTCAATTGCTCGATCTTCTGCTGGCGTTCCTGGATCTGCCCCGCGTGCTGCGCCGCCTGCTCCTTCGTCGCCAGAAGCTCGCCCTGGAGCAGTCCGACCTTGCTCTGACTGTTCCGCAACGCACCCAGCCATCCGACCACCAGGCCTACCGCCAATCCCAAAAGACCAACACCAATCGCCATTCCCATATTCACACCTTTATCTTTTGCTGATAGCTATCTTCACGCCGCCTCGATTAACCCCAGTTTCTTGCCCAATCGTCGGATCAGTTCCACTTTCATTCGCTGATGTTTGACCCACACCAGTTGCGGGTCCTGAGCCAAAATCTGCTGCGCATCCTTGCGGGCCTGGATCAGCAACTGAAAATCGTCGATCAGGTCTGCCAGCTTCAATTCCGGCAGTCCGTGCTGCGCCGTACCGAAAAACTCGCCCGGACCCCGAATACGCAGATCTTCTTCGGCGATCTTAAATCCGTCCGTCGTCTGACTGAAAACCTCGAGCCGCTTTTGTCCACCATCCGTCTTCATATCCGCCAGCACCAGGCAGTGCGCCTGCTGACCGCCTCGACCAATCCGACCGCGAAGCTGATGCAGCTGCGACAACCCGAACCGCTCCCCGTGCTCGATCACCAGAATACTCGCGTCCGGAACGTCGATTCCGACCTCGATCACCACCGTCGCCACGAGCAAGTGAAGCTCTTTCCCGGCAAAGGCGCGCATGACCTCGGCCTTTTCTTCGCTCTTCATCCGACCGTGGATCAAACCCACTTTGAATTCCGGAAAAACATTCTGCGCCAGATTCTTCTCTTCGGATCGCGCGGAGTTCAGCTCCAGCTTGTCCGACGGGTCCAGCAGCGGATACACCACGAACGCCTGATGCCCGGCCTTGAGATACTTCCGCGTAAACTCCCATACCTCGTCGCGCATCAGATATGGATAAAGTCGCGTCTCCACCGGCTTGCGCCCCGGCGGAAGTTCATCGATCGTGGAAATTTGAAGATCGCCGAACACCGTCAGCGCCAGCGTTCGCGGAATCGGCGTCGCCGTCATGACCAGGTAATGCGGCTGTACGCCTTTCGATTGGATCGCCGCCCGCTGCGCCACGCCAAACTTGTGCTGCTCATCGATGATCACCAGGCCCAGGCGTGCGAACTCCACGTCCTTCTGAATCAGGGCCTGCGTCCCGATCACGATATCCACCTTCCCCGCCGCCGTATCTTCCACAATCGCGTCCCGCGCAGCCTTATTCATCCCGCCGACCAGAATCTCCGTCCGCACCCGCGAGTTCGCCAGGTACCCGCGAATCTTCTCGTAATGCTGCTGGGCGAGAATTTCCGTCGGCGCCATGATCGCCACTTGTCGACGATTGGCCACCGCCACCAGCGCCGCGTACAACGCCACCACTGTCTTTCCCGATCCCACGTCGCCCTGAAGCAGCCGGTACATCTGCTGGTCAGAGTTCATGTCCGCCACGATTTCCTGAATCACCCGATTCTGAGCGTTCGTCAGTTGAAACGGAAACCGGCGACGGATGTGTTCGTCGATCTGATCGCTGGATGGCAGCCGCGCCGCGCCGTCCGCCTGCGCCCGCTGCCGACGCGCCAGCAGGATCCCCAGCTGCATGAAGAAAAGCTCGTCATACGCCAGCCGTTTCCGCGCCTGCGCCCAATGCTCTTCCTCTTCCGGCTTGTGAATCATTGAATACGCCTCCCGCAACCCCACCAGCTTGCGCTCTTTCAGCGTCATCGCGTCGAACCAATCCTCGATGCAGTTGCCGTAATTCGCCAGCGCCGTCTGCACCAGGTCCGCGATCGTCTTTGGCGCGATCTTCGATATCGCCGGATACACCGGGCGCGTGAATGAACTTTCGATATCACCCGGGGTCGATTCAAAAACCTCGAACTCCGGATTGGTGAACATCGGCCCGTCCGCCGACTCAGACACCTTGCCCGAGACGCGAATCCACTGCTCCGGCTGAAGCTTTCCGGACAAAAACCGCGAGTGGAACCAGCGCACAACTCCGCTGTCGGAATCGTCACTGATGTACGCGAACGAGCGGGGGGGGTAGCGGTGAAATTGATGACTGACTTGATCGATTTTCGCGACAACGGTCGCGGTTTCACCTTCGGTCAGGTCGCCGAGCTTCTTGACCTGACCGAAGAATTGATACCGACGGGGAAAAAAATCAAGGAGGTCACGAACTGTGCTTATACCGATCTGGTTGAACAG
>CAZLZE010000163.1:0-8917 GCA_964563935.1 uncultured Phycisphaerae bacterium | reverse complement strand
TTGTTCCCGGCGGTTCCGGACTGGCCAAACTGGCCAATCTGTCCGAGTTCGAGCGGCAGCATTTATTGCAAATTTTATCGGACCTTCAGAACCAGTCCGACGTCGTTATTTTCGATACAGCGGCCGGAATCAATAAGAATGTTATGGCCTTCGTGGATCTTGCCGATCTGGTCATGGTTGTGACAACACCGGAACCGGCGGCTATTACTGATGCTTATGCCATGATCAAGACGACCGTGCAACAGCAGGCGCAAGGACGAATATGCGTGCTTCTGAACCGGGTCTCGTCCCGGCATGAGGCACGCGCGTGTCAGCAGCGCCTTGCCCAGGTCACCAAACGTTTCCTTAATACCAGCGTCTTTGACGCCGGCTATATTCTTGAGGATGCATACGTTTCCCAGGCGGTCCGGACCCGTAAACCCTTTGTCCTGGAGTACCCGAAATGCCAGGCCAGTTATTGCGTTATGAGTCTTGCTGCCAAACTGGCCAGGAATGTCCAATTGCCCGCTCAGAAAATGAGCTTTCTGAGAAAAGTGGCAAATCTGTTCTGGTGAATCGTTAGAGGAGTAACTGTTTTTTTGAAGAGATGTCTATGTTAGTTCGGATGATAGCAGGATCATTATCGTTACTCGCCTTCTCCGCCGCCATCCTGGCGGGCGTGTGGGCAGGGAACGACTGGTCCACCGTGCTCTTTCGGGCCTGGTGGGTCATGATCCTGTTTCTCATACTCGGCGCCATGATCGGATGGGTGGCCAAGGCTGCGGTGGATGAGCACCTTGAAACAACCACGCGTCGGATCATGGAGCAGATGGAAAGTACAGAAGCAACCCCGCAGAATGCAGCGACAACGGAGGTCAGGAATGTGGGGTGAGGACGCGACGTTATCGTACGATACTCTCACGGAGGAGTAAAACATGAATCAACCGTCTACCGCAGAAACTGAGAAAAAGGTCGACATTGATCAGCTCTGGCGCACCTACCAGACCACTCGATGCGACGAACTGCGAAACCAACTGATCGAGTACTACATGCCGCTGGTCCGCTACAACGCCGAACGCGTGTGGGCCAAGCTTCCCAACGAAGTCGAACTCGATGACCTTGTCAGTTGCGGAATCATCGGTCTGATGGACGCCATCGGCGCCTTTGACCTCGATCGCGGCGTCAAATTCGCTACGTATTGCTCACGCCGGATTCGCGGAGCCATTCTTGACGAGTTGCGGGAACGCGACTGGGTACCTCGCATCGTCCGCAATAGAATGAGACGCGTGGATGAGGCACGCAAGGGCCTCGAAGCTCAACTCGGACGCGAACCGAGTCAGGATGAACTGGCGAAGGAAATGAAACTCCCGCCCGAGGAGTTCAAACGCGTCGTCAACGATACGAATCGAAGTATCTTCATCAGCCTGTCTCGACCTCGGAATGAGTCGGACAGTCACAAGGACCTTCGTGAAATCGACGTTCTGGAAGACAAGCGATCGCGAGATCCGATCCGTGAGATGCAGAAGAAGGATATCAAGAGCCTGATCATGCGGGGCCTGTCCAAGGCCGAGCGATTGATCGTCCTGCTCTACTACTACGAAGAACTCACCATGAAGGAAATCGGGTCCACTCTGGACCTTTCCGAGTCCCGCGTCAGTCAGATGCACTCGGCCATCGTCAGACGCCTTCGGACACATCTGCAGAATCGGTCCCGTGAGTTCGAGACTGATCTGGTCGGCGAAGATGAAGCGAACGAAGGATTGCTGGGTAGCAGCGAAAGGATTGCAGAAGCGTAAGGGGCAAATCGAATGGTTTTCGCCGCCGGTTCTCCGGTACGAAGGCGAAGACGTCCGGGCCCCGATGAATTTCGACCCTGGCCTTTTAGAAGGAGCGAATCATGTCAGCAATTCCGCCCGCGAACGCCAATCTGGTGACCGGAGTTGCCCAGACCACGGTTTCGCAACGCCAACGGGCCACTGAGAAGGCATCCGAGGAAAAACAACGCGCCCAGATGACGAGCGAGCAGGCATCCTTATCCGATCAGCAGGAACACCAGGTGGAGGATACCCTGCATACCGAGGATACGCGCGTCAGACGACACGATGAAGAGGAATTCCATCAGCAACGCCGCCACCGACATCGCCAGATGCCGGAAGATCACTCCGGAAACGACGGTCAGGAAGAAGAAACGGCAAAACCGGAACACATCGATCTCCAAGCCTGAAAGCGACCCAGTTCTTCAGAGTGTGGATGCTTCGTGTCTGTGGACGAATCCGGCGAGAATACCGATTAGTGAAAGTTTGTGCCCCCCATATAAATATGTCTAATCTGCACGTTTCGTGCATGTATAAGGCAATTCCCGAAAAGTATAGCTTGAGAAAATTCGATTAATTCCATTTGCAATAATCGATATTACCATATATACTGACGCTCATTAAAACAAAGCAGGGGATTTCTATTTGGGGGAACAGTTATGTCCACTGGGAGTAGTTTCGTAGGGACGGCGCGTCCATTTTCATCTCGAAGCCAAGCGTATCCATACGTTCGGGCGGCGATGGTCATGTTCAGTCTGACATTGGCGCTCATCACTTGGGGCTGCGGTGGTCCGCCGGCCGGTCCGGATGTTGAGGAGGACCAATCGCAGAACGAAACCCAGGACGACACGCAAGTTCCCGCGACTCCGACGAATCCGGATGCGCCTGTGGTCGATGCAGGATCGGATCGAACGGTCGTTGTTGGGCAGATGGTGACCATTCGCGGGGCGGTAACGAATAATCCAAACGGCAGCTACACATATCAGTGGACGCAGACAAGCGGGCCAGTGGCTGGAATAAACGGAGCCGATACCGCGGAAATGAGTTTTGTCCCCGGCGAACCAGGCATCTATACTTTTGAGCTCACAGCCAGCGATGAAACGGTAAGCGGCACGGATACGGTCACGGTAACCGCTAACGCAGTTACGGAGAATCTCGCCCCTGTAGCCCAGGCGGGGGCCGATCGAAAGGTCAAGACCGGTCAAGTGGTGGACTTGGATGGACGCGCATCGTCCGATCCGGAAGGTAATCCACTGATATACCACTGGCGGCAGGTGTCGGGAACCAGCGTGACCTTGCAGAACGTCGATACGGCTGTGGCCACCTTCACATCACCGCAACTGCAGGCCGCGACGGACCTGGTCTTTGAACTCTATGTGAAAGACTCCGGTCAGCTCGATGCCGTCGATCGCGTGACAATTACCGTTGAACCGGATCCCGCTCAGGTGACTCAATATAACTTGGCCGTCAGCATTGTGGGCAAAGGAACCGTCTCGTCTCCGAACGCGGCTTATGATGCGGGAACGGCGATCTTCCTGACCGCGACGCCCGACGCGGGATGGATCTTCGACCATTGGGCGGGCGATGCAATCGGGATCATGAATCCCCTGGCCCTGACGATGAATGCCAATAAATACATTACGGCCATCTTTACGGAGCAGAGCCAGGTCGCGGCGCCGGTCTTCAGTGTCGCCAGCAACACGCACTTCGCGGATAAGTTGAAGGTCGAGATCCTTTGCTCAACGCCGGACGCGAAAGTCTACTACACAATCGACGACACCGAGCCGAAGACGTCCAGCACGCTGTACACCGGCGCTATCGAGCTGCGTCAGAGCGTCACGCTTAAGGCCCGCGCCTTCAAAAATAATATGAAACCCAGCAATATCACCACTGCCGATTACTATGCCATGCTGGTTCCCGGCTCATAGACCCTGGAACGAAATGAATGGGGACAATCCAGAGGAAGGGAGTTCCTGTGAACTCCCTTCCGCCTTTTACGGAATCCATCTCTCGGCCAAGTCCTTATTAAAGGTAGACGCGGGAAGGGCGACAGTTTATCATGACGGGGCGTTTCATTTGGACAGAAAGGAAAAAGACCATGTTCGTTATCTTGCTGAAATACAAAAAACCCTTGGCGGAAATGGAAAAGCATCTGCAGGCCCATCGCGATCTGCTTCAGAAGTACTACGATCAGAACAAGCTCGTGTGTTCGGGTCCTCAGATTCCTCGCGAAGGTGGTGTGGTGATAAGCCATGCCCAACGGCGCGAAGACGTGGCACAGATAATAGAGGAAGACCCCTTCTACATCAACGGGATGTGCGATTACACAATTATCGAATTCGATCCAGTGAAGTACGCAAAGGAGTTTGAAGGATTCATCAAGAAGTAACCGGGCCACCGAATGGCACAATGTCGAACATTGTTCTAAGCTACCTTGTAGTATGTGGTTAGATCGACAAGTTGCGTCTCTGTCGATCGGCCGGGAAATGAGCGGAACTGATCGAACACTCATATTGGCCGCCCTGTGGGAGATTGATGTACCATCAGGGCGGCTACTCTCTATTCAAAGGCCGTCAACGGCCGATATAATCGACCGGGCTGCCGGTTTCCAATTTTTTGTAAGGGTCGGTCCAACAGCCCGGCATGGGAAGGAAATTCAAAAAGGACTATAATGTCTGTAAATATTCCTTTTTCAATAACTTGGCTAAATAAAAAAGGCACAATTGAGAACCTTCTGATATAAAAAGACTCTCAATCGTGCCTTCATCTTGCAGGCCAACGATCCTTCAGATCGTTCCTACCCGAAAAGGCCAACCCACTATGCTAATTTACCTGGGACCAGTATATATCGCAAACGCAAGTAGAGCAAGGGCTTTCTTAAAAAAACAGGAAGCTCAGGTTCCTTGATTCTGCAAGTCTATTCCTGCTCTGTCTTTAACAACCATCTCCAATTGTCTTCTCAGGTCGCCGAGTTCCTTGGACCTGAACGAGTTCTTCGTATGCTCCAGGACGTCAATGGCATTGATCAGTGCGTTTGTAAGGATCTGAAGCTTCGGGCAGTTAAGAAGATGACAGGCCTCCTGCTTGGAATTCTCCATTCTGAAGGAGTCGGTGAGGTGTTTCAGATCGGACAGCGCGCCAATGATATTCAGGAACGTTAGTTCAACGAAATTGTTGACGGTGGTGGAAGGGGCGGGTTTGGGCGAAGCCTTCAGGATACGCTCGATACTGTTCAGATGGCTGCATGAATCCTCAAGTTGGCGGCGGGTGTCCTGGACCGCATGATAGACGCGTGCGGACTCAATGGATGTACGCACCTGAACGCGAAGATCGTCAAACTCGAGGGGTTTGGTCATATAGGCAACAACGGGAAGCTGCACAGACTGGATTGCGGTTCTCAGCGACGGATACCCGGTGACGAGAATCACAGGCACCCCGGCGGCGATCCGGGGCAGCCTTTTGACAAACTCCAGCTCTGAATTTCCCGGCATCTTGATATCGGCGATGAGGAGGTCGTAACGTTGCTGGGAGAGCATCTTTTCCGCGGCTTCGGCATCGGATGCGCAGTCGCAGGCATACCCTTCCTGTCGGAGGAGATCCGCAGTGGCATGTGAGAAAGTCTCTTCGTCGTCGGCGATCAAGATTGTTCCGGCATCATTCATTTTCGCTCTCTTTTCCGGGTCTGGTCAGTGGCATTGAGATATTGAAAATTGTACCACGTTCGGGGTGAGATTGGAAGCCAATGCTGCCGTTTAAAGATTCGATGATGCCTTTGGTGATGGAGAGCCCCAGACCGAGCCCGCCGTCTTTGAGTCCGCTCTTGGTCGTGAAGAAGGGTTCGAAAATACGGGATCGAAGTTCATCTGCTATCCCTTGTCCCTGGTCGGAAACGCTGAGAACCAGCCGACCATCCGATTGCGTGGCTGTGATCTTGACCAACCCGTTCCGGGGCGAGGCCTCTATGGCGTTCTTGATGAGATTAAAAAGGATTTGCCGGAGGAGATCTTCCGACATGGTAAGAGGGGCCGGGGCGCTCTGAATATCGGTGACAATACTGACTCCGACGTCGCTTGCGACTGGACCGAGCAACGCGACGACATCCTGGAGACATTCATTCAGGCTGAATCTTTCGATGGCTTCCTGTTCGGGACGATAAAGATCGAACATCTGTCGTACGATTCGGGCAATTCGGTCGACTTCCTTTTCGATACGTCCGACATACCGGTAATAAGCGTGGTCTGTAGGGATGGCATTTTTGACAAGCCGGAACGAGTTTTTGATTCCAGCGAGCGGATTATTGATTTCGTGGGCGATTCGGGCGGCCATTCGTCCGGTGGCGGCGAGCTTTTCGGTCTGTCGGAGAACTTCCTCCGTGTGCTTGTGTCCGGTGATGTCACGGATGACGCTGATGATCATCTTCAGGCGATTGTCGCGGAACATGGGTTTCCAGGAATGAGAGATCCATTTGATCTGGCCGGATTTCGTAATGATCCGATACTCGAAGTTGGCGCCGCTGGTCCCGGCCATGGCCTCCCGGTACACGTTCATGACCCTGGAGAGGTCATCCGGGTGAATGATGTTCGGTTCGGTGGCGACGAGGTCTTCGGGGTCGTATCCGAGGACTTCACGGCAGGAAGGACTCAGGTAAGATACGATGCCGTCGGGCTGCGTGAGCATGATGACCTCGAGCGTATTTTCCACGATGCTTCGGAACCGGGTTTCGCTTTCTCTCAGGGCTTCGACGGCGCGTTTGCGTTCGGCAATTTCCTGGGTGAGGATTTCATTGGCGCTGGTAAGTTCCCGGGTCCGTTCCCGGACGATGGTCTCGAGATCCTCGCGAATCTTCTCCCGCTGCTGCTCCGCGTGCTTCTGCTCGGTGATATCGCGAACGATCGTGACGACACGGACGACTTTGCCCGCGGAGAAGATGGGAATCCGACGAATTTCAAGAATGACATCGCGTCCTTGGAGGGAATAGATCTCCTCCGAGATGGCGCTTTCACCTGTATTGAACACGTAACGGTATTCCTCGCGAATCTTCGGAGGCAAAAAGGGAAATACCTCGAAGATGGATTTTCCGATGATGTTCGCCCCGGTGCCATGCGAACCGGCGAGAAGGCGATACGCGGCATTGCAAAGCACGAAGCGAAGATCGGTGTCCACGACGCCGATGGCGTCATTGATGGCCTCGATGGTGGTCGAGTACTGCAACTCGGATTCCCGGATCGCCTGTTCGGCCAGATGTGATTCGGTAATATCGCGGACCACCACCACCACGCCAGTGAATTGATCGTCAATAAAGACAGGCGACATCTTGGCGGAGAACCAGCAGGTTTCACCGGCGATATCGAGCGAATAATGATATCCCGTGACCTGATTCTTTCGGTTTTTCTCCAGGGCCTCGTCCGTCAATTGACAGAGGAATGGAGGCAGAACGTCGGAGAAGTGCCTGCCGAGGAATCTGTCCGGAGGGAGGATGAGCTTCGCCCCGGGCGGGGCATGATAGAAAACGAACCGCCCGTCGCGATCGAGCTCGAAGACAAGATCGACCATGGCGGCAAGGATTGTCTTGAGTTTGCTTTCACTGTTCCGAATGGACTCCTCTGCCCGTTTTCGTTCGGTGATATCGATGGCGACGCCGACGAAACCGGCAGGGTTGCCCCGCCTGTCCTTGACCAGGGAGAGGGTCAGATACTGAGGGACAACCGTACCGTCCTTCTTCCATCCGACGACTTCGCCCTCCCAGAAACCGGTCTTCAGGGCGACCTCGATGGAATGTTGTGCCATGCACTTCTGCGACTCATCGAAAGAACAGATATCGAAAATGTCCTTTCCGATTATCTCCTGCGCGGTCCACTGCATGCATTGTTCGGCGAACCTGTTCCAGTAGATAATCTTGTTGTTCATATCCGTGGCGAGGACGATAGTGTTGACATGTTCGAGGATGGAGGCCTGGAACCGGACCTGCTCTTCCATCTTCCGCTGTTCGCTCAGATCGATGATGAACCCGCGGAACCCGACGATTCTGCCGTTACGAACAATCGGGCTGGAGTGCGTGGCGACGGGGTAGGTGGAACCATCCTTGCGTTGAGCAGTATATTCGGTCAGGGGAGTAGGTTTCCCCGCCGTGACCAGACCGATGTTGGTTCTGGCCCTTTCCCGGTCCTCCGATGCGATGAGATCGAGGGCGTTGACCCCCTTTTCCAAATCCTGTTGCGTGTACCCTGTCTTCTCGAACCCGGCCTGATTGGCGTAGGTGAATCTTCCGGTCAGATCGGCCTCGTAAATGCCTTCGGCCAGCGACTCGGCGAGTTCGCGGAACCGGGCTTCGCTTTCCCGAAGTCGCTCTTCAGTGTGTTTCCGGTCGGTGATATCGCGGGAGACTCCCATCACGGCGACAACATCTCCCGCGTCGTCCCTTACAGGAGCCAGGAGGGTATTGATCCACTTTTCGCCGTTGGGAAAGACGATGTTATCTTCGACGGAGAAGGCTTTCCTCGTCTCAAGGACGCGACGGATGTTCTCTTCCTGACGTGAGGAAATCTGCGGCGGAAACAGGCTTGCCCGGGGTTGTCCAATAAGGTCCTCGGGACGTTTGCCGAAGTTGGACGCCCCGAAGGAATTGACGTAGCGGATGATTCCCCGGCGATCGATGACGAAGATGAAGTCGCGGGAAAATTCCGTGAGGATGTGGTATCGCTGCTCGATTTCCCTCAGTATGCGGTTCGTCTCGCGCAGACGATGGCGGGAGATTCGAAAGTGGACGACAGCCCCCATGAGAGCCAGAGCGGCGATGAACCGCAGGACCAGATGTTTGGAATCCGAGGTGAAGATTTCCGACACGAAATGGGTGTTCTCGAAGAATACCGCGTCAATCAAGGGGTCAAGCAGCCACAGTCCCAGTCCGCAGAGAACCCCAACGCCCCAGGTTGTCACGATGTAGCGGATTCTAAAGGACTTATGCACCATAGCTGGTATTCTGCCGAAAGGATTGTTTTATGCAATCACCCCTCTCAAAATACCAATGGGACCTCTTAATGTCAAACCCAGACGCCGATGGTCGTTCTCGCGTGTCTGCCCACATTTTCTGGCCTCAGGCGACGGCGGTCCTTTGGAGGTTCCAG
>CAZLZE010000162.1:0-9043 GCA_964563935.1 uncultured Phycisphaerae bacterium | reverse complement strand
GTACGTCAAGGAGTTCATTCGGGCGTTTGAGTTGGACAAAGCTCAGGAGACGCAAGCGTGGTCGGTGTTAAGTGAGATGAAAGTGCGGGGGGAGCAGTACAAACGGGATCATGCCCGCGAATATTCGGAGATTCTGAAGCAGTTTCAGAACCTTCGGACGATCCGGCGGACGGTGACGACCACGAACCCGGCGAAGGAAATGAAGGAACGGCGTCAAGTCAACCAGACACGGCTTGATGAATTGAACAAACCCTTGCTGGCGATGTTCGAGGAACTCAAGGAGCGGTTGATGAAGATTCCCACTGAGTTGCAGCGACGTCGTGCGTTGGAGGTACTTGGCACGGTCAAGTCGGAGGACAAAGGAAAAGCGAAAGTCGGGAAGTAGGGGAATTGGCGTACCGAGAAATTTGGTGCGAGGGCAGAGTATTTTCTGAACTCATCTCTTGAAAAAAAACGAAAGATTGTGTAGACTGTAGCAGTCGAAAAGGGTCGGTCGAGAATGGATTGCATGGCGAGTCCGTATTCATATTCGCCATTCTGAAGCAAGTCTCTGGTAGTAGGTTTATTTCATGTGGCCTTTCTTGCGTTTTTTGGTGTTGGGTGTTTCGACGGCATTTGGCGATGTGGCTGAGTGTCCTATCTGCTCTACTTCATTCCCGTCTGTTTTTGTGGAGGAAAGTACATGAAAAGATTGCTAGTGCTATCTATCTGTGGTCTGGTGTTGTGCTGCGCGGCACCGGTATTGGCGTGGGGTCCCGGCGCACACGGGGCGATTTCCAATCGAATTCTGGAGGACGCCGCGATCGCGTATGAGGTTGGGTATTGGGGATTGAGCAATTCGAGTATTTCAAGCGAGGCCTACTGGGGCGATGTGAATATGCCGAGCAGCCTGCACGACGGTCAGTGGTCCAATATGGCGACTGAATCTGCGTTTGGTTTCTGGCTGGCCCAGCCGGTCAACAATACCTACGCGGGTTGGCTGATGCACAACATCGGCGACGTGTCCGTTCCCGCCTGCCACTCTCCCGCCAATGAAGTGTACTGCGACCACTGGTTCGAGAACCTGTTTGAATCGCAGTGTGAAGCGTACAGCACCCCCGGCTGGCCTGACCCGGTGTATTACTATGCCAACTGGTGGGAATATAACAACTACAACGAATATCATCACCAGGAAATCCGGTACCAGGCCCAGCGGTTCAAAGATCATAACAATTCACACTGGTCCTGCAAGTATTGGCCGCACATTTGCCAAACCGACTGGATCGATCCGGATTGTCGCCGGGCTGCGTTCAGATTGGGTTGGAACGTGTTCTGGTGGTTCCTGGCGTATCATTCGTAGAAGACGGGACAAGCTTGCCAATGCTACTGAACGAAGAAATGGCCGTTTATCGCCCATTTCTTCCTTTTTTTTGCTGCTTACGGTCCATGCAGGGAGTTGATTTTTCGCCGAGGAGCGTGTGATGCGAAAACGAAAGGCCTATCTTGTATTTATCAGTTTCGGGATTGAGTTGCTGATGGTGGGAGCAGTTGCCGGAGCGCCGACGACAAGCTCGGCACCTACGGAAGCCGGAAAGCGAGTGCCAACCGGTTGGATTCATGTTCAGGTGAAGGATTTGGCTGGTGGCGAGATAACGGAGGGGGAGGTGGAAGGCGGCAAGAAGGTCAAAGCCCCGGAAGGGTACTTTAACAAGGCGCAACTGGCCAAATGTGATATCTCCGGCTACGAAGGAAGCGTGGAGATTCGGTTTTTGTCGGTGAAATCCGGCGAAATGGCGCAGTACGATCAGAGACAAGGCATGGTGGCGTTGGGGACGATGCACCCGTTGCTCATGGAAAAGACTCGCAAGGACATCGAGGAATTTCCGTTGACGCTTGAGGAGATGATGGAGAGCCTGAAGAAGCGAGGGGCCATTATTGTTCGGTTTGTCCAGAGGATGGAAGGCGGTTTGGAGCGTTCGGAGATCAGCTACGTTCCCGGCAAGGAGTGCAAGACCTGTCCGGATGAAGGGGGTTGTGATGTGGTGTGGGTGGATCCGAAGACCAAGTGGATACAGAAGATTCAGACCCAACTCGACCATCCGCAGGAAGTGACATACACCTATGAGAAACGTGAGTTCAGATCGATCTACGATTTTGGAGTTCCCCAAGGCGTACGAGTTATGGATTGCCGTCCGAGCCCGGAGGCCAAGGCAGTTCTGGACCGGCTGGACGGCCGGCTTGAGAAGGACCTGGGCACATATGTGGCGGTGATGACGGAGACGGATCATCGCAAGGAGTGGGGTAGCCGCAAGATGTTTTTGCATCTCTACAGCCGGGATGGGGCACGGTTGGCGTATATTATTTACGGGTTCCGGGAACGCGAATATCCCGATTCTCCGATGTTTGGGATTCAAGGCTGGCCTAAGCCGAAGATTGCGGACGTGATGGCCCTGGCGGAGAAGACAGTTCCGATGTTCTACTTCTCCACGGACGGGAAGACCGTCTGGACCGGGACGTTTGATGAGATCAATACGAAGCCGGCGCATATCAAGGAACACGAGCAGTTGTTCAAGGATCATCCCCCTGTTCCCGCATATTGCCTTCCCAGCAATCTGTGGAAAGGGCGGGAGGAGTTGTTTTTGTACGGGTATGGTCCCAAGGCGGACACCGTGAAGGATCCGTCACGTCCCGGAGTCATCGGACTGCGGTTGCGGGAAGGTGATTTCTCGGAGGAGGCCAAGGGACTTCAACGAACGGAGAAGGTGTTCTGGATCGATCCGGCCAGGAATGATGTTCCGGTAGAGACGGTGGTGGATAGCAGGAAGTACGGCAAGGGTGGAGTGGTCACGCGAACGCAATTCCTCACCAATTACGATCAATACGCCCGGCTGGACGATGGGACCTGGTATCCGGTGCATTGGGAACGCAAGGCATCGCAAGAACAGTTGTCGCCCAACAGCAAACCCGCGGATTCCTCTGCGGTTACGCTGTCGCATGGCAGACAGGGCGGTTACAGTCGGGAGTTCCATCTACAGATTGTACCGAAAATGACGCTAAGTCCAACGTGGTATGGAAATCGAACGACGGCGCTGAAGGCGACAGAGGCGGCGGGAGTATCAACATCTCCAAAGCGTTAATCCGTAATCTTGGCCTGGGTCATGGCATGACGAAATCGTGCTGGTCGGAGTGGACCGAGAGGACGGGACAGGGTGCCTTTCGGACGACGCGTTCGGCGACGGATCCCATCAGGACGTGCTTCAGGCCGGATCGGCCATGGGTGGCGATGACGATCATATCGATGGCATGGTCGCGTGCGTACTGGATAATTTCGACGAAGGGGCGTCCGGTAATGATCTTGGTGACCAGTTTGGGGACATCGGCGAGATGTTTTGCGACGAAGTCGGTCATCTGGGTCTGGGTGGCACCGAGCAGTTCCTGCGTGTTGGGACCGGCGGGGACGCCATCGGGTCCGAGCATGAGCCAATACTGATAAGCTTCGTCGAGGACATGGATGCAGTGGAGTTCGGCGTCGTATTGGTGGGCGAACGACTTGGCGTAGTTGAGGGCTACCAGCGACAGTTCGGAAAAGTCGGTCGGATAGAGGATTTTGGCCATCTTGATCATAGAAGCCTCCAAAAAGCCTTTTCCCTTGACTGGTTGCGTACAAATATCCTACTATAATCTAGCACATTTTGGGAGATATTCAAGATGGCGACGCCGGAAAAGGCAGAGAAGTCAAACCAGTCCGTCCCCGACGCGCATGGGCGTTTTGGAGCGTTTGGGGGACAGTTCATCCCCGAAACGCTGATGCCCGCGCTTTCACAGCTCGAGGTGGAGTATGAGAAGGCTAAGAAGGACCCGGAGTTCACGCGTGAACTGAACTGGTACCTGGATTCCTACGCCGGCCGGCCGAGCAAGCTGTATTTTGCCCGCAATCTGACGTCTCGGCTTGGCGGGGCGAAGATTTATATCAAGCGCGAGGACCTGAATCATACGGGGTCGCACAAGATCAACAATACGCTCGGCCAGGTGCTTCTTGCGGTTCGTATGGGTAAGAAGCGGGTGATTGCCGAGACGGGGGCGGGTCAGCACGGAGTGGCGACGGCGACGGCTGCAGCAGTGTTCGGGTTGACGTGCGAGGTATACATGGGGAGCGAGGACGTTCGCCGGCAGGAACTGAACGTATACCGGATGAGACTGCTGGGAACGAAAGTGAACGCGGTGGACACGGGCCAGCGGACGCTGAAGGACGCGATCAACTAAGCGATGCGCGACTGGCTGGGCTCGGTGGACTATACGCATTATGTGTTCGGGACGGTGAGCGGTCCGCATCCGTTTCCGATGATTGTTCGAGATTTTCAGGCGGTGATCGGCCGGGAAGTTCGGGCGCAGATGCTGGAGTTGGAGGGCCGGTTGCCGGACGTATGCGTCGCGTGTGTGGGCGGCGGGAGCAATGCGGCGGGCATATTCTACGATTTCATTGGTGAGCCGAACGTACAACTGGTGGGCGTGGAAGCGGGCGGGCACGGATTGGACACGACGATGCACTCGGCGTCGATTAACAAGGGTTCGCCGGGAGTCCTGCATGGAACATATACATACGTGCTTCAGGATGAGGAAGGTCAGACGCTGCCGGTTCACTCGGTCTCGGCGGGTCTGGATTATCCGGGCGTTGGGCCGGAGCATTCGTACTGGCATGACATTGGGCGTGTGGAATACACAGCCGTGACGGATGACGAGGCGATCGACGCATTCAAGCTGCTGTCGGAGACGGAAGGGATTATTCCGGCCTTGGAGTCGTCGCACGCGGTGGCGTACGCGACGAAGCTGGCGCCGAAACTGGGGAAGGATCAGCTTCTGGTGATCAATCTTTCGGGTCGGGGGGATAAAGACTGCATGGAAGTGGCAAGGTTGGATCAACTGCGGCGGAAGGGATAAGGAACAGAGGTAGAAGCACCATGACCAATCGGATCGACGAGAAATTTGCGGAGTTAAAGGCGAGCGGGCGGAAGGGGCTGTTTCCGTTTCTGGTGGCGGGTCAGCCGGACGTGGCGACCACGATCAACATTATTCAGAGGCTTGAGAAGATCGGGGCAGCGGGCGTGGAACTGGGAATTCCGTTCACCGATCCGGTGGCGGACGGTCCGGTGATCCAGTCGGCGTTTACGGAGGCGCTATCGGAAGGAGTGACGGTGGCGAAGATTTTCCGGGCGATAGCCGAGGCGCGGTCGACGATCCGGATTCCGATTGTGGCGATGGTATCGGCTTCGATCGTGTACAAGATCGGGGTGGACGCATTCTTACGGCGTGCGGCGCAGGCGGGAATCGACGGGTTTATCATTCCGGATCTGTCGCTGGAAGAGGCGCCGGTAGTGGCGGAGAAGGTGGCGGGACTTGATCTGCGGTTGGCGATGCTGGTATCACCGAACACGCCGAGTGAGCGACAGGAGCGGATCGCGAAGGTCGCGACGGGTTTTCTGTACTACATGTCGGTGACGGGGATCACGGGCGAACGGGACAGATTGCCCGAGGACCTGGTGGCCAATGTGGCGAAGCTCAAGGAAACATCCGGGATTCCTGTCCTGGTGGGATTTGGGATCAAGACGGCGGCGCAAGTGCGGCAGGTGTGTTCGGTGGGGGATGGGGCGATTGTGGGCAGCGCGATTGTCCGGCGGATTGCGCAGGCCAAGGAGCAGGGCAAGAAGCAGGATGAGATCCTTCGTTCCGTCGAAGATTATGTCAGCGAACTTTTGACAGGGGCGGAGTGAGCAGGCTGTTGAAACTCAACAGGAACAGGGTGATCAGGGGAATACCGAATCCAGAGCAGGGGGATGACTCGCTGGCGAACTGCACGGTGACGGTCTTGTTGGAGTCCATGATCACTGTGCCGGTTGGCTGAGAAGACTGATCCTGCTGTGTACCGGCCCAGCTACGGACGAAGAAACCAGGATCGGGGATCGCGGTGAGCGTGACGGTGGATCCGGCCTGGAACATGCGATTTTTGGGGAAGACCAGACCATGTCCGTAGCGTGGATATCCGATCAGCACGTATTTTTGGGGGTGCTGGTGGAAACTGATGCAGACATTTGATATTTCCGCGATATGGCCCGGTTCGGTGCTGGTATAGCAGAACGTGAGGGTAACGGTTCTGCCGGCGGCATCGGCGAAATCCAGGGGGCCAAGATTAATCGTACCGGTCTCGTCGGGTGGAAAGGCTGCGCCTTCGAATTGGAGCAGGAGCTTATCGTCGGCGAAGACGGTGAATCGATCGGAGGGGAGGGGATTTGCGAGGCGAAAGTCAAATTCCAGAGTGGTATCGCCGAGTGGAACGGTGATGGAAGTGAAGAGATATGCGGCTGATCCCGTAGTGAGGACGGCCTTGGCGTTTGAGGTCTGGGTGAAAGAGACATCTCCCTGTCGGAACCACTGAACTGTCCCATCGTTGGTGAAATCGAGGTTCTGTGTTGTGACCGAACTGGGTGCGTTGACGTGTGCGACATTCACGAGCGAGTACGGTTGCGATTTTCGATCTATCAGTTCGTGGTCCAATCCTGTGATGGGGTCGTTGGGATCGGGCCCTTCCGTTTGAACGCGGCGTTGCTCGATGATGTTCTCGATCGGGTCAATACGATTGAGAACAGCGGACCATGCGGCGCCGACAGTCTGGCAGACGTCGCCGGTGGCTGAGTCGATCGTTCCGGCAGGCTTTCCGACAAGTCCGGCGTCGCCGCCGAAGTACCAGGCGATGGGAAATCCGTGGGCGTCAAGGGCGAGTTGGATGAATTGAAACAGCGTGGCGTCTTCGGTCATGTATAGCTGTGTGCAGGGGACGCCTTCGCCGGGGTAGGAACCGCCGAAGGCGGCGGCGTAACTATCGACGTAGACGTTTCGCTGAGTGAGGGTCCTTATGTTGTCTTCAAGATGAACGGGATCGGTTTCGACAAAGGCGCTCAGCGGCGTGTTGCCGGTATCGATCTCGGGGCCGTCCATGAGAGTGACCTGGTCGAGGGGAATGTCCGGAGCGAAGCACCCGGCCACGCCGATAAGTTTAGCACCCAGGCTATGGCCCAGGAGATGAACTTTTCCCACGGGAGCGAGTTGTCTCAGCGCTTGAGCGAGGAGCAACCCCTGGTTATGAACGGTACAGAGGGGGACAACGACGGAATATCGGGCCAGGGGATCAATCTCGCGGGTGGATGCGGGAATGACCCAGTTCCAGCCGAGGATGTTGATGTCGCCGGGAACACCGGGTTGATTGACGCGAGCGGACAGGGCGGAGGTTGCGTCCGCCCAGTACTTGTCGAGGGACATGGAGAGGATGTTTCCCTCGGCATCGAGGTTTCCCCGTCGCCATCCGTGGACGAGGACGAGCGTGGGTTTCCTGGGGTCGAAGTTGGCGTTGATATCGGTCGTCCATTCGCCATTGACGAAGATTTCCATGTAACTACCGGACGTGCCGGGATCTTTTCGGGTATCGGTCGTGACGGACTCCGGGGGAGTCCCTTCGTCCGGGATTATCTGGGCGCAGGCTGCGGCAACCGAAAACATCAGAATCGGCAGGACATGAACGAGGCGAATCGGCTGTTTCGGTGTCATAGTCACACCCGCTTCTTCTTTATGATCATTTTCGCAATGGAGTGTCGGGCGGAAACCTGTTTGGTTCCCCAGCCGGACCCTTCACTATATATCGGCTGGGCGAGACCCCGAAATAACGTTTAAATGCGACGGAAAAGGCGAATGGGTTTCCGTAGCCACACATGGCGGAAACGGCCTGTAGTTTGAGGGCTCGCTGGGTGAGAAGTTGGGCGGCGTGTTCCATCCTCAGTCGGGTGAGGTGATGCATGGCGGGGTACCCATAGGTGGCACGACAGATCCGATTCAGATGTCCCGCGGAGTAGCCGGCAAGGTCGGCAAGTTGGTTCAGGTCCCATGATTTCGAGAGGTTTTTCATGACGGTGTGCCAAAGGTCCTGCAGGCTTCTCTGGTAAGGAGGATGCCGATTGGTGTCCATGGAGTGGATTAACCGCTGCAGGAGAATAGTCAGATAGCTTTCTTTGGCCGTTCTGGCCTCTATGTTCAACCAGGATTGAGCGGCGGACTCGATGATCAGGTCGTCCATTTCATGAACTAATTTTGGCAGGAGGCTGTTGGGGATAATCGTGACCTCCTGATCGGGGATGATGATGCTGAGATGGAACCAGACAATCTGCCATGGTCGGCCACGGATCAACTCATATTGATAGCAGGTTCCGGCGTGGGCGATGAGCAAGTCTTGCGGCTGAAGGAGTCGTTCCTGGCGATCGGTGATCAGGCGGGCTTGTCCGTCCAGCGTCCCCAGAACGAGCAGGAAATTGGTCCGGAGTCTAGACATACGGTATTGCCCTTTAAGGTCGCTGATGCCGGCGAGTGTGACTCCCAGTCGGGTCAGCGGACCGGGTTGGAGAAGGGGCAGGAATCGTTCCCGGCATTGTGGGCCTATGATGCTCGTTCCGCAAATGGTTTTGTTCATTCAAAACATGTCCATCAAGCGTAATGGCCTGTAAAATAGGAATAATACATTTTGTGGTGTAAAGGTAATGTTCATTATACAAATTGAGTCAGGAGAAACGCAATGATGATTCCACGGGCTGAACATCCTCGGCCGGACTTTTACCGTGAGGCATGGATCAATCTGAATGGACGGTGGGAGTTCAAATTCGACCCCGGCCAGTCCGGGCATCAGCAGAAATGGCAGGAGGGGATGACGTTCGATAAGGAAATCATCGTGCCGTTCTGCATGGAAAGTTCGCTCGGCGGAATCGGGTACAAGGACTTTATGCCGGCGGTGTGGTATCGTCGGACGTTCGAGGTGCCGGAAGCGTGGCGGGCTAATCGCGTTCTTCTGCATGTCGGCGCATGCGACTTTTTATCGAGAGTCTATATCAATGGGAAGCTTGCGGGGCAACATGTGGGGGGGTGCACGGCATTTTCGTTTGATATCACGGGACTGCTGAGGGGGGGGGAGAATGTTGTGGGGTTCGGGGGGGAGGATAGGGTGGTGCCTGTCCGGATTTTTTATTTTGGA
>CAZLZE010000161.1:0-9204 GCA_964563935.1 uncultured Phycisphaerae bacterium | reverse complement strand
GCGGCGGAGCAACCGGGCCCTTTTACGGGTGGCGGAGCGGTTCTCTGAGCGGGCTGAGGCGATGTTGGGCGGGGAAACGAAGGTCAAATCGCAGGAATTTCTGAGCATGATTCGCAACGCCGGTCGGCGGATTCCGGCCTGTCCGCCGGAGACGTTTTATGAGGGGCTGGCGATGCTCCTTTTCGTTCGTGAGGCGGTCGGTTCGATGGAGGGGCTCGGAATTTCCGTACTGGGCCATGTGGACCGGCTGTTGATCGATTTTTACCGGCGCGATCTGGCGGAAGGTCGGATTACGCAAGAGTCGGCGGGCGATCTACTGGCTCGGTGGATGGTCCATACGGATGTGAAATTTCACGTGGAGGATAATTCCTGGCCTGAGACGAGTACGTGCGTTGAATTGGGTGGGTGTGACGCGAACGGAACGCCGGTGTATAACGAACTGACCCGGCTGATCATCGAGGTACATTGGCGACATAAGCTGCTGAATCCGAAACTGAATTGTCGGTACGACGCGGATTCGCCGCGGGAGTATCTGGACCTGATGAGTTCGGCGATATTGGCGGGGCATAACAACTTCGCGTTTCTGAACGACAATGTATTGATCCCGGCGTGCGTGAAGACGGGAAAGACGCTGGAGGAGGCGAGGCTTTACGTCAACGGCGGGTGCCAGGAGACGATAGTCGAAGGGGTGGAGCACAGCGCAAGGGCCTATTATTACTTCAACATGGCGAGAGTTCTGGACCTGTGCCTTCAATCCCTGGCGCTTCCGGCGGGACAGGAGATGCCGTCAGGTGCGGTCGAGGCGATTCCGCCCGTGATCGAACGGACATCCACATTTGAGGAATATTACGATCGGTTTCTGGAGATATTGAAGGACACGATTCTTCAAGGCGCCGACTGGTTGAGGACGAGCGCGGAGCGATGGCCTGAGGTGCTTCCCTGTCCGCTCTTTTCATCCATGTTGACCGGGTGCATCGAGAAGGCGAAGGATTATACTCAAGGCGGGGCGAAATACAATCCGGCGGGGATTGGGCTGGTCGGATTTGGGACCGTGGTGGATTCGCTGGCAGTCATCCGTCGGGCGGTATTTGAGGAAAAGTGGACGACGTTGGACCGGTTGCGGAAGGCGGTGGCTGAGGACTGGCAAGGGCATGACGACCTGCGAAAACGAGTGATGGGTTTGCCGCGGTTTGGAGAGGCGCACGCAGAGGTGGATTCGCTGGCTGCGAGGTTCGCGCGTGACCTGGCGGCGATATCGAAATCGATGACGAATGAGCGAGGCGGCGAGTTCCAGGCCAGTCTCTTCGTGTATTACATGTTCCACTGGATGGGAAAAACGACGGGGGCCACGCCCGACGGTCGACGGAGTGGGGATCCGCTGAGCCAGGGATGCGCGCCCGGGCGCGTGCGCCCGGTGGAACACCTCGGAGATGTTTTCCAGAGCCTCAGCAAGATCGATTTCACAGGTTTTCCCGGCAACGCTGTACTGGACGTGCAACTGCCCATGGGGAGCAAGATCGATCCCGGAGTGGTTTCCGCTCTGCTGCGAGCATTTTCGCGAGCAGGGGGAATGACGCTTCAACTCAATTGCGTCTCCGTCGGTCAGCTTCGCGAGGCGCGGTTGCATCCCGACCGTCACCGTGATCTGTCGGTACGGCTCTCCGGGCTCTCGGCGCGGTTCGTGGCCCTGACGGCAGACGTGCAGGACGAGATCATCGCGCGAACGCTGATGCGAGTTTAGTATTCTGTCCTACTTGAGAAGACGGCTGGCTTGTCCAACCGTGGCACAAACAAATCCTCTCTTCATTAGAGACACAGCACCAGGAGCCTGAAGGAGTTATTTCCATCTGCGATCTGTTTGTGGCTTGCGGTCCATGAATAGAAAGTTTTTCGCGCGTTTTCGGCTTCAGGAGGGGATGATGGGTCTGGAATTTTCCAATTGCATCGCCTTTTGCGACCGGTAAAATACAGCGAATTTGTGGTTTTTGACGATGGCGATGTTGCACAAACGAAAGGATAGACGAATGGCTAAGACGGTACGGATCGGATTCATCGGCACGGGCGGGATTGCCCGGTACCAGATGAGCGTGCTCAAGAAGATCGACGGCGTGGAGATCGTGGCGGCTTCGGACATCAACAAATCGGCGCTTGATTACGCGAAGAATGAACTGAAGATCGATCACACGTTCAGCGACTGGAAAGACCTGATCAAGATGCGCGACCTGGACGCGGTGAGCGTATGCACGCCGAACAAGCTTCACTTTGAGCCGACGGTGGCGGCTTTGCAGGCGGGCAAACACGTATTGGTGGAAAAGCCGATGTCGATGAACGCCAAGGAGGCCCAGCGGATGGTGGAAGCGGGCCGGCGGGCGAAGAAGGTGCTCCAGATCGCGTTTCAGTGGCGATTCACGCCGGTGGCCCAGATGCTGCGGAAGCAGGTGGCGTCGGGTACGCTGGGCGATATTCTGTATGTGCGGGTTCAGGCCATGCGTCGGCGCGGGATTCCGAACTGGGGCGTCTTCGGCCGAAAGGACCTGCAGGGCGGCGGTCCGATGATCGATATCGGCGTGCACCTGTTGGAAATGGCGCACTATGTGATTGGTTCGCCCAAGCCGATTTCCGCGACCGGGTCCTGCTATACGTATATGGGGAATAAGAAGAGCGATACGGTGTGTTGCTGGCCGAATTGGGACCACAAGACCTACAGTGTGGAAGACCTGGCGGTGGGTTTCCTGAAATTCGACACCGGCGCGTCGATGGTGATTGAATCGAGCTTCGTGGCCCATATTGAAAAAGATGTGTTCGGAATCCAGATCATGGGCACCAAGGGCGGGGCGACCTCGGATCCGCCGAAGATTTTCATGGACCACAACGGATACATGATGAACATGGAGCCGAACTTCATGGGCTCGCAGGACGGGTTCGAGTTCAAGATGCGTCACTTCGTGGACTGCATCCGGGACGGTGCGAAGTGTCAGGCTCCCGGCGAGGATGGGTGGATGGTTCAGAAGATGCTGGACGGAATCTACGCATCGTCGGAACTCAAGAAGGAAGTAAAGATCGTATAAGCAATTTCAGGTGACGGACGTTTAATGACTATCGGAGGAGGTTTCAGACCTTTTTCGGTAGTCATTTCATTGCGCGCCGGCGTTTGGGGCGTCGGGCGGCGCGGACGTTGGTGACAAGTGTCTTACGGGTGGCGACGAAGGCGTCGAGATCCTGGAAGAGCCAGGCGGAACGAGGAACCGGGTTGCCGCTGGGATCATAAACGGTCAGTCGGCAGTTGGTAGTCAGGTAGCGAACCGCAAACCGGTCGCACATGGCTTCCTTACGATGGGGGTTCCGACGCGCCCGGTGAATCAGGTAGTGGTAGAACTCGTGGAGAAAGACGAAGAGGGCGAGCTGGTAGGGGTTTTCCACCTTGATGTGGTAGCTGGGTTTCCACCACGACTGACCGAGGGAGCGGGCCTTGGCGATATTGGTTTCAACTCGAAGGGGGTAGCGATTTCTTCGGCCGAGGTTGATATAAATGCGGGGCAACTTCGACGCGAATGTTCCGGAATAGACAGCACCGAGCGAGTACCGGACCGCCACTTTGAGCATGGGCGCCGCCCATTGCTCCGTGGCCCGGAGGAACATCGCTTCGATCCGTTGTGTGTCAAATTCTGTGTTATTGACTATATTCATTATAATCAATCTTCTCCGCCATCCAATTATACGCTTTTCGTATATATTGTTCCAGAAACAGCGATGTTTTTCAAGTGTAACCTCGGAACTTTTTAATTGATAATACTTATTGTTATGGGACCCAGAGAGAAGGAGATTCTGCACGAAACGTCAGGACTGATTTTGGTGTAACTCAACTTTCGTCGTTATTTGCCGATGATGTTTTTTAGCTTTCGTGCATGTGATTTTAGCGGTTATTTCAGCGTTTCCACACTTACGGAATCCGTGTGTGGATTTGATTTGGCAGCAGTTTAGGTGGACCCCAGGATCAGGTACTGTACGTGAGCTGGGGGGAATAGGGGTGAGCCATGCAAAATCCGTTGGCCCGATGGGGAGATCAGTCGACACGGTCTTGTTGCATCGAGCATCTGGACATGCTGAGCAAGATGCTGGAACTGCGGTTGCCTTATATAAAGCAGATATCAACACGGGTGGAGGCGGCCAGTCGAGTACTCGGCAATATGTTGCGGCTGAACCCTACGCAGATGTTTTCTCTGTCGCAGGTCGCGCTGTTCCACGATATTGGGTTGATTGGCATTCCGGATAGTATCCTGATGAAGCAAGGATCGCTGACCCCGGAGGAGATCAAGAGGGTCAACCAGCACACGAACATGGGGGGGCAGTTCATGTCCCGGATTTTTCCGGACTTCCCGGACGTGGAAGAAGGGGTGTGGTTTCATCATGAAAGGCCCGACGGCCGCGGTCCTCATGGACTGACGGAGAAGGAGATTCCGGCGATCGCGGGGATTGTGGCCACGGTCTCGGCGATTGAAGCAATGGCAAATGATCGTCCGCACCGCAAGGCGATGTCGTTGACGGAGATCAAGGCGGAATTAAGTCGGCAGTGCGGCGTGCAGTTTCCTCGAGTGGTAGTTTCCGCCTTCGAACACAGGGCGGAAATGGTCTATAGAATAGTACTGGGTCAAGACGGCTCGGAGATTGAAGCTGCCGGTGCCGATAACAAGAGTTCTTCGGAGACGGCGGCTGTGGCGACTCCGGTGCGGGCATAAAGAGGGGGTAGGATCGAACCGATATTGGGGGTAGATCGCACTGCGGGGTATATCGGCAGTGCAAGAGGTCCCGGCTTGGACGTAATAGGTCGGGCAGGACAGTCCCGATTTGAGGAGAAAGACATGTCGAGGAAATTTCTGTATGTTTGTGTGGTGGTCGGTTTTGTATTGGCGGGATGCAGTGCGCCGGCTTTCGATCCGACCGGTGGTCTGGGTGCGACACCGACGCCCACTCCGACGGTGACGGGCGAGCCGAAGGTGATGGGTAAGATCGCCTTGGCCCAGACAGGCAAGCGGGCATACACGGGGAAATCGGCGACGGAGGGGTACATGGTGGTGGCCCAGAGCAATGCCACTGGAGACATTTTCCGCGGAGTGACGGATGTGGAGGGGAATTTCCAGATTACGATTCCGGAAGCGGAAAACGGTAATACGTTTGTGATTACGATTCTCGGGCCGGATGGTAAGGCCGTCGGTCCAGTGTTGTTTGGTACGGCGGGGGCGGATGGGATTACGGGACTCAAGACCCAGGGGGATGAGAATCTAGGTACGGTCCAGATTCCGGCAGATCCTACTCACCAGGCGATAGTTCCGGGGAATGACAGTGCCTTGGTGGGTCAGAGCGATCCCAATTCGATGACGAGGTTGAACGCGGAGGGCGTGCCCGTAGGTTTGGCGACCAAAGGCAAGGGTGATCAGGCCGCCTTGGCGCAGGGGGACGTCGTGAGTTCGGGCAAGGCCGACGCGGACAAAGATGGTCTGATCGATATGCTGGATGCTGATGACAATGGAAACGGCAAGGTGGATGATTTCGAGGGCGGTGGAACGGCCGGTCCGGCGCCGAAGATGTTCCACGTCAATTTCTTTATGAACCTGAAAGTTCAGTCGGAACAAGCGCAGGTCTATTACAGTGGGACGGAGTCCGAACGGAACGCGGCTGTGGCGAAGGATACGGTGATTACGCTGGAGGTCGTGACCGACCCGAACTCGGCTTCGACGATCAAGTCGGTTCACGGTGTGGAGACACCTGGGCCGGCGTATCTTCCGACGGCGACGGTATTGAGTTACGACGGAGGGGCTCCCGCGACTTGGTTGTCGTTGGGATACGCCTTCACGAAGGAAACGGACCGATTCGAAGTTTTTGTTTGTCCGGGCGCCGTGATGAATTCCGGCGATACATTCACTATTGAAGTCGAGTTTGAGGATGGCGCGACCGAACAGTACTCGCGGATGATCAATTACGTCTTCAAGAACATTCCAAAGCTGCTCAAGTACGGACCTGCGGGCGGAACGCTGGTGGATTTCGACGTCAACGATCCGAATGTAAACGGTTCGCCGAGCAAACCGATTTTGTTCGATGGGACGAAGGACCTGACGTTGGTCTTCAATCCTCCGCCGGATGAGACGGGCGCCTATCTGACGGATCTGCGGTATGATTTCCAGATGTTCTACTTCAATGAGAGCGATGGTGGGCAACTGAATCAGGATATCGACTACGACGCGACCTGGCCTGCGCCGAAACCTGAAGGTATGCGTCCGAACAGCGCGAACTACGAGGTTGCGATCGAGTCGATGCCGCCACTGGTTGATAACACCTACACGATTACGATTCCGAAGGAGTATTTCGTGGATGCGATCAAGACGAAGTCGGGAGGAACGAAGGCGGTTACATCTTACAAGATCGACATAACCGCGAATTGCCCGAGCGGAAACTGCGCAATTATGTTGTGTTTCAAGAAGCAGTAGGAGCAGGATACGGGACCTGACAGAAGATAGAGTCGCGGGCGAATCTTCATGGGTTCGCCCGCGTCGTTTTTACGCCGCGAAGGCATTGACAGGAGGCTGACGCTGTTGTAGGATATATAGCAAGCTATATACTATGCTATATCGGCAGGGATTTGAATGGCGACGGGTAGTTTGTACATGAAGGTGTCGCGGACGCTGGAGCGGGAGCTTCGGACCAAGGGGATGGGGACGGGCCAGGTGTTGCCGTCGGAGCGGGAACTGGCGATACGGTTCGGAGTGAGCACGATCACCGTGCGCCAGGCGTTGGCGCATCTGGAACGCGCGGGGAAGATTTATCGAGTGCCGAAGGTGGGGACATTTGCGGGTCCTCGGCCGCGAGGCGGTCCGATGCGCCGTCCGGGGCGGATTTCCGTGGCGTTGATGGTCCCGATGCTGAAGACGGGTATTGGTCCGATGATTCTGGCGGGGGTGGAAGACACGTGTCTTCGGAATTCGGTGTACGTGGAGGTATATCACAGCCGGAACAGCATGGAAGTGGAACGTCAGCAGTTGACGCGGCTGATGGAGGGTGAGGTGGATGGGGCGATCATCATGTCGTACGACCCTCGAAATATCGAGAGCATCATTCGGTTGAAGCTTAGCGGATTACCGATCGTGATTGTGGTCCATGAGGTACCGGGGGTGATGTGTGATTTTGTGACGGCGGAGAATCGAGCGGGGGGACGTATGGCGGGCGCGCGTCTTCGCGGACACAATCCGCGGCATTACGTTCATGTTACGATGGACACGATGGTTTCGACGAGTGAGGATCGGTACCTGGGGTTCCGAGAGGATCTGTTGTCGGCGGGCCTGGCGGACCCGCTGGTGATTCGGTATTCCGGGGAGAACAAGTGGCTTGAGGGGGATTCGGTGAAGCGATCGTGCGTGCCGGTGTTGCGGCGATTGACGCCGCCGGTGGGCATTTTCTGTCATAATGATTATTCAGCGGTGGGGGTGTACCAGGCGGCGGATGAACTGGGTTGGAAGGTGGGTCGGGACGTCTTTGTGGTAGGGTTTGACGACGACCCCATTTGTCTGGCCATGGCGCCGACGCTGACTACTATCTGCCAGTCGGGAGAGGCGATAGGTTCGCGTGCGGCGGAGATGCTGCTGGACAGGTTGAAGGGAAAGGTGGGGGCGGATGAACTGAGACGAGAGTCCTTGCCGGTGGAGATGGTGATCAGGGAATCGGCATGAAGGGATTGTTGATTGCCGATTGTTAATTGTTGATTTGCAGGAGTCTATTTGTGCGGCTATTGCGAGGAATCATATGACGCCTAAGGAACTTGCGGATCGGACACGGGACTTTGCCGTACGTGTGGCACGGATGGTCGATGCGTTGCCTAGACGGCGATCGTCGGATGTGATCGGACGTCAGTTGCTTCGTTCAGCCACTTCGGTTGGAGCGAACTACCGGGAAGCTTGTCGTGCAAGGTCCAAAGGCGATTTCAACTCGAAGATCGGAATATGTCAGCAGGAGACGGATGAAAGTGTCTACTGGATGGAATTGATTGTCGATTTGGGTCTCCTTCCTGACCGAAGGCTCGCAGGTCTGCTTGAAGAGGGACATGAATTGCTGGCTATCTTCGTGGCATCGGGGCGGACGAGTTCAGCAAGGAGAATCGCTGCAAAGGAAGCACGGGTATGACAAGAGAAGAGACGCAATCATGGATCACCGTTTGGAAGCAGCATTCCCGCCAATCTCCTAATCAACAATTAACAATCAACAATCAGCAATCACGGGGATTTACCCTCATCGAACTCCTCGTCGTCGTCGCCATCATCGCCGTGCTCGTGGCGCTGCTTCTTCCGGCGCTGGGTTATGCACGGGAGCAGGCACGGGTGGCTGTGTGCGGATCGAATCTTCATCAGGTGGGACTTGGGATTGGTTTTTTCGCCCAGGCGAACGGTGGGGACATGCCGACGAACTA
Organism: uncultured Phycisphaerae bacterium; assembly: GCA_964563935.1. Classification (GTDB taxonomy): domain Bacteria; phylum Planctomycetota; class Phycisphaerae; order JAAYCJ01; family JAAYCJ01; genus JBAZZQ01. The sequence continues at coordinate 752 of CAZLZE010000161.1, read as the reverse complement.
CAATCAATATGGGTACGGTAATCATGCCGCGTATAATCTGTGGGTTCCCGGGCAGTGGACGAACTGGGGATTGCTTTACCGTGATCGGTATATTGCGGAGCCGAAGGTATTCTACTGTCCGAGCTACGACGGTCGATGTGAGCCCGAGATCCTGTCGTATGAGAAAGCCAAATCGCATTGGGCGAACCCGAACCCCAGTCTGATGCAGGACAACTCCCTGCACATTCCGTACACGTATCTGGTCGGTCATATTTCGGAGATTTTTGAAATTCCGCAATGGCGAGCAGTCGATGGGGCGGAGACGGCGGACAACGGTCGTCCTCGTTTTGTGAGGGCGAAACTGGAGAACGCGGGCTGGCTGCCTTTGGGTTCGGATCTGCTCTACGGGCAATCGGCGTGGACGCATATGCAGTCGAGGCGGATGAATGTCATCTATGGGGACGGGCACGTGAGCTTTCGTCCGTTGGGCTATCTCGGTGAGGATTCAAACTTCTGGCCGGGATATTGGGCGGGCGGGACGCAGAGCGTGCACATGTTCTTCCAACAGTTTTCCGCCGGGCTGTGAGAGGACAAGATCAGAATTGACGCTGTCCGGAGTGAAATACGTACATCTGCCTTAAGAGGAGACGTTCATGTCACGAATGCTGTTGATGGCGGTAATTGTAGCGAGCATTGGAGCGACGGTGTTTGACCAGAAGACGGTCGTCAGTGTGGCTTATTTTGGGGCGGTGGGCGCCGGCAAGGAGGATTGC
>CAZLZE010000160.1:0-9211 GCA_964563935.1 uncultured Phycisphaerae bacterium | reverse complement strand
ACTGGAACCTCCAAAGGACCGCCGTCGCCTGAGGCCAGAAAATGTGGGCAGACACTCAGACATGGGATGAGCAGGATTTCTGTCCAATGGCGGCCCCTCGCGTGGTAAGATTTGCCGGGCATACGCATCCGGACCGGGAATTCATGCACAAGTTTCTGCTGGAGAAGATTGGGATTGAAGGGTGGATGGCGATCCGCCGGACACGCTGGGAGATGGCTGAGATGTATGACACCCTCACACCCGATACCCCCCTGCCCGAGCGTGAGGAGTTGAAGGTGTTCCAGACGAAGAGGTGCCCGCCCATCAATTACAGCGTGGACAAAGGCTGGCAGAATGCGGTCGATCATTTTGTTCGATGCGTTCAGTCGGGGACGCGTCCGGAGAATGCGACGGCCGAGGACGGGCTCAAGGCCAGCACATTGAGCAACGCCGCGATCGAAAGCCGCAAATCGGGCGGGGTTGTGAGGTTGTGATACAATGCGGAGTGATGGTGAGGACATGGCTACCCGGATCGGCGGATGAAAATGCTTTGGCGTCACAGGACCAGATTGCTTCGTCGAAAAATCCTCGCAATGACCTCTGGAGATCTACCTGAACTTGATCAGTTCCCAAGGGCCCTTTCTGCGTCAATAATTATCACCATAACTTATGCATCATATAAGTAATATACCAAAATCTGCCAAGAGAATTGCCTTCGGCTACACGTTTGGAGGGGGTACGGACTACCTGCGTGTTTAAGGTTGATCATAAGTATTATTGGACCCAAGGGTAACGGGCAAAGAAATTAACCATTTTTTTAATAACCCTCTTCTCTATACCTTAGTCTGAATATATAATACTGCTTGACGTTAATTTCATATTAATTCAGCACCAGAGATATGTTTTAATGAAGTTGATCACCGACATATTGGTTAATGGCGAACGGAACTTCGGTGATTTGATAGCTTTAAGGGCACTCAGAGAAGACGGGAGCTCTTGGAGTTATACATTTCGCGAAGTTTCCCGCCAAGCGCATCACGTAGCCAACTATCTTCGAACTCAGGGGATTCGGCGTGGTCATCATGTTGCGATTCTCTCGGAGAATCGCCCTGAATGGGCCATTGCTTATTTTGGAATTCTTCTGGCGCACGGGGTGGTTATTCCCGTGGATACCAAGCTCAAGAGCATGGAGATCCGGAATATTCTTCGCCACTCGCGCACCATGATGCTATTTGCCTCGGACGGTATGCTGGCGGCAGCCCGGGAAGCCTGTGCGGAGTTGTCGGATATCCGCATCATCGCGCTCGACCAGATCACTCAAGAACGACCTGAGAAAGTGCCGGTCATCACGCCCGACGCCGACAGTAACGACACAGCGGTGATTTCATTCACGTCCGGGACAACGGGTACCCCCAAGGGGATCATGTTGACGCACCGGAATATTTTGTCCAACGTGATGGCCTCCTGCAACGTGATTGACTGCAGTCCCCGGGACCGGTTTTTGTCACTCTTGCCGCTCAATCACACATTTGAGAAGACGGCGGGACTGCTCGTGCCTCTGTATATGGGGGCATGCGTTACATATATTCACGCCATCAACCCCCGAACGGTTACGGAAGCGATGCAGAAGACGGGAACGACGTTTTGCCTGATTGTTCCGGCCATTGCCCGCCTTTTCTATAAGCGAATCCTCATGAATGTAGAGGAGGCACCATCCTGGAAACAGGCGATATTTTGGAAGCTGTACGGTTTATCCCGGAGGGCCCTTGGTCGGGGGATCAACCTGGGTCCGATCCTGTTCCGGAGCCTGCGAAAGAACTTCGGCGGCCGCATGCGGTGTTTCATCAGCGGCGGAGCGCCGTTGGATCCTAAGATTGCGGAGTTTTTCTCGTGCGTCGGTCTGCCGATCCTGCAGGGATATGGTCTGACGGAGACGGCCCCGGTGGTCAGTTGCAACAAGCTCCACCAGCATCGCATTGGGTCGGTCGGTGTACCTCTCGATGGGGTCGAGGTGAAGATCGAGCCGCGCAACGGGTGTGACTCGTCGACGGGAGAGATTCTCGTTCGGGGTCCGAACGTCATGGCCGGTTACTTCAACGACTCAGCCGCCACATCGCACATTCTCCAGGGTGGTTGGCTTCACACGGGCGATCTTGGCCGAATCGACGCCAATGGATTTCTCTATATTGTCGGACGAGTCAAGGACGTCATCATCAGCGACCTGGGTAAGAACGTGTATCCGGAGGAAGTGGAAGCGGAAATCGTTCGCATTCCCCTGGTGAAAGAGGCGTGCGTTCTTGGCGTTAGAAAGAGCCACACCAGCCACCACGGAGAGGAAGTGGCCGCCTTGATTGTTCCGGACGAGGAAGCCTCCAAGGGTAAGAGTCCGCAGGAAATCTCGAACCTTATCCGGCTGGAGTTGAAGAAGGTATGCACGAACCTGGCCGACTACAAGCGTCCCAAGTGTTTTTGCCTATGCCCTGAGGATCTGCCCAAGACGACGACGCTGAAGCTCAAGAAAGCGGAAATCGCCGGTCAGATCGACAAATATCCCTTCCTGCCGTTGTAACATTTCCGGCACGGTACAGCATCTGATACTCACATGAACTGATTCCGGTGGGTCACTATTCCTTTTTGCGGCACGTTACTTCCGAGAGGTCCGATAAACCGAGAACGGGAAGTACGCTCCTCTTTTTACCTTACAAAAATCTCACTGATCTCACCCCAGATTATATGCGATAATTAAATGGATAAGATGAGGTGTTTAGTAGGGATCTTTACGAGACTAGATAACAACGCTGCGATACGGTACGTGAAGATAAGGAGGAAAGCACGATGGTAGCTAACAGGCCTTGGCGAATTTGGCGAAAAACCACCCACCGCCGAGCAGCAGTCGTAGTATGGGTGGGAATCTCCATGGTTCCGATCGTCGGCTTCACCGCATTGGCGATCGACATGGGATACGTTTATCAGACCAAGAGCCAGTTGCAGCGAACGACGGATGCGGCGGCGATGGCGGCGGCGAGCCAACTGGCGGACGCGGACGCCTCCGGAGACGCGGTATACGAGGCGGCGTTGACGTATGCCCGGCAGAATCCGATCGGGCAATTGACGCCGACTCTGGCGCAATCGGATGTGGTGTTGGGACATGCCGCACTGGACGCGGACGGACGAGCAACGTTCGAGGAAGGTCAGACGCCATATGATGCCGTGCGGGTGAGCGTACGGATGACCCGCGATTCGCCGAACGGAGCGGTGCCACTGTTTTTTGGGAGGGCTTTGGGAGTAGCGGATACCGAATTGTCGGCCTCCGCCGTGGCCATGCTGGTTCCCCGCGACATTGCCGTTGTCATCGATCTTTCGCGTTCCATGGATTACGACAGTCAGCTTCGGCACGAGTCGACGGGAATCAACATCAAGGAAGTCTGGCAGGACCTGGGTTCTTGTCAGTATGGAACCATGACCGTCTTCCACAATAGTTACAGCGAGATGCCGCGGAACACAAACTCGGACCCGAACGCGGTGGTCAACGCCCTTGGTCTTCGGACGGTTCCTTATCCCTACAGCAAAGGAAGCTGGAAGGAATACGTGCAGTACGTACAAGGCAACACGGTGAACAGCGCTCCGAAACTTACCGACACCAACCCGGAGTATCAGTATCGATACGGATTGCGGACCTTCGTAAATTATCTGCTTGCGGCTCGCACGTTGACCACGGAGACGCCGGCCTTGGCAAACACTCGCGCGCAACCCGTTTACGCCGTCAAGCAGGCAGTGGAGGAATTGTGCAATTACCTGATCCTCATGGATTCGGGCGACCATATGAGTCTTCACTCATACAGCGACAGCGGACAGACACTCAGGACAATGACGAGTGATCTGACGTTGATCATCCAGACGACGTACCAGCAGCAGGCGGGCGGCTATGGTTCGCAGACGAACATTTCCGCCGGACTGGAAAAGGCGATCACGGAGCTGACCTCTTCCCGGGCCCGCAGTTGCGCCAAGAAGGTGATCTTCATTCTGACCGACGGAAATGCGAATCGTCCCACGAATGAGTCGACCGGTTTCTGGGCCGCCATCCACTCCGCGGAACTCGCCGCGAGCTATGGTATCCAGATCAACTGCATCTCACTGGGATCGGACGCGAACCAGAGCCTGATGTCAGAGATCGCGGGCATTGGAAAAGGGGTGCATTTCTATGTTCCCACGCTCGATATCGCCCAGTACTCAGAGGATCTGAAAAGGGTGTTCCGAACGTTGGGAGGCAAACGGCCTGTCCGGTTGATCGAGTAAATCAACATAAGGCAGAAGCGCTATTTCTTGGGCGAATTGAGCCTGTAGCTGATTCTTCCCAGGCGTCCCAAGAGTCGTGTGGGCATGAAGACGGCCTGCTGAACGTTGGAGTAGATGTGAGCGACGACGTAGCGCAGGGCATCGCGTGTGGAATAGGCTTCGGTATCCTTCAGGCCGATGAGCCAGGCGAGGGAAGCCAGTCTCAGAACGGCGGAGATGATAAAGAGGACACTGTGGTAGGTCATGGACCAGCCGAAGAGCGTACCCGTCCAACCTTTCAAGCTCTTGGCCACGATTCCGGCGAACAGTCCGCTCAGTACTCCCGCGACAGCCACTACGAGACTATTGATGGCGACGTAGCCCACGCTTCGGCGCTGCCCGTCCTTGGAATTCGTCAGATTCAGGAGGATATTGAACACGGACACTTCAATTCCGGGCCAAGCGGCGGTAGCGACTAAGACGGCGATGTATCCGAACCACCAATTATCTTTCTGAACGAAGGCCCAGGACGCGCCGCCGTGGACCACGAGCAGGCTTGAGATGACGAGAACAGGTTTTCGTCCCAGACGGTCGACCAGGCGTCCCCAGACGGGAAAGCTCAGCATCATGACCACCAAGGAAACCACGACGAGGATGATATTGGCTTGGGTATTGGACAGTCCTAAGACGTCAAAGATGTAAAGCCAGACAAACTGACCCATGTACCCGATGGCAAAGGTCATAGTAGCGTTGAATCCGAGGAATCGGAGGAAGTTTCGGTCGGCCAGCGGTTGGCGCATTATGGACCACAGGCTGATTTGCGGAGTGGGGCGATGCATCGGCGGGTCAAGCACGGGGATGAAGGTGAGGAAATCAAGGGCTCCGCAGATCCCTCCGACAATGAACAGACCGCAGATCGTGTTGAGAAGTGTCTGTGAACCATTGGTTCTGGCGTGATCCAGAACCAGCCCCATGGTGATGGTAATCACCACACCGATAAACTGCCCAAGCTGGTTTCGTCGGGAGAAATAGCGTCCTCGAATCTTGGAAGGGACCAGGTCCGCCATCCAAGACACCCAGGCGGGAGTAGTCATATGCAGCCCCAAACCGGCCAAGGCAATCAGGATCAGGAATGCGTAAGGCCACCAGTTTGCCGGACACACGAGAGGAACCAGACCGATGACGGACCAGAGCAACCGGTGGATTGTACCGACGACGATGAACAGGAGCTTGCGATGACCGAAGCGTTCCAGGAAGTAACCGACTGGCAGTTGGAGAAGTGCCCCCAGAAAAGGGAGCGACGCCAGCAGCCCAAAACCGAATTCGGTTGTGCCGACCAGCTTCCCATATTGGGTCAGAGCGGCTCCGGTAGTGATGTACATCCAGGTCGCCCCAAATATCCAGGCAAACGTAACGAGGCGGAGTGACTGTCGCAGGGACATTGAGACAGCATCCTGAAATGAGGAGTCTGTTTCAGAGGAACCAACCTTATTATCAATAGAGGCCATAGGGCAGGAATTCTCGCGAGTTTTTTCTCCTTATTGGTACGAGAAAGCGGTGGAGAAGTCAAGAAGGAAGCGAATGTTGCGATTTTACTTTGCACGCCGAATGACGATAATATCCGTTCGGTAAAAAACATGGCACCCTCCGGACGTGCTGTGGTACGTCCGGAAGGCGCCTGAAATGGAACCGGCCACAGTGCCGCGTTGTCAGCCCCTCTTACTGCAACGGGCACAGATCATCCGGCGATCCATCGCCCCCCGTTCTAACCCCTCTGTGGTTTCCCCTCCGACGATTTGATATGGTCGGGACCTCCCGAACGCTCCGTGCTCAACGTTCGGGAGATGCCCGAGTTCGATCGAACACACATGCCGATCCTCAGCCCCTCTTCCGCGACCGGCAGGCCGTATCCGATCCATTGCCCCCCTTGATCGCCCCCCATCAGCGGATTTGTTGGTCTTCATAGGCATTGGGACGGACTACACCCGTTTCATGGTATCGGGAACACGGAAAGGTAAAAATCCGCTGAGCCGTGGATAAGTTCAAGACTTTGGGCCACCAAGGTTCGTCTCACTCATCAGGTTGAATCTATTCGGCGACCCAAGGCTCACATATAGTTTTTACAAAGAACACAATCGATGCCGTTACGGGACCTGGACCACGTTATTTGTGGTTCCGAATTCGTTTTGCACTCGCTCCGTATCTGGGTCTTCCACCCAGTTACCGTCGGCGAAGAACTTATAGTGGTACTTACCGGCGGAGAGTTTCATACGGGCTCGATAAGATCCATCTTTGGACTTGGTCATCCGGTTCTTCTGCGGTTCCCAGTTATTGAAATCACCTGCCAGAAAGACCTTTTTGGCGTTGGAGACGGCGTTGCAGACAAAGACCATCTCCCCGTGTTTTTTATCATGAATAACCATGTGATTAACACTCCTTTACTGATCGACGACCGTGGGGGAATCCCTCTTGTGACTCATGAAGATACCCTTCCGCCCCCCTATCCCGTGATGGCAACCACTTCTCCCAGGCGGTTTTTCTATGGACGCATCGTCGCATACGGAACGGCATCTTCATGGCGTCACAAGAGCGTTCCTATTCAGATATCAAGTTGCGTCTCTGTTTCTATGCTCCGGAACGGGCAAGTCCGTTCCAGGCAAGACCAGAGCCCCGCCCCCGCTGGGGCTGTGGTCTTAGCAGACCATCGAGTGTCTCAAGGAGAACAGACGGCGACGTTTACCTTCAGTGTGATAGTCGAGAAGGACAGGTATCATGCGATCCGCAGGAAGATCCTGGGCGTTGAGTGGAACATCCGATGACTTTTTGACCTGATCCCTGATCATCACACCATCCCTAACTTACTCTCTTAAGTTGCGAGATCCGTCCCGCGAAGAAGTGCTTTCCCGGTGCCGCCTCGATTCCTACTTCATAACCCATTTGGTTACTTTCAGAACTCCGTTTCCTCGAGCACCAAACCCCTTGTTGTTGAAAGACATGATAACCGAGCGTGAAAAAACTGAAATAGGGAATTTCCTGATTTTGGGGCTCTAAAAACCCGAAACGCAAATTACTTGTCCAGAGACGTAAGTCCTTCGCGAATCGCGAATTTGGTGAGTTCCGCCACGGAATGGATATCGAGTTTCTCCATGATCTGACTGCGATGCGTCTCAACCGTTTTGACGCTGACATGGAGAAACGCGGCAATTTGTTTGGTGGTTTTTCCTTCGGCGAGGACCTGCAGAACTTCTCGTTCCCTGGCAGTAAGAAGTTTGAAGGGTGAAGTCTCTCCGGCGGATAGTTGCCGGACATAATCGCCGATAACGATGCCAGTGATCTCCGAGCTCAAGTATACCTGTCCATTCATGACGCATCGAATGGCCTGGATCAGTTCCTCAAACGCACAATCCTTCAGCAGGTATCCCAAGGCGCCCGCTTCCAGCATTCCCGCAATAAAACGTCGATCGGAATGCATGGACAGGGCGACCACTTTTACGCTGGGCAGTTCGGCCATGATTTGTCGTGTGGCCTCGATGCCGTTCAGGTCCGGCATGCCGATATCCATGATGATCAGATCGGGCTTCAAATCGCGAGACAATCGCAAGGCTTGTCTGCCGTCCTCAGCCTCGGCGATGACTTCCATTCCCGGTTCTCGTTCGATCAGGGACTTGAGTCCGATCCTCATGATCTTGTGGTCATCCGCAATCAGAATCCTGATGCTCATTTGGTCATCCCCTTCTCGGTTTCCTTGAAAAGTTTCAACGGAGCCTTGAGCGTGACGCGTGTCCCTTTTCCCACTTCGGAATAGATGCTGCATTCACCGCCGATATGATCCAGCCGGTCGCGAATATTGAAGAGTCCGAATCCGTCTTTTTTATTGTCATCGACCTGGAGTCCATGGATGTCAAATCCAACGCCGTTATCCGCCACTTCAACGCGAATGTCGGAAGCGATCCGTTGGAGCGATACCGTGATCACGTTCGCCTGCGAGTGTTTGGCTGCGTTGATAAGCAGTTCTCGAATCGCCTGAAAAAGGATCATTCGCACACCGTCATCCAATGGTTTTTCGAGTCTGTCATCGACATACTCCACCTTGATGGAGTATCGATCGCCGAATCTATCGGCGTAGGCTTCGACGGCGGATTCAAAGCCCAGTTCATAAAGAACGGGAGAGGTCAGTTCGTAGGTCAGCGACCGAGTGTAGTCGATCGCCTCGGCGATCAGATCGCGGACTTCCTTCATTGCATCACTCACGAAGGAATCACTCGCCGTCTGCTGCAAAGCGCCGAGCTTGATTTTCGCCATGGCCAGGACCTGCCCGATATGCTCGTGCAGATCGTCGCCGATGCGGCGGCGTTCCTGCTCCTCCGTATTCGCCAATCGCGACACCAACGAACGAAGTTGGCGCTGGTAGCTCAGTAGCTTCGTCTCCACCTGCTTTCGTTCGATCGCGTAGCGCAAGGCCCGCACGAGAAGGTTCTTGTCCACCTGTCCTTTGACCAGGTAATCTTGTGCGCCCTGTCGAACGGCCTGGGTTGCCAGATCCTCATCGGCCAATCCGGTCAGGACGACGATCGGCACACCGGAATTGGCTTTTGCCAATACATTCAAACCATCCAATCCATAACAGTCGGGAAGAAAGAGGTCCAGGAGAACAAGATCGAAATGCTGGGTATTCAGAAGCTGAGCGGCTTCCCGAAGGAAACCGGTCTGAACGAGGTTGAACTCAGTGTGCCCGGCCTCGCGAAGCATCCGCTTGAGCAGGACGGCATCACCCGGATTATCCTCGACCAATAAGATATTGACCGTATGCTCAGTCATCACAATCCCCACTTGGCCCATCTGATTAAATATTACCCTGAGACAAGCGGCAAAGCAAGATTTAATATATCTCACTGCTGTAAGGTGTGTGCCCACATTTTCTGGCATCATGCGGCGGCCCGCTGGATCGTCCAGTAGG
>CAZLZE010000159.1:0-9436 GCA_964563935.1 uncultured Phycisphaerae bacterium | reverse complement strand
GTATGTGCCCGAACCGCGAACGTGGTATTGTCCGAAGAGTATCTACACGTTCGAAGGAAACTGGGTGCGGACTGCTTCGGGAGGTTGGGAACCGCGATGGGGCGGACCCTGTTCCAGCTATCAGTATCGTGTCAGGGTAGCGGTTGCGTTTGGAAAGAACAGATGCCTCAAACCGGAGGATTTTCCCGGGATAACGGTCTATGTGGATGCGTTTCAGACGGCCGCGTTTCCGATCCCTAATCATTGGGGAAATCAGTGGAACTGCCTGATGACGGACGGGAGCGTACTGACCCGCTTGGACAGTGACCGGACGATTCCGACGCTATGGGTTGAGTGGCAGATGGATGGCGATTACCTGACTTGGGGTTATCCATTCCAGAATATCGCGCGTCTGTGGCACTGGTTCGACGGTCTGGGCTGGTAGTTGCTTTGTGTGACTTGAAAATTCTCGGATGCATGGTAATGTCGGTTCCCAATTACACGCACTTGCCTTCATCCTGGCGTGAAGATGCGCCTTACGGTGTCATCGCCAGACCCCGCAAGGGTCGGGGCGATCTGGCGTTCGTACACGTGAAAGGAATACCTCAATGGCCTGGAAAATCATTAACGAACGCTGGAATCGCGTCGCAACCGTTCTCTATTGATTACGACATCGACGGCATCGAGTTCGATTTCCGCCGCTGGTTCTTTATGATCTCCGAGCTGCTGAAGAATCATACGATCCTGACCCGGCTGGTTCGAGACAGCCGTAAAATGCTCGACCTGTGTACGACCGCGCTGAAGATGTATGAGGATGGGGCCGACGGGATCAGTATGTTCAACTGGTATTCGCATCTTCGCGACGCGAAAGTACTCTATCTCTGGACGGATGGCGAAAACGCTGCCGGCGCCGCTGCGGATGCGGTGCAGACCTACATCTACCCGCTCCTGAAAGACCCGGACAAAATCAGATGGTACTTGGCCCAGCCGTGGGCGCTTCCGTCAAAATAGCTGTTGGAAGTTCAAAATGAAGAATGTAATGTTGTTGAGCCTGATGATCGTGTGTGTATCTTCTCCTGTTACGGTGATCGGAGAAGTCGATTTCTCCAAACATGCTCCGCCGGAGGTGTTCATTTTTCCCACTCCGCGCCAAGCCGCGTATGGGGTCGTGGATATTGATCTGACCGGGGCGACGATTGTCGTTTCAGAACACGCTTCACAGCGAATACGGGTAGCTGCGGAGGACCTCAACGCCAGTCTGCTTCAGATCGCCCCCAAAGCCAAACCGTTAGCGATTGCCGAGAAGGTTCCCGCGGACCAGACGACGGTGATCCTGTTGGGAACAGCCGGGGCCCACAAATTGCTCGATCAACAGTTGGCAGCCTCAAAAATCTACATGAGCGCATCCGAACCCGGTCCGGAAGGATACCGGATTATGGGGCGACCGGACGGTAACCGGAAGATCGTCTTGCTCGCCGGTTCCGACGACCAGGGCGCCTACTGGGCCATGACATCCTTTGTCCAACTCCTTCGTGTCCAACCCGACGGCGAAGTTCACGCCTACTCTGCCGATATCCGCGACTGGCCGGGGTTCCGAATCCGCATGACGGCCATTCAGACCGATGGACAGCCGCAGGATCTCCAACTCCAGCGAGTCAGCTACGCCATTCGCCTCAAGACGAATGTCAGTTCTTACAGCGGCTACGACGCAAAAGTGAATGCGTACTGCCGCGACCGCGGCTTTAAGACAGGCCGCGGATATTGGACCATGCAGGGCATCGGCAGGAAAGCCCAGGAGCTGAATCTGCCGCCCAATTCCTGGTCTGACCCGCGATTGCTCCAAGCCTGGGTGGATGCATACAAAGCTGAAGCCTGCGGCGAGCCAGGCCATGTTATCTACCACGACTGTACCGACGCTGGCTGGTGGAACCGCTACATCAATGACTACTGGAACAAGCGAAACGATGCCGACAAAAAGGCCTATCCCCAAGCCCATCCCGCTCGTGCCGATGCGGATCGCGTCAATGCCATCCACCGCGGTGTCAAATCCGTCAACCCAGCCGTCGATGTCTACATTACGGTTCCCTGTTACTACGACAGTCCGCAGAACGACGCCCTCCCGAACGTCGAATCGTTCCGCGATTACCTTCGCACCCTTGGCCGATTGACGCCGAAGGATATCTATTGGGTGTTGGAGGATCGCTCTCCGCTCGATTGCGCTGGCTATCGCCATTATCTCGGCGGAACGGTGGTCAACTACAAATATCCCACCACCGCGTCTGGAACGTACATGTGGGGCACGACATTCACGTCCGCGAGGGACAATGCCGGGTATACCGATGCCTTCTGGTATTGTGTCGGGAATCCCCAACAAGCTCTGATGTTCGCTGGCGGTGCCCAGTACATGTGGAATCCGGATCTGCCGACCGATCAGGCGTATCTGACCGAGGTCTTCATCCCCCAAGCGTGCAAGTACCTCTTTGGCAGCGCCTGGCGCGAGGTGGCCCAGGTCGTCGTTAACCAGAATCCGCAAATCGATGTCCTCGCCGAGAGCAGAATCGTCAGCGTACTCAAGAGTGAGCATGCGAAGATGCAAAAGAGCGTCGAGCTTCTCCACGCCGCCAAAAATAAGATCGAACCTCACCTGACCGAAGGCAAACTCTTCATTGAGGGGTGGCTTGGCGCGTTTGAACCGGTCGCCGGTTGGCTGGACTTGCGAATTCTGGTCTCTGAGGTGTTCTCGCGAGTCCAGAAGGCCGAAGCGATGGTGGCCCTCGGTCAGTCCGACCAGGTGGGCCAGACCATCAAGGAAGCCGATTCATTTCTCGGTAAGATTGATGTGAATCGAATAAAAAGATACGAATGGCTGGATAAAGAATATCGCGGGCTCCAGGAAACGCTCGGAAAACTCCGGCAGTCCATCGCGTCTGGCAAAGCGAAAGCGACGGGCATTTTCAAACTGGACGGTCCGTGGTCGATGAAACCCGACGCGGGCAATCACGGCCTGAACGAGAAGTGGTTCGCGGAGCAATATTCCCGCCACGACTGGGCCCCGATCACCGTTCCTGGCTACTGGGACAAGAGCGGAATTCCCGGCATGACCAATTACGACGGCTACGGCTGGTATGCCCGAACGTTCTGCGCTCCCGCCGATTGGAAAGGCAAATCCATCATCGTTCACTTCGACGCCGTCGACGACGAGGCCTGGGTATACGTGAATGGCACGCTGGTCGGCGATCACACCTTGAAGAACATCCCGCAACAGGTCTGCTGGGAACAGCCCTTCGAGTTTGATATCACGGATCTGGTCCGCTGGGACCGCGACAATACCCTCGTGGTCCGCGTCAACGACGTCAAGCTCGACGGGGGCATCTGGAAGTCCGTCTGGCTCCGCTCCGACAAGCCCGGACGGGTCAAAGAAGGTCCGGGACTGGTCGAGATCAAGGACGTGACGAAAGATCGCAAGTAGGACGATTATCCTTGAGTGGTCGGAAAAGAAGGGTATTATAGCTCCCTAAAAGAAAATCCAAGGAGTAACCGACATGCGATGGCTGCAAACGCGTCTCGACTGGCCGTTCCCGCTGGAAACGACCCACGATGGAATTCCCCTCGGAAACGGGCTGTTGGGAGCCTTTCTCTGGGGCGGAAGGAATCTTCTCCAGGTCACGATCAACCGTTCCGATTATTGGGAACATCGCGGAGGCAAGCCATTTGGCCAGAAGCTGAACTACGAGAACACGCTTCGTTTCCTCCAGGCAGGGGACTACAAGGGGCTGGACGAGTTCTACAACAGCAGGTTGCCCGATGACGTTCCCTGGGCGCCGACGCGCCTGGCCATGGGCCGGTTCGACATTTCGTTCGATCCGGGTCACGAAATTCTCTCCGGCGGGCTGAAGTTCAAACACGCCGAAGCGGAACTCAACACGCCCAACGGAGTCACTCGTGCCATCATCATTCGCTCCAAGCCCGTCCTGGCGATCAGGTTTCCCCAGACGCAGCGATTCAAAATCAAACCTCACCCAGCCGATGCCGAAGACATTCTCAACTACTGCAAGAAGTACGGCTATCCTGATCCGAAGCTGATCGAGGAAGATAATTTCTGCGCATGGATTCAGGTTCGCCCCAATAATGAACCGGTCCTGTGCGCCGCGTGCCTGATCAGCAACAATGAGGTCTTCATCGCTCCCGTCTACGGATCGGACTCCGACCACGCGCTGCGCGAAGCGAAAAAGCTGCTCCAGGAATGCGCCGCCCTCGGATTCGCCAACCTCGCCGACTCGCACCGTCACTGGTGGGAAGACTACTGGAAAAAGACCCCGCAGATCGATATTCCCGACCAGGACATCAGCCTGCTCTATTACCTTGGGATGTACAAGCTGGCGGGCATGGCTGCCCCGGGCACTCCGCCGGCGGGTCTGCAGGGAGTCTGGGTCGAGGATTACTGCATACCCCCGTGGCAGTGCGACTACCATTTCAATATCAATGTCCAGGAATGTTACTGGCCTGCGTACGCCGGCAATCATCTCGACTGGCTGCCTCCGCTCTTCGAGATGCTCTGGAGCTGGATGCCTATTCTTCGCCAGAACGCCAAAACGTTCCTGGGAATCGACGACGGAATCATGCTTCTGCACGCCACCGACGATCTTTGCCAGCGGCAATGGGACGCCTGGCAGGGGGTGATCGATTTTGCCTGCGCGAGTTGGCTGGGACATATGATGTGGCAATATTATCGTTATTCGCTGGATGAGAAATTCCTCCGCGAGAGCGCGTATCCGTTCATGAAAGCCGCCCTGCGCACGTATCAAGCGCAGCTGGAGGACGACGGTACGCGCTACCATCTGCCGATGTCCGTCAATCCGGAAATCTACGACGACAGCAGTACCATGTGGGGGCGAAACGGGAGTTTCCAGCTCGCCAATATTCATGCGATGTGTGAAGCTCTCATTTCCGCCTCGACGATCCTCAATGTCGACCAGGCCGATCGTGCCCGCTGGCAGGACATCAAGAATCGACTGCCCGTCGCCAGTATCGGCGATCATGGCTTGGGCGAGGAAATTCTCATCTGGGACGGCAGACCCTTGCCGCATTCGCACCGTCATCATTCACACCTGGCGGGCATCTATCCCTTCGACATCTTCGATTTCGGCCCGGACGGTCCGCACGAGCAGATCGTGGATGCCGGCATAAAACGGTGGAGCCGTCTGGGCATGGGCGAATGGACAGGTTGGTGCGTGCCCTGGGCCTCGATCCTCTGGTCCCGTCGCCAGAACGGGCAAATGGCCAAGCTCTGTCTCGATATCGTGCGTCGATTCTTCATTCGTCCCGGATTTGCTTCCACGCACGATGCGATGTATCCCGGGTTCACCATGTACGATAGCCGACGCAAGATCATGCAGCTCGACGCCATTATGGGCTCTGCCGCGGCGGTCATGGAGATGCTCTGTCACACACGACGCGGCGTGCTCCACATCTTTCCCGCCATGCCGCCCGCGTGGGCACAGGCTTGCTTCAAGGGCGTACGCGCCGAAGGCGGGTTCCTCGTCGACGCCGTCTTCGAAAAGAGAAAAGTCTCCCGCGTGGAAATCCTCAGCGAGCACGGTCAGACCCTGAAAATCGCCAATCCCTTTGGCCAGGCTATGTCGGTTCTGCGAGATGGCAAGCCCGCGGAGTCAATGACCGGGGCGATCGTGGAGATCAAGACAACGAAGGGCGAAAAGATAAATCTTCTTCCGTAGGATGGGCCTTGGTCCGCCATCTTCTATCTCCACGTGAAAAGCTGGACATCATCCGTCGCCTTCGACCAGTCGATCCGGAGGGTCTTATCCGCGCACGGAATTTCAATAATCCGCTTGGCCGAAAAATCATCTTTCTCTGGATTTCTAAACGTGGCCAGCGGTTTGACGGCCATCGCCTTGTACGCCTTGAACATGGTCGTTGCCGGCGTGAGGTCATGTCGGCCGCCCTTGTAGTAGCGCACGGAGGGTTTCCTGCCCAGTGTTTTCAGCTTGGCCACCAGGGCCTGCGTGTGAATATCATGCGGCACGTCCGTGTCTGCCGTTCCGTGGTCGATGATAAGCGGACAGCGAACGCGATCCGCGTGCTCCAGCATGTTCCGCACGGATAACTCCGACGGTGAGAAATCGCGTCCGGGCCAGGTGAGGATATTGGCGTCCAGGTGGGTGATCGGCGAGGAGAGCAGCAGTCCCGCGAACGTATGTGGGGCGAACATGGCGGCGATCTGGGCGATATGTCCGCCCTGGCTGCGCGCGTAATGGAAAATTCGCTTGCGATCGACCATAGGATGCGTGTTCAGCACGGTCCGCAATCCGTTCAGCACGTCGAACACCTGGTAAAAACTCGTGTCGTACGGACGGCAATAGCCGCTGCCCGTGGCTGGGTTGAATTCGTACCCGCAATCGCGATATTCCACCGAAACGCACACCAGGTTGCACCGCTCGCAGGTAAATTCGATCTTGTCCACATCATAGTACCGATTGCATCCCCAGCCGTGGGTAAAAAGCATCACGCCCGTATTCTTGGTGAGCCGGTCCGGCTCGATCACAAGGGCCGTGATCGGCTTGGGACAACCTGCCACGTTCACGCTGCTGAAACTGATCTCATATCGTCGCATGCTTTACTCCCGCAATAAACGAAGAAGTCAGGATAGTCCAGATGATCGGTGCAGTCAAGAAGTCAGAATAGAGACTTTGCCGACTTCTTTGACTTTCCCGACTTCCTGGACTATTCTTCTCGTATGGATTCATTCAAGATCAATCAGGAAGTTATCAACCCTGCCCGTACCGAGTGGGGGATCGGCAAAATTCTTTCCGTTGAACCCGGACCGGGCGGCAGGGGAGTTCGTGTCCGCGTCAATTTCCCCGGCGCCGGTGTCAAAGCCATGATCATCCCACCGGGTACGCTGGTTTCGCCCGAGGCTCGTCCCGCCGTCGACCCGGCGTCGGAGGAGTCCTCCGATATCGACCGCCTGCAGAACCTGCCCGAAACCATTACCGATACCCGCGTCGATTGGCGAGTGCGTCTGGGAGAACTGATCAAATTCTACCGGCTGGGGGATGATACCCGCGGCATCTTCGACTGGGCCGTCATGCGTACCGCCAAACGCGACCCGCTCGATGCGTTTACCGCCGACGAATTGAAGGCCTTCTTCGCCGTCTTCTGCCGGCGGCGCGACCGAGCCATGAAGGACCTGTTCCGCCAGGTCCAAACAGACCGCGCGGAAGCAGAGTTCCAGTCCATTCTCGCCCGATCCGCCTCCGATGCCGTTCGAGACAAAATCCTCCGCGACCTTGAGTCGGACCACTGAAATAATCTGGAAAATCTACCCCCAAATGGGTTATAAATCGCCGATATACTAAAATAATCATTAGGGATGCGGGTTGTCGGACCTGGCGTCTTCTTTTTGAGGTGCTTACATGCTCGACATACGGTTCATTCGGGAAAACGCGGACAAAATCAAGTGGGCCGCCAAGGTCAAGAAGATCCAGTGCGATATCGATCGCCTTCTGGAACTCGACGCCGCCATGCTCAAGACACGGCAGGAACTGCAGGATATCCAAACCGCCAAAAACGCCGCGGGCAAAAAAATGCCCAAAGCGAGCCCGGAAGAAAAACAGCAGATCATCGCTGAAATGAGCGAACTGAAGAAACGGGAGAAGGAATTGGAGGCCTCACGCGAGGAGCTGGAACCCCAGTTCCAGCAGCTATTGCTCCAGGTACCGCAGATTCCCTCCGACGATGTGCCGTTCGGCGAGGACGACACTCAGAACGTCGAAATCCGGCGCGTCGGCGAGGTTCGGAAATTCGATTTCGAACCCCTCGATCATGTCGAGCTCGGAAAGCGGCGAAATCTGCTCGATATTCCTCGCGGCGTGAAACTCTCCGGCGCGAGAAGTTATTTCCTGACGGGAAACGGCGCCCTTCTGCACTGGGCCGTTATCCGGTTCGCGGTCGATTTCATGGTGCAGCGAGGTTACCAGGCGATGTATCCGCCGATGCTCGTCCGCGAGCAGGTGATGCGCGGCACCGGTTATCTTCCGGGCGGAGAGGAGCAGGCGTACATCTGTGAACGTGACAACCTTTTCGTCGCGGGAACCGCGGAAGTGCCCGTAACCGCCTTCTTCTCCGATGAAATCCTCAACGCGGAGGATCTGCCCAAAAAGTTCGTCGCCCTGTCCACCTGTTTCCGTCGCGAGGCGGGCACGTACGGCAAAGACACGGCCGGTATTTACCGTATTCATCAGTTTGACAAAGTTGAACAGGTGATCATCTGCAAGAACAATGAAGCCGAGAGCATCAAGTTCCACGAAGAGATCCTTGCCAACAGCGAAGGTATTCTTCAGGCCCTGGGACTTCCCTATCGCGTGATGAACGTCTGTACGGGCGACCTCGGACGCGGCCAGGTCAAGAAATATGACATCGAAACCTGGATGCCTTCCCGGAACAACTACGGCGAAACTCACAGCGCGTCGCGGTTCTACGATTTCCAGGCCCGCCGGCTAAATCTGCGATACAAGGACGAAAACGGCAAGACGCAGATCTGCCATACACTGAACAATACCGTGATCGCTTCGCCCCGCGTACTGATCCCGATTCTCGAACTCTATCAGAACGCGGACGGCACCGTCACTGTTCCCGCGGTCCTTCGCCCGTACATGAACGGCAAGGAAACTATTTAGGTTATAAATCTATAGAAGCAGGGCTTTGCTGCCCTTGTTTTTCCATTGAAGGAGTTGTGAGATGATTGTTGTCATGGCCCCCGGCGCCACGCAGGAAAATATCGATCATGTGGTGCAGCTGATCCGCGATATGGGCCTGGTGGACCATGTCATCGTGGGAACGGACCGCACGGTTATCGCCGCTATCGGCGACAAACGCAACGTGGACAAATCCCAGCTCGAGCAGTCCCCCATGGTCGAGCGCGTCGTTCCCATCCTCTCCCCGTTCAAAATGGCCTCACGTGAGGTCAAGAAGGAAAATTCCCAGATCCCCATCGGACCCGGCGGGGCGATCATCGGCGGAAAACGCCTCGCCGTCATTGCCGGCCCGTGCAGCGTGGAGAGCAAAGAACAGGTCTTGGTGACCGCCCAAGCCGTCAAGGACGCCGGCGGTATTGCCATTCGCGGCGGTGCCTTCAAACCGCGAACAAATCCCTATTCCTTCCAGGGTTTGGGCGAGGAAGGACTCAAAATTCTCGCCGAAGCCAGACGCCGGACCGGGCTCGCCGTCGTCACCGAAGTACTCAGCGAGGAAGATGTCCTCCTTGTCTCCCGATACAGCGATGTTGTTCAGGTCGGCGCACGCAACATGCACAACTTCCGCCTTCTGAGCGCCGTGGGGCGTCAGGATAAACCCGTCCTGCTCAAACGCGGGTGGAGTGCTTCTCTCGAAGAGTTCCTCCTGGCCGCCGAATATATCATCGCCAGCGGAAATCCCAACG
>CAZLZE010000158.1:0-9687 GCA_964563935.1 uncultured Phycisphaerae bacterium | reverse complement strand
CTTTACTTTCTTCCTCTCCCGTCCCTGAAAGAGGATCTATCCCCCCTTTTCCTCCACCATAATTATAGGCCTGCCTGACTCCCAATTCAGCGAACGATCTTTCCCCAAAACCACCCATACCATCGACATAAATCAATTGAACAATCCGTCACCAGCGATTATGTTTGTTCGATCATGGTGCTCTGCTGGAACCATCCAGACGGTGTCATCGCGAGGCCATTCCGATGGCCGCGGCGATCTGGCTTACGAACATACATTCGCGTCAGAACGCCAGATTGCCTCGTCGCTCCGCTCCTCGCAATGACTGCTTGTGCGTGGTTTCAACGGAGAGTGATTGTCGTCTCTAGGAACACAGGAGGTGTTTTGGATGTGGCTGATTTTCGTCGCTATCGTACTGGGTATCGTCGAGGGATTGACGGAGTTCGTTCCGGTTTCATCGACCGGACACCTGATCATCGTGGGCAATCTGCTCGGCTTCACCGGCAAGGCCGCCGAGTGTTTTGACGTCTTTATCCAACTCGGCGCTATCCTCGCCGTCGTCATCCTCTACTCCGACCGCTTTTACGGCTTGTTCACCTTCAAGACGGCCCAGGCCACGCCCGTCACCGCCTTTCGCGGAAAGCACGAATGGACGCTGCTCATCGTCACGACCATCCCCGCCCTCATCCTCGGCAAGCTCATCCACGGACCGATGAAGGTGCACCTGTTCCACCCGATCCCCGTTACCATCGCCCTGGCCGTCGGCGCGATCGGCATCCTCCTGGCCGAGAAATTCCGTCCCAAACCCACTACCGACTCGCTCGACGGCATCACCTGGAAACAAGCGTTGTGCGTAGGTCTATTTCAATGTATAAGCCTCTGGCCGGGAATGTCCCGCGCCGCCTGTACCATCATCGGCGGCATGTTCGCCCGCATGGAACGCAAGGTGGCCGCCGAATACTCCTTCCTCGCCGCCGTCCCCATCATGTTCGCCGCCACCGCATACGATCTGTACAAGACCCGCTCCGATCTCTGCCGTGACGATATCCCCGTCTTCGTCGTCGGGTTCATCGTCTCCCTGATCGTCGCGGGCATTGCCGTAAAGACCTTTATCAGGCTGCTGCAGCACTGGACGCTCGTCCCCTTCGCCTACTATCGCCTGGTCTTCGCCGCCGTCTTCGCATTCCTCGTGGCAACAAGGGTCGTCTCCCTCTCCCACTAACCACTTTTACATCAACGTCGAACAACGGGATGGCATGCAGATCAGCCATTCCCGATTTTACCTCTTTCCCTACTGGATGCTGGCTACTTCTTCTCTTTCGGCTGACGGCTGAGAGCTTCTTCCTGCCGTGGACTGCGGACCGTGGACCGACTTTCACCACCAAGACACGAAGACACAAGAATGGGCTGATGGCTTTTGACGTCAGCGGTCGTCCGCAAACTCCAGCCGCCGCTTGTCCTCGTCCGGGAACGCCGGCCAGCAACTCCATCTCGATCAGGCGGTTCTCGCTGTCACAGAAGAAGAAAGGTATGTCTTCGCGAACGAAAACATACCCTACCTGGCTGATTTGAGGATGTATGCCGTGATTTCGGTCATAATCGCCTCGCAGGCCAGCCAAGTTGTGCCGACAAGGAAAGATCGGCTGGGCCGATGGTCGGTAACTGGTAGCACCTAAACAAGAGATTGGATGCCGCCGCAACCAATCTACAAGGCTTCATTGGCGCTTGCGAGAAATGGTGGATGTCGGAACATCCATTCTACCCGCTCTGCCCTTACTCGGCTCTGGATGAGGAACAATGGAAGAAGATCGCTATCAATGACACGCATCCTGTTGCCAACCAGAGATAGAAAGCTGCCATTCGCAGAAGATCCCACAGCCCAGGTTCATAATAACCCATCATCCCGTAGCACAAAAAGGAATTCAGAAAGAGAATGCATACAACAGTAAGCATCTTATCAGTTGAACTCCACCCCCATTTCATAAAACAGTATCCCGAGATGGGGATCATGACTAGAAGCAACAAATTGTAAAGGCCAAGCCCAGGAAAGATGTCAATAGAGTACCTTTCGAGTAATACAAAAACATCCGATAATGTCTTGAAAATGACGGCAAATACGAAGTATCTAGCTTTTCGTGTTAACACTTCTCATACGCCTCTCATCTTTTCACTATGATTAGGGCGACCTTTCCTTGCATTCGCATTGAACCTTCTTATTGGCCCAGTATGTTTCGAGAACGGATTGTGTCCGTACATACGTAACCCGGTAGTGCAAAGGCCAAAGGGAAGTAGAATCAGGTCGATGCCCATCGGACCAGTTCTTGTTATTCTTCTTGGCGTCTATACACTTGGGCACTCGTTCGCCGTTTGCATCACCGTACATGTACTTACAGTAATAGGAGGGAGCATGATCGAAGGGTGTTGCCGCATTGTGGCTTCCAGTGTGGGAGTACATGTCCTGCATTGGATGCAGGGCGTTGCCGATTGCAATGAGCGCTGATCCGACAGTGCCAGGAGAATATGGAAGTTTCAGCCAGTCATCTGCCTTCTTCAACATTTCGTCAACATGCTTCTGACGTGCACCCTGAACCACGGTATTTCCGGACGGATCGGTGTCAAAATGCCAACTGAAGTCTCCCAGGACTGGAAATGGCTGCGTGGAAGACAGGCGACTGTCGATTAGTTCATCGTTAACAGCCAAGCACAAAGCACACTCGGTCTTGTACCCGATAGTTCGTGCGATCGACAGCGTCATATTGTAGTGCACATCAGTATTCCAAAGCCCCAAGTACTCCTTGCCTCCATTTGGTTGATTCCCCACGAAACCATAGATGTTGCCCCCTCCGGTTTCCCCTGCCAAGTCCCGATTGATCCATCGTCCCATGCTCGGATTATAGTACCGATACCCGAAGTAAAGCAAGCCGGTTTCTTCGTCGGTGTACTTGGTCGAGAAGCGGAAGGGGTTGTTGGCGGTGAGGTAGCCCGTGATGGTCAAGGGTTCACCGAACGGACCGTACTCGTAGGTCCCGATCTGGCTGGGGTCGTCGGGATTCACCAACGCCATGACGTTGCCGTTGCCGTCGTAGACAGGGCTGTAATAGCCTTCGTACCGCGCGGCCAGGACCAAACCGCCGATCCCGCCTGGAACTTCGCCACCTCTTCCGCGCTCATCGATCCGCCGGAACCAAAGTTCTGGCTCAGGACCAGGTAATCCGAGAAGTTCACCCAGCCATCCTCGTTGGCATCCCCCGGCCAGGGATGCTTGGTCTGCACCACCGTCACGTCCACCGGACTGCCCGTCGCACCGGCGGCAGTAATCCGGATGGTGCCTGTCCGGGTATTGTTCTGATCATCATTCTGATCGCAACTCACATTGACAGCCCCGCTGTTGGTCCCGCTGGAACCGCTCGTGATGTGCAGCCACTCGGCGCCATCGATCACCTCGGCCGTCCAGGCCATCTCGCCGCCGCCCGTATATTCCCCACGCACGTGGGGGTGAACCGAGGGTTGAGGCAGAAGTCAGAGGCAAATAGCAAGTAGCGAGAAGGTAGCTGTCAGCAATCAGCGCTCAGCCTTTAAGGAACGTCACTTTCTGGACGCCAAGCGGACGCCGAAGGCGTCTTTCTCGCGCGGACGCCAAGTTTGAAGGAAGGTTCTGATAATAAGCCTGATTTCCAGCGGGAAAGGCCATCACGTCCGAATAATCGCGTTACTTTATCGCAAAGCAGCAATGAAATGTCACAAAGTGGCAATGAAACGTGGCAAAGCAGCACTGAAGTATGGCAAAGCAGCGATGAATCGTCACGAAGTGGCAATGCTCTATCGCAAAGCAGCAATGAAACGTCACAAAGTTGCGCTGCGGAATCGCGAAGTTGAAATCAAATGTCGCAAAGTTGCGCTGCTGAGGCACGAAGCAGCAATGAAACATCACAAAGTTGATCTGCTGAATCGCGAAGCAGCAATGAAACGTCGCAAAGTTGATCTGCTTTATCGCAAAGTAGCAATAAAATGGACAAAGCAGCGCTGCTTTGCCTCAAAGTTGACGTGAAATGCTTCAAAGCAGCAATGAAATATGACAAAGTTGGCGTGAAATGGGACAAAGTTGACGTGAAATATGACGAAGCAGCGCTGCTTTATCACGAAGTTGATCGACTTTACCTCGGGGAAGATCAACTTTGCCTCCAGGCAGCTCTGCTTTGTTACAGAGCGAAAGCGTTAGCCGGGGATGGCTGTTTACTATGTATACACAGGGCGAATCGGCATTCAGACGGCACCGGCCCGGAATTCCCAAACGGCTCCGCATGGCCACTTGGGGGCCGTGTACGTATCCTGCATATCTTACAAATTCGGGGATATCTGCGATGGGAAGGAAAATGGGCGTTACTGGACTCGAACCAGTAACCCCTACCTTGTAAGGGTAGTGCTCTAGCCGATTGAGCTAAACGCCCGGCTGAAACTTCAGCCAAATACTATCAGTGTTCCCGTTTTTCGTCAAGCAAAGAACCGCAGGAAAAGATCACTACCGTTCACCATGGGCAAACTTTCGATAGGCCGCCGGTGGTGTACCCAGATAACGCCTGAACTGCCGCGAGAAGTGAAACCGATTGGCGAACCCCGCCTGTTCGGCGATGGCGTCGATACTGTTGCGCGTAAACACCAGCTGCTCCGCCGCCCACGCGATACGTCGCTGAAGCACATACTGGGCTGGGGTCTGACCGAGGAGATTTTTGAAACAGAAGGCAAAATGGCTCTCGCTCATATCAGATATCTCCGCCAGAAACTCATTCGTCAGCGGGTGAGCCAGATGATTTTCAATATATTGAAGCGTTGACGCAAAACGCGACTGGGCCAGCAGTGACTGCGACACTTCCTCCAGCTCCAAAACCGACAGCCCATTGAAAAGCTCCGTCAGATAATCATAAACCATCGACTTGACCCGGCAGAGTCTTGGAATCTCGCCACGCAAGTCCATAACGGAACTCACCAGCGCATCGAAATCCACCTCGCCCTTCAGGGTGAAGGGACGGTCAAATATCTTTCGATGAATGTCGTTGCTCAGACCCATCAAATCGAAATGGAAATAAAAATGCTTGATCGTTCTACTGTTATGAAGACCAAAACGCGTCCACGCCGGAACCAGATGGACCCGGTTCTTCACCAACGGATATCTGCCTCGCGGCAGTACCAGTTCCGCGCCATCGGCGTTATTGATATATACCCGCCAATAGGTGCTGTGAATGTTCTGGCTATTCCATGTTTTGGATATTTCCAGGTAATTATGCAGAAGGATGCGTATATGCAATTCGCCTGTCACAAAATAGCCTCCACAAGTCACACGGCCCAGGGTACTATAGTGGAAATAGATATATTTTTCCAGTTTACAGGCATAGACAAACAGTACATTATAGTTCATCTTGAAGACAAGTAATCGGCACAAACTGTTATTTTGAGGAAATCAGATATGAATTATCGACCCAACCCGAAGGAACTGTTGTTGTGGGATACATGGATGTTCCCGGACCCGGACGGACGAAGAATGCACCTGTTCTTCCTCGCCAACCTTCCGGATAAGCCCTGGGAGTGGGCAGGGCACGCGATCAGTGAGGACCTTGTCCACTGGACCGACCTCCCGCCGGTGCAGTTCCGCCGACCGGGCGATTCCTTCGATGTCGGCGTGGTCGGAACGGGTATGGTCTTCGCCGCGCCCTCGGGCGGATTCATGATGAGCTACACCGCCAACCTCGACGGAAAGCGGCAGAGCATTTGTTTTCTTCACAGCCAAGATCTGATCCATTGGGACAAGCTCTGGCAGGAACCCTGTATCGTGGCCCAGCCCCCCCACGACGAGACCGACGGATCGCACTGCGTCAGCAATCCGCCCGCCTTTCGAGACGCCTTCATCCAGCGCGTCGGCGATCACTACGAAGCCCTTGTGGGAGCGCATACCACCCGCGGCCCAAAACTCCTTCGCGGCTGCATCGCCCGATACAAGAGCACGGACCCGACGCTCCGCAAGTGGGAACCCATGGCCCCTCTCATCGGTCCGGGCGTGATGTCATTAATGGAAGTGCCGGAGCACTTTGAAATCGCCGGCAAGCACTATCTGCTCTGGTCGAACGCCTACTGGCTGGCGGGCGGATGTGATCTCCGAACTCGCCGTCAATGCACGGGAACGTTCTACGCAATGAGCGATTCCTACGAAGGTCCCTACACCGTTCCCGACGATAATCTCCTCATCGGGGCAAGCCAGGCATTCCAAAGCTATGTCGGACGAATCATCACCTGGCAGGGCGAGCGTCTGCTCTATCATCATCAGTGCTGGCCATCCTCCTCGGCCGGTCTGCCCAAGCGAATCGTCCAGGAAAAAGACGGTACGCTGAAAACCGCCTATTGGCCGGGCGTGGAGAAGATTCACGCCTCCGAAGTATCGCTTCCTATCGACCAGATCGCTGTCCAGGGCGACAACCTTCGCGCCGGTGACTGGAAGAAGATGGGAGCATCAAGCCTCGTCGGATCGATCGACGGCGGCGGTACGTTTGGTCTGCTTCCGGTGAGCCTCGAGGATGCCCACCTCCGATGTAAGGTCACCGTCGAGTCCGCCACCCGATTCGGCATAACCATGCGGGAACTCGGACACGCCAAAAACCGTAAGGAAGGCGACCCCAAAGAAGCTCAGGGAGTCGCCCTGCAGGGCGATCTGAAATACGGCGAATGGCAGTTCGGAACGCCTCAGCATTGCTGGACAAGCCGAATCGATCCCAATGAAACGATTCTCGAAGCCCCCGAAGCGGGACGAACCTATACGATCGACCTGCTCGTTCGCGATATCTACTTTGAAGCCTACGTCGACGGCATCTGGCGATTCACCCGAATCATAAACGACCGAACTCGGCGAGGCGGAATCGGATTCTTCGTGGAGAATGGAACCGTCCGATTTGAAGATATCCGCGTCTGGAACCTCGAACCGATCAATAATCCGTTCCCCGACGAGTGGCCCAAGGCGAAATAACCGCTACCCACATAATTATTGGAGTTGCCCATGCCGGACATGAAACGTGTTCTGCCCAAGGAAGTCCATTTTACCACTGAAGCCTGCCAGATTCTGGCGGACATGAACAGCCACATACACAAAGACTATTTCGAGCTTCTCAAGCGATATCCCTACGCCGACGGTCTGCGCGATATCTCCATCTGTCAGTCCGCCCAGCCCACCGATGCCGAACGGCTCATCGACGAAGTCCGAAAAGGCAACGTCTCGTGGATCGGAATCGGTTGGCTGATCTTCATCACCACCTTCGCCAACGCCGCCCGCAAGAAGGGAATGACACCTCTCCAGTACGCCGACTGGATCTACGATCAATGCAACAGGATCAACGACGAAGTCGGATATCGCGCCGCCTGGATCGAAGCCTACGGGGAGATCGGAAATTCCGTAACCTGGCCTCAGGGCAAAACGTTTTCGAAGAAGGAAGCGTTGGAATACTTCCGAAGTTGGCTTCGCGACGGACGAAGCCTGACTGAGCACTGGCGCAGCGTAAGCCCACCCGAAACGCTCTCCTACTTCACTCATGCCAAACGCCGCGACGAGAACCTGCGAAATCTCCCCATCTACTACTCCGAAGGCACGCTCTACTCAATCCACGAGGCGTTTCGCAACGGGTTCCCGCTCGTCGCCTACGAAGGCGCCTGCGGATCAGCCGACTCCTTCCAAACCGGAATCGCCTTCGTCCGCGGCGGAGCCAAAATGTACGACGCGCTCTGGGGAATTGACCTGTCCCCCTGGGGTGGCTACATGAACGGATACATCGGCGAGACGAACAATTCCGGAACCTGGGACTCGTCCATGACTCCCGACCTGTTCTATCGCATCTGGATCACTTCCTATATGTCCGGCTGCAACACCCTGCTCCACGAAGTCGGATACTGCTTCTTCTACACCTACGCCGATAACGACGTCCAGCTTTCCGATTTCGGCTACAAGGCCATGCACTTCCATCGCCTGACAAAAGAGTGCCTCAAAGATCGCGGCCAGCCCGTCGTACCCTTTGCCGTCATGCTTGAAGAAGAACACGGCTATCGCGGAAGCACGGTCCGCGAATTCACAGCCAAGGGCGAACTAATCACCTCCAACGACTACACCACGGCAAAGGGCCGCCTCTGCATCTGGGCCAATCGAACGCCCGAACTGACCAAGGGCGATTGGCACGTTCAGCGCACCATCTCCGCCCTATTCCCCTACAGCGATAACCTCTGGACCCAATTCTACGGACAATGGCCCGACGAGCGATCCGCCGATCACGAAGCTATGGAACCGCATCTGACGTCCATGATCCAGGTCGGCGAAATCGATCCCCGGGAAACATCGCCCTACCTCCGCGACAGCACCTGGGCCGATTGCTTCGATGTCATCATCGAAGACACCGCCGAGGATGTACTGAACAAGTACTACAAAGCCATACTCCTCGCCGGCGACATCCAGACCGACAACGGCCTATGGGATCGACTCAACCGATACATGGACAAGGGCGGCTCGGTCGTTCTCACTGTCGAACACTTGGATGGAACCGCGCTCAAGGATCTCGGACTCATCCTGCCCCACAAACCGCAGATGCTGAACGTCAATTGGATGCTCGCAAACGGCCAGCGATTCGCCGTGAAACAAAAAACGCTTCTGCATGCCCCAACTTGCGATCGAAATGATGTCAAGGTCTGGGCGACCGATGAAAAAACCGCTCAGCCTCTCGTTCTGGAGTACGCCAAAGGTCAAGGTAGGGCGTACATCGTGCTCGCCGCCCATGGCATGGACAAGGACGGAAAAAAACTCTCCCGCATCACCGCCGCCATCATCGACCATCTCTACGCCAAATGCGTCGGAATCACCCGCGAAGGCGAGCCCTGCCAAATGCTCGTCAATACAAGAAACGACGACACACTCGTCACGCTCCTCAATCACACAAGCAAGGACTGGCACGGACACATCCATTTTGACCGCGCAAATTATCCCGCCGTCGCCGAGGTCCGCGACGTCATTCAGGATCGCCCGTATCCGGTCAACCTCGTCAAGATGGACAACGCAGCCGTCACCGTGACCGTGCGAATCCCGGCCTTCGAAGCCAAGATCATCGCCTTCGGCCCCAAACGCGAGCGAGTTCCGTTCAAAGGTCCCCTCACCACTACCCAAGGCCTTGCCGAAGACGATACGCAATACCTGACCGAAATCGTCAAAAAAGGCCCCAAAGCCGTCATCGGAACCGTCTGAGTAACCGGCACGAAGGATCCCATGTCATCCGAGCCTGCCTATCGTCACTATCGCAGCATCACCTTCAGATTCACGTCGGCGGCGCTCTCCACCACCAGCTCCAGAACGGTCGGCTCGCCCCGCCAACTTACGTTCAGGTCGAGCACACGGTCTGAGCTCATGGGAACAACCGCCCCCGCCACCACCTGCCCACGTCTCCGCCCAGACGTCTTGCACACGCGCCGATCAACGTCGTTCTTGTCCGGGCAGATCTCGACCTCATACCGCTGCGGAATGCGGCACGCATTCGACAAATCCGCCTGCAGCACATTAACCCCCGCCTTGGCCTCCACAACGGCCACGACAAGCGGATTCTCAATCGATATCGCGGCATTCCGATCAAACGAAGGAATCCTTCCCACGTGGTATGCCGCAAAACGCCGAATCACCGGCGTCCCCGCGCTCTCAAC
>CAZLZE010000157.1:0-9756 GCA_964563935.1 uncultured Phycisphaerae bacterium | reverse complement strand
TGGCCGTTCCGATGGGCGCGGTCGTGCTCGATGCCCCCCCCGGCGCTGGTGCCTTGGGACCGCGGCTTAGTTGATACACCAGCCCCAGCATGCCGAGAACACCGATCGCAATGTGAATTGCGCCGGGCTCCTTCAGAGTTACCCAGCTTGCCCCTTTGGCCAGTACATGGGTCCGTTCAGCCAGGATCAGGGTGGACATGATGATCATGGTAGACCCTTCCATGGCTGTGAATACGGTGATGGCAAAGAGCAGGAGAAATGTGCCCGCAACGGCGAAGACGATGAACCCAGCCAGGGAATACAGCGACGCGAATTGATCGCCCCGGGGCAGAAGGGGCGCGAGTTGGACCGCAAGCGCGGTGCCCGCCAATCCGCACAAGACGGCCACGCCGAGTTTGAAGAGCGGCCAGGACATGAGTCCGACAATTCCTCCGGAAATCACGCCCAGAAGCCAGGGTCTGTGCATTTCGATCTGCTGTCCGAATCGCCAACCCACGTATCCAGCCAGGAGGGCTGTGTTGATCATGACAATGGCCCGGAATATGGTTCGTCCGTAGAGCAGAAAGATAATTCCTGCCGCCAGGACCAGAAGCAGCATGGCGGTTGATTGATCCCGGAGTTGATCCACCCAGAATTGCAGTTCAAGCCGGTCGTTCGTCCAGAGGGACTCCATCGGGGGAGGCAGGTTCATTTCTTTTTCTTGCCTCCCTGCGGTTTGTCTTTCTCCGGCGCCTCTTCAGCTTCTTCCGGTGATTCCTCGGCCGGTGGCGGAGGTGCGGGTACCATGGCGTATTGGATGCCTACCCCGACCAGCCAAAGGGCGATCAAGAGGCCCACGGACACCAGGGCATTATTCTGCACCCATTCGAGCTTACTAAGATCTTTAAGGATCAGGAACAGGGCGATGCCGCCGATCGTCAGCAGGATGCCGGAGAACGAGGTATAGGCGATGTCGAGAAAGACGGGTCTGACCACGACCAGGACGAATCCGAAGATCAGGGCCACCGAACCGACCATGAAGATGTCAATTCCGAGGCGGGGCATGATGACGAGCATTTTCTCCTGGATGGCATGAACGGTGGGGCTGAGATTCTGGGCCCAGCCCTGCCAATCCGGGTATTGGGCACGGGATAGCCTGGGGAGCAGGTTGGTCAGTTCCTGATACGCTTGTCCCATGGGTGTATGCCTCAGCTGCGACGTGCCTGAGGGTTGGTTGCTGAGAATAGGAAGCTGCTTGGGGGCATTTTTGCCTGTTCCGGGCGCGAGTTCCACGCCGTTTTGCATCAGTTGTGTTCGGGACTCAGACGCCGCGGTGGTCAAGTACGGGAGGGCGATTTTCCAGGAGTACAGGCTTAGGAGGATGAGGGTAATCAGTCCGGAGGCAAGGAGTCCCAACCAGAATCGGAACAGCCAGTAGCCCACGCCCGCGCCCAATAATCCGCCGACGAGGACGGCGAGGATGGCGTTCAGGCCTTCGAGTCCGTACAGACCTCCTGCCTTCCAACCGGTCAGCAGGCCGATTCCGCAGAGAACGACGGTGAGAAAAATCCGGTGAAGCTGGTGTCCGAGTATCCAGAACGCGGCTCCCAGTACGACCATGGCCATGACCAGGCCGTACAACATCTCCGGGCGTTTGAGGAATAAGACGTCCGCCAGTCCCGACATCGCTGTTTGGGTTGTGGATAAATCCATGAAAACACCTTATGCCAAGCCCCTTTGGTTCGGACGTAGGGGCTGATCAAGCCGTTGGTCCTGTGGTCCCCCTGGCGACCCCTGCGGGCATGGCTTGGGGTCCAAGGATACGCCGGAACCAAAGCAACTCCGTATTACTAGCAGTAAATTGCCTGCTATATCTTATCAGGCCGGAGTGAAAAAGTCTTTCGCTTATCAAATAATTAAGAAAGGCGAGCGACAATTCGGCCCGTTAAGGTTTTCGTGCTTTCCTGGACTGTGCGGATGGTCTGGTGGGACTAATCGTCGAATTCAATTTCCACCACGTCACCGCAGTGGCGACAGCCGGAGATGATCTCGACCACATAATCGTCGAGATCGCCCAACCCATCAATGTTAATGGTGCAGCCATTCGTGAGGGCCAGCATACCGGCAATCATACACCCACTGATAACCGCAACCAGACTTTTTTTCATTTTGCTCAACATGATCCGCTCTCCAAGCATGGACACTAGCACATATGACCGGCGCCCATCCAAGGGGCCGGAAATACTTCACTAAGGACAATAGTCTACGGGCGGAAAATTATCCTGTCAAGAGTCCTAGTAGTATATCGGTCGGTCTGAAGTTTGCCAGAAATAATTCCGTCGGGGTCCTGGGCGGAAAAAACCGCATTTTCGGTAAATCCAATGGTGTGAAATACTTGAATTGCATCCCCCAAACGGCTAGGATAATCGGGTGGTGAAATGGATAGAAAGTCAGCCCCGGGGCTGACTTTTTGTATGTTGGGTGTGACAAGCAAGACAGGAACCGTGGGTAATGAAAATTGATCTGCCGGGAAATGCATGTGTGATCGGACTGCAATGGGGCGATGAAGGGAAGGGCAAGATTGTGAATCTCCTGACCGACCCCAGCGGACCGGCCGGGAAATTCGATCTGGTCGTTCGCTATGGCGGAGGGGCCAATGCCGGGCACTCCGTGGTGATCGGAAAAGAGAAGTTCGCCATGCACCTGATTCCTTCGGGAATTCTGTATCCGGAAGTGATGGCCGTCATCGCCAACGGGGTGGTGCTCGACCCGCAGGTCGTTTTGGATGAGATTGACACGCTCCGCAAGCGCGGGGTGAAGGTGGGGGCGGAGAACTTCAAGATTTCGAACAAGGCCCACGTGGTTTTTCCGTACCATAAGCTTCAGGACAAGCTCAGCGAACAGCAACTTGCGGGAAATTCCATCGGTACGACCTGCCGCGGGATTGGTCCGTGTTACGCGGACAAGGCTTGCCGGAGCTACGGGATTCGCATGGGCGAGCTCTACGACCGGAAACACTTCGCGGAAAAGCTCCAGCGCATCGTTGAGGACAAGAACAAGATTTTCCAGGCCCTGTACGGCGCGGACGGCATGAACTGGAAGGAGATCTACGACCAATACTGCAGCTATGCCGACCAGCTCAAGCCGTTTGTCTGCGATACGGCGGAACTGCTGCATCGGAGCATCGGTCAGGGCAAGCGTATCATGTTTGAAGGCGCCCAGGGGTCGCTTCTGGACATCGATCACGGGACGTATCCGTATGTTACCAGTTCCAACAGCAGCGCCTGCGGATTGCCGGCGGGAACGGGCGTGCCCGCGAGTCTGGTCCCGAGTTACCTGGGGATCATCAAAGCCTATACCACCCGCGTCGGCGCGGGTCCTTTCCCCACCGAACTGAAGGATGAGACGGGTGAGTATATCCGCGTTCGCGGCCGCGAGTATGGAACTACCACGGGGCGACCTCGGCGAACGGGGTGGTTCGACGCAATGGCGGTGCGGTACTCGATCATGATCGGCGGGATCAATTCCATCGCCGTGATGCTCCTGGACGTGCTGAGCGGGCTGAATCCGATCAAGATTGCGGTGCAATACAAGATTGACGGTCGGCCGGTGGAATTTTTCCCCACGGAGAATTCAGATTTGGAGAAGGTGGAAGTGGTTTACGAAGAGATGCCGGGATGGACCGAGGATCTGTCGGCAGCCAAGGAGCAGAGCGAGCTTCCTGCGGCGGCCATTCGGTACCTCAAGCGGCTGCAGGACTTGATTGGCTGTCCGGTCAAGATGGTGAGTGTGGGACCGGAGCGCAGCCAGACTATCGCGACCAGTTTGTAGAGGATTTCCATGGCCGTTGTTTTTCATAATGTTGAAAAATTACTGGGCCTGAAGCCCGAGCAGATTCCGACCCATATTGCCATGATCATGGACGGAAACGGACGATGGGCGCAGCGGAAGAACCTGCCGCGGATCGAAGGTCACCGCCAGGGGGCCAAGGTGGTCCGGAAAATGGTCACGGAATGTTCGAAGCTCGGCGTTCGATACCTGACGCTTTATTCCTTCAGCACGGAGAATTGGAAACGGCCACGGGAGGAAATCGAATTCCTCATGCAGCTCTGCGTGGAATACCTCGCGTATGAACTTCCCGAAATGATGGATCAGGACATCCGCCTGCACCATCTGGGGCAGATGTCGCGACTGCCGGAATCCGTCCAGGAACGATTGCGGGAGACGATGCAGGCGACGGCCAATAACAAGGGACTGACGCTCTCCCTGGCTTTGAACTACTCGTCCCGCGTGGAAATTGTCGACGCCGTGCAGACGATTTCGCGCAAGGTTGCCGCCGGGGAGATCGCGCCGGAGCAGATTACCGAGCAAGTGGTGAGCAATCATCTCTACACGAAAGGGATGCCCGACCCGGACCTTCTGATTCGCACCGCCGGCGAGCGCCGGCTGAGCAATTATCTTCTCTGGCAACTCGCCTACACGGAGTTCTACGTCGAGAACGATTGCTGGCCCGATTTTTCCGAGCAGCACCTGCACCGCGCGATTCTCGATTACGTTCAGCGGGAGCGGAAATTCGGCGCCGTGGGGCAAAAACTCTAGGCGGCTTTACGTGAACGATGTAAGGGGCCGGTGAAGAGAGAGGAGTGTCCTGCGGCTGGAGCCGCATCTGGATCCTCCGGTCGAGCCGGAGGATGACGGGAGAAAGAGGGCAGGTCTGAGACCTGCCCCTACAAGAGAAGACATGGCTACCCGAAGCGTGTAGCCATGCCACCCAAGATTCGGGAAGTTAAGAAGTGATGGGTTCAGAAACCCATCCTACAGGACTCAATTGGCTATTCGCTCAGGTAAGGATAACGGACCATCTCTGGTGGTTCCAGTTGGGGCCTTGATTTCCGGACATCCTCCCATTCCCACTTGGCCCACTTTCCATCGATATTTTCCCAGAAATAGATACGGCCGTCGTCACTGTTGTGGAGCAGAGGCGATCTTGCTTGTCCCAATACCAGTACACGTTGAAATTACCGAGGAAGCTGGAATCGTCATCCCGGTACAGGACATTCCTATGGATATCCGACAAAGTTACCTTCCAAACCCCGCCTCGAATGGGTACGGTAGCAATATACCGGCCGCTGGGCGAGGTTAGCGGCGATTGCTGGTTGATCCGCTGGGGCAATAAGCCAAGGGCCGGCAGGCCGACGTCGAAGAGCACGGGGAGCAAGAAGATGAATGTCCGCACCATCGGATGAAGCTGTTTCTTTCGCACAATCAGATGAATAATGACCAACAGAACTACAAGCGGGATGAAGGAGCAAGGAAAAAAGAAGAAGCTTAAGAGGTTGCCTTGAATGGCGGAAGGGGCCAGTAGTATAAGAGCATTGAGGAGAATTAAAAACGCCGTCGATGGCCTTTGTCGCGGTGGTGTATCTGAAATAGCTTGTGTCATGTCTTTCTCCGACCCAAATCATACTTTGCTCTGAACCGGCACTCAAGGTAGTAATTCACCACAACGTCACTTAGGATTCTTCAGGTCATGTAGAATGGGCCTGATCCCAGTCTCTTCCCAAGATCAGCCCCCTGACACGAGAGGGATAGGATTGGTTTCTGAAAACTCACTTCACGGGACTTTTCGCACGCACGGCCTTTTTGTATAATACCGCGTTGTTTCACTTGGCTCCAGTGTCGACTTTCGGTGAAGAACAAAGGAGCGACGAATGACCAATCGGCAACGAGCGATGGCGGTGCTTCGGTATCAGAAATACGATCGGCTGCCCATCGTGCATTTCGGCTTTTGGCATGAGACTCTGCAAAAATGGGTCGCGGAAGGACACCTCACGCAGGAGGAGATGAACGGCTGGGGCGACGGCAATCCGACGGATGCCGTGATCTGCCGCAAGCTCGGTTTTGATTTCGACTGGTACAGCACGTTCCATCCGAACATCGGGCTGCAGCCGGAATTCGAGTGGAAGGTCGTTCAGGAATTTCCCGATGGGTCAAAACACATGATGAGCAACGAAGGCGTGATCATCCTGCAGAAGCCCGATGCCGGTTCGATTCCGGCAGAGATTCAGCATACGCTCGTTGATCGAAAATCGTGGGAAGAGCACTACAAGTGGCGGTACCAATTTACTCCGGAACGAGTTACCCACAGCCAGGTTCGCACCGGCGACACGATGAAGCGATTCGACCAGGGCGGACTTGATTTTCTCAAGAGCGATCAGCGGGATTATCCGTTTGGTATTTTCTGCGGCAGCCTGTACGGTCAGATTCGCAACGTGCTGGGCGTGGAAGGGTCCTGCTACCTGATGATGGACGACGAGGATCTGTTTGATGAGATCATCGAGACGGTCGGGAGTCTGTGCTACCGCATTACGAAATTCGTCCTGGAATCCGGGGCGAAATTTGACTTTGCCCATTTCTGGGAAGACATCTGCTTCAAGAATGGTCCGCTGATCACGCCAAGCATATTTGACGAGAAGGTCGGTCCGCAATACAAGCGGATTACGGACCTTGTGCGAAGTTACGGGCTCGATATCGTATCGCTCGATTGCGACGGCAAGATCGACGCGTTGATTCCCACGTGGTTCAACAACGGGGTGAACACGATGTTCCCGATCGAAGTCGGCACGTGGGACGCCAACATCCGGCCGTGGCGCGAGCGGTTCGGCAAGGAGCTTCGCGGGGTGGGCGGGATGAATAAGACGGTTTTTGCGCGGGATCGTGCGGCGGTGGACGCGGAAGTGGAGCGCCTGCGAGCGCTGGTGGACCTGGGCGGATTTATTCCCTGTCCGGACCATCGGATCGCTCCGGACGCCCAGTGGGATTTGGTGCGATACTATTGCGATTCCATGCGGAAGGTGTTTGGCTAGTCTTCTGAGGCGCAGGTAATGCAGCCGAATCTTGAGCGATTGAAAAATGGCGTGGTCCTGGCGGAGCTGGGCGGTTACGGTGACGGACCGTACTGCGCCACGCACGGCGCGGGGGCGGCCTTGGTGATGATGGGCACGTACATCGTTGATGACGGTGAGCACGTTCCGTATGATCCGCGGTTTGTGTTCAAGCCCGGGTGGAACAACTATATCGGTTACCTGCGGGAGAATATTACCGCGGCCAGGAGAAGCGGGGCACAGGTGGGCGTGAGCGTGTGTGCCAACAAGCTCTCGGACAACGTGGATTTTCTGCAGGCGGCGCAGACGGCGGGCGCGGACTACGCGTCGTACTGCGCTCATTCCACGATGGACATGTTCCTGCGGGCCAACACGAGTTCCGCCTTGTGCCGGCGGGAGAACTGGCTTGAGCTTCGTCGCTGGGCCAAGACGATGTTGGAGGCGGTGGAGATTCCCGTTATTTTCAAGGTTGGCTGCGGCGATACGCCGGATGCGGTGGAGGCGGTGCGGGTGCTCACGGAGGCGGGTGTTCCCGTGGTGCACGTCAATGTGGAGGAGACGGAAGCGGGGTCCGAGGGTCTGGGTGTATTGGAGAAGTTGAGGGGCAGCACGCCGTTTCTGATTGTTGGGGGCGGCATCAAGGACATCGAAGGCGCCCGCCGGGTACTGGCCGCCGGTGCCGACGCGGTGGCGTTCGGTACCGCGGCGATGAAAGATCCGGATCTTTGCGGACGAATCCAGAGGATTTTGCGCTGTTCTTAAATAATGTATGGTACCGAAAAAGACACGACGAAGCCATGCCACCCAGAGAAGAAGGATCGCGCGCAGGAGTGCGTGCGCCACATGGAAGAGAAGATGGTGGGTAAGCGCCTACTGTACAGGAGAAAGGGCCGCGAAGGCGGGAAGTGCTGGGCCTTGCCACCCTTGATTAGCACTGCTATGATTGGCTGTGAACCAACCTTCTGAGTTTGGAGGAACATGCGCGATGCGACACATATTCAGCCGCAAGAGTATTGCTCAGCTTCACGAGGAGATGAAAGGCGAGAACCGTCTTCGCCGGGCGTTGGGTCCCGTTCAGCTCACGAGTCTTGGAATCGGCTGCGTGATCGGCGCGGGTATCTTCGTCGTCACCGGGCAAGCGGCCCACGACAAGGCGGGTCCTGCCCTGATGCTCTCGTTTGCCGTAGCCGGCGTGGGTTGTATTTTCGCGGCCCTGTGCTACGCGGAATTTGCGTCCATGGTCCCTGTGGCGGGCTCGGCGTATACCTATGCGTATGCCACGCTCGGCGAACTGGCGGCTTGGATCATCGGATGGGACCTGATCATTGAATACACGATCGCCTCCTCCGCTGTTGCCCACGGGTGGTCGCAGTACCTGCAATCGCTGCTGACGCCGATCCTGAACCATTTTAACGTTCACATCCCCTTTGTTCTCAGCAAGACGCCGTTTGACTACAGTCCGGAGCTTGGGCGAATCATTGCCACCG
Organism: uncultured Phycisphaerae bacterium; assembly: GCA_964563935.1. Taxonomy (GTDB): domain Bacteria; phylum Planctomycetota; class Phycisphaerae; order JAAYCJ01; family JAAYCJ01; genus JBAZZQ01. Next base: position 1,406 of record CAZLZE010000157.1, on the reverse strand, counting down.
GCGCGGTCCTCGATCTGCCCGCCATTCTCATTACGGCTGTCCTTACCGTCATTCTTGTCCGCGGGATTCGCGAAAGCGCCGGGTTCAACACCTTCATGGTCCTTGTGAAACTTGCGGTCGTCCTGTTCGTCATTGTCGTCGGATCATTCTACGTCGATCCTGCCAACTGGAGACCTTTTGCCCCGTATGGATTCAGCGGCATCAGTTGGTTCGGCAAGACGCTCGTCGGGCAGACCGGCGCGGGTGGCGAACCGCTCGGTATGCTCGCCGGGGCGGCCATTATCTTTTTTGCCTATATCGGCTTCGACTCGGTCTCCACTCACGCCGAGGAAGCGAGGAACCCCAAACGCGACATCCCCATCGGAATTATCGCCTCGCTGGTCATCTGTACGGTTCTCTACATCGCGGTTGCGGCCATCCTCACGGGTATGATTCCGTATAACCAGATCAGCGTCGATGCCCCCGTCGCCGAGGCGTTCAGAACCAAGGGCCTGCCGTGGGCACACGTCGTGATCTCCGTCGGCGCCGTTGTCGGAATTACATCCGTTCTCCTTGTGCTTATGCTCAGCCAGCCGCGAGTGTTTCTCGCGATGGCGCGCGATGGGCTTGTTCCACCCAAGGTTTTCGGGGCCGTTCACCCCCGCTATCGCACCCCGTGGATCTCGCAGATCATCATGGGCTGCGCGGTCTCGGCGATGGCGGGATTTCTCCCGCTGCGCATCCTCGCCGAACTGGTGAACATCGGTACGCTTTTAGCGTTTGTTGTCGTCTGTGCGGCTGTACTTATCCTCCGAAGAACACACCCTGATGCCCATCGTCCGTTCCGCGTGCCGTTGGCTCCCATCGTTCCGCTCTTGGGCATCGTCACCTCGCTGCTGCTGATGTTCTCCCTGCCGAAAGAGAATTGGTGGCGACTCTTTGTGTGGCTGGCCATTGGTTTTGCCATTTACTACTTCTACGGCCGAAAGCACAGCACGCTCCGCGCCGCCCGACGGCAATCCGCCCTTGCCGGCGAGCAATCCGTGCAGACGGAAACCACGGCGGGGTAAGATGTATCGGTGTCGCGGACGTCAATTAGCCAAACGGCGCGATGCGGCGCACAAAAATGTGAACCGTCGTCTGTCCTGTGACAAAAATGTGTGGCAAAGGGGGAGAAATGCTGTAAAATATTTGTCCATAGGCCGCTGAAACGGGCGGTATTGCGAATTCTGACCGGGTGAGGTGCTTTGGCACACGCGTTGCCATGATAGTCTAGGGTTAAGTTGTGGAGGCTTGTGTGGACTGTGGTGGTCAGGGCCTTCATTTTCACTTTTTTTGCTTTTCAGGAGCGCGTCACGATGATGAGAATGGTGAGCGAGTCTGCATTGATGATGACTGTGGTAGGGGCTGTGGTCGGATGCGAAGGC
>CAZLZE010000156.1:0-10073 GCA_964563935.1 uncultured Phycisphaerae bacterium | reverse complement strand
TGAATCGGGCCGCCGCCCCCGCGCGGAAGCACCGCTCCTCCCCCGAAGATTCCGTCCCGCTCCAGCGACCATGAGCCTGCCTGAGCCATCACAGCCAACTGCTTCTGCGCCACGATCGAGCGATACAACCGGCTGCTGTTGCCACCACCCAGGATCTCGCCCAGAAGATCGAGGACTACCGAATCCTTGTGACTGGCCGGCACTGTTCGCCAAACCATACCCACACCAGGAGCCGGAGCGCTTGCTTCTTTGATCGTCACTGTTCGCTTACTCGTCGGAAGCGGTTCGCGTACAGCCACCCTGGCCGGGACCTCGTATTTGGGAATCCACCCGAAGTACTTCTTCACCAGCCGCTGGGCGTCGTCGTGCTTCACCGCCCCTACGATCACAAGCGTCGAGTTGCTCGGCACGTAGTACTTGCTCCAGAAATCACGAAGCTCCGTTACGCTGGCTGCCCGCAAGTGTGGAATCTTGCCAATGGGCGCCCAGCGGTAAGGATGAACTTTGAACAGTTCCGGGAGCAGATTCTCCACCAGCGTCCCATACGGATTATTCAGCTTGACCCGGCGTTCCTCTTCCACCACCTTGCGTTCCGTATCGAACGCGTCCTGATCGATTTTCAGGAATGCCATTCGCTCCGACTCAAGCCAAAGGGCCAACTCAAGCTGGCTGGCGGGCAGCGTCTCGAGATACACGGTCCGGTCAAAACTCGTATATCCATTGCACTCCCCACCTACCCGGCGGATGAGTCCGAAATGATCCGTGGGGCCAAGCTTGTCCGTTCCCCGGAACATCATATGTTCGAACATATGGGCGAATCCCTGCCGCTCGGGATTCTCATCCTTCGATCCGACGTGATACCACAATTGCACGGACACGATGGGGCAGGAAAAGTCTTCCAGCGTAATGACCTTCAGGCCATTATCGAGTTGGATCTGCCGATAGTCGAAGAGCGGTTTTTCATTCCCCGATTTCGCCTCCGCCAAGGCTGTACCACCCCGCCCTGTGAGGATCAGAAATACTACCAACATTGAAACCAGGACACTTCTACCGCATCGAAAGCCATAACTCATGCACATACTCCCATTACCTGCAAAAGGCTCCGTACCAAGAGACTTCCCTTATTATATTGCCCCATCCCCCGCCGGTGACGACTTTTTTCCTTTGGCCTGCCAATTCACCTATTCATTGGACAGGGTTGCTTCGCTCTCCAACGTGGTCACGACCGCCAGTACGCGTTTGTCCAGCCGCAACAGAAAGACATGCTTTTCCGGGCCGGACTTCCCCGAGTAGAGCTTGCTGAGTTTATCGACATTGACGTCCACCCCACGGGGTTTGATGGTAACCGGACCAAATTCCCCTTCCTTGAAGTATTTCTTCACCTTGTCCTCGTGATACGGCATGACCTCCTCGACGCGGTAGGCCCGGGCCAGGGGGTGGATCACCAACTCATCGGCGGTGAGAACGATTTGTCCGGGTGACAGGAAGTTCAGATTCATTTCGGCGGCGAGCTGACCCAGCAATCGCAAGCGCGATACGGCGGGGTCGGGATCGTAGAGGTATTGTTGAATGTCGCTGACGTTAAAGGCGACGGGCATTTCGTCCGTCAGCGAGGCCGACGACGGCAGCGACGTCGCACGGAGCTTCACCACCGCCAGTTTCCCCGTCCACACCAGAAGCTGCCGACACTGGCCCTTATGGCTCACCAGTTCGACCTCCCCTTCCCACGGCAGATTGTCGAATTCCATGCCCGGCGAGAGTTTGGTCACGCCATCGGGCACCTCCCGCAGCAACCGCTCGATGAACTCCTTCCCCGGCTGAAGCTCTTCGAGCTTCACTGTCCGCTTTTCACTTCCTGCCCGTCGATCCGGATCGAAATGGTAGATGCCTCCCTCCAGCCGCGATACGTTCAGGTCTTCGCATACCAACTCGCACTGATCCCTCCGCTGATATGCCCGCAGGTTCAGATCCGTCATGCGGACCCGAACGTCAGACGCGTCGATCGCGGTAACGCCCGCCACCCCCGCCAGAGAAATGGTATCCCCGCCGATCCCGCAACACAGATCAAGAATCCGCTCATCAGTCCGAAACAGCCGGATCTTCTGGGCCTTGTAGTCGGCCACCACTTCTCCACTCGCCTGCTCGTATCCGATGCGATCAAAGAACATCAGGTCAGCCCGACTGAACTTCGCCCTCGCCCGACGCCGAAGCTCCGTCAGTTCCAGCACCGCCCGCGACTGCTCCAGCGTGCACCGCTTGCGAAGCCTAGCCACATCGCCCGGTTTATACGGGTCCAGCGCCTTGGCCAGTTCCAGGGCCTCGGCCCCCGCGGAACTCGTCAGATAATCCAGAATGTCCGGCGTGAATATCGGCTTGGTCATAGCTAATCATTGTAGTGAAAGATATTGGATAGAGAAACAAGAAAGACACTTCCTAATTCACTCGCAGTTCCATCTGTCAGTGCGGAACGTTCGCCGACCTTGTCGCTCTGGGACTGGAATAGGCATTGATTTTACGACACCACTGTCCGACAGGCGGAATCACTCCAAGTTGGCGTGATATTGCCATAGAGATTGGATGTTCAGATTCCGACGAGAGATGATCACGAGCGCCAAGGTATCTCCGAACAACAACAGACACTGCTCGAACAGGCTGGTCATCGGCTGTCGGGAATCGATCTCGTCCGATCGAGCAAGCTTGGTCCTCACCGGGACGCGCACAAAGATATCCGTAATCGGTTTGATCGTGCTTTCGGCATTGGATCCGATATGGGCAATCTTTGCTCCGAGGGATTTGGCCTTTTTGGCAATGGCAACCGGAAACAGCGTCTCACCGCTTCCCGAGCCGACAATCAGCAGGTCCTTTTCGGTAATGGCCGGTTCGGTGATCTGTCCGACAACAACAGCGTTTATACCTAGATGGCTCAGCCGCTTCGCCATGGCCTGCAGACTCAGCAACACACGACCGACGCCGACGAAAAAGACCTTGTCGGCCGCCAGAATGGCCTCTATGAGACGGTCCACACTATCCGGATCGATGCGGGATAATGCAGTCCGACACTCTTCCAGAATCAAATTGAAGGACTCTTGAAATGAGGCCGAAGCCGCTTCCGCAGTCGTATGATCTGTCATTTTTTTGCTTCCTCAACCATCGCAATAATATTCTCAACGGGCACATCCGCCTGAATCGTGTGAGAACCGGAGCAGATGTAACCACCATTTTTACCGACAACATCAATCATCTCTCGAACTTGGCGACGAACTTCCTGAACGGTTCCTTTAGGAAGAAGGAATTGCGTATCAACTCCTCCGTCAAAAGCCAATCGGTCGCCAAACTCTTTTTTCAGTCGTGCCGGTTCCATGTCCTGGGCCAACGGTTGGACAGGATTGAGTATATCGACGCCAATTTCGAGCAAATCGGGAATGATCGGATAGACTGACCCGCAGGAATGGTACCGCACTTTGGCGCCAAAAGAATGAATCAGATCGCAGAATCGGGCCATTCGCGGCTTGATGAACTCCCGCCACATGTTTGGCGAGATCAGCATGGCCCGCTGCGAAGCGACGTCGTCATTGTACTCGTAAAACACATACCCGCCCCGCCCGGCTTCCAGAGTCTTCCGCGTCAGATCCAGCAGGCCTTGGGTAACGCGGTCCATCAGTGCGGTAGCAAAGTCCGGATCCAGGACGAAATCCGTCATCAACTGGTCCATACCCCGCATGAAACAGGATATTTCGAAAATCCCGCGACTTCTCGCCCAAGTGGCCTTGTCTCGCTGGGACTCCAGTTCGGAGGGGATATTGGAGAAATCCCAGAGATCCGGGGTGGGCCAGGCGAAGTTTTCCAACTCATCCACACGTTCCATCTTGGCCAGGGGAGGCTGGCCGACCAGTTCCATATAGGCTTGATACTCCGTCTGAACCCAACGGAAAGGTACGCGGTAGATATCGAGATACAATCCATCCGGCGTAATTTCCAGCGTCGGATCGGCGTAATACTTGTCGGACGCAGGCCGGCGAAATTTGGGGCGAACGGTCACCAGATCCCGCCCGACCCAATCCCACAACTCCGAATCGCTCCGAAATCCCAATTTGTCCTTCACTCGCTGCGTTAGTTCGGGAGAAAATCGACAGCCGATCGGAACGCGATCGGGCTGGGCATGTGACAGTGCAGTTAGCACTCTTTCCCGCGAATTCATCGGTCGGCTCCCTTTCGTTGTTTCAGACCAGCACTAATCGCCTGTCTTGTCTTCGCCAGATTTTCCTGAACAGGGTTCTCCCTTGAAAACAGGCAGGACGTGCCAGCCACCAGGATGTCGGCGCCAGCCGCCACCAAGTGGGGGATCGTCTCGAACGACACGCGCCCGTCAACTTCGATCGGAATATCTCGACGGTGGCGTTTCAGAAACTCCCGACATTCCGACACCTTGCGCACCGCATAGGGCACCTGCTTTTCGCCGGCATGACCGGCAAAACCGGGATTGATGAGCATCAGAAGGACAAAGTCCAGACGGTCCACGATATAGTCCAAAACAACCAGCGGCGTGGCGGGAGTCAAGGCGATACCCACTTGGATTCCCCTGTCCTGGATCAGGCCAACCATTCGATCCACATGGAATGCGGATTCGTAGTGGAAGCACATCCGTTGGACCCCGATATCGATCATCTCACGAATGAAAAACTCATTGCCCTGAACCATCAGATGGACATCAAACGCAAGCGAAGTCTTCTTTCGAAGCTGACGCACCACATCCAGTCCGATGGGCATGCTGGGACTGAAGTGCCCGTCCAGAATATCCACATGCAGCATGTCCAACCCCTGGAACTCCAGTTGGCGCACTTGCTGCTCCAGATTGCATAAATCCAGACATATCAGGGAAGGAGCCAATCGAACGGGATCAGACTTCACCCGCTCAGATGCCCGAGGGTGGTTAGCGGAATTTCGGCGTTTCGGTTTCATATCGCCGTATTATCCGAGACTCCCTGCAGCCCGGCAAGGGTAAAACCGCCTGACTCATCCCCAGTTTTCCTCCACCAATTCCTCGGTCTGGGCGGCTCGGAGTTCGTGCAGGATCGTTCCCAGCGACGGGCAACGCCGCCCGGAGCAGGTGTAACAAACCGTACTCCAGGTCGTTTTGGCTCTTGGCCAGTTCCTCCCAGCGCAGGACCTGCCACAAGAGCGGAAGGGCCCGACCCTTCTGCCAGGCCGCCAGCATCAGACACGGAAATGAGCGGATGTCCACCCAGTCCAGACTCACGATCAGTCGCTTCGACGGCAGGCTCAGCCAGCGAGCGATTCCGACCATCGCCTCCTGCATGCCCCACCATCGGATCAGATTGTCCCACGGCATATGCCAGATCATCTTGTCTCCAATCTTTCGGACCGGAAGGATGCTGCCGAAGATTTCACAGGCGGCCGTATACCGCTCTTCCGTCGCCACCGCGTATCTCCGAATTGGCGAGACTTGTCCACCTCGAACCCTCCCACTTATCACGCGTATTCCACCGTTTCTTCGGCCTGCCTCCCAAACGCTATATTCTCCAGCAGCAGATCAAGCAAGCCCAGCTCCTGCTTTGGCAGACAGATGACACGGTAGACGGCATCGCCCGACGGCTCGGATTCATTGACGGGTTCCATTTCTGCAAGACATTCAGAAAGATCACCGGCCATACGCTTTCACAGTATCGCCTTCAGGTCCGCCGGAGATCTCCATAGGGAGATAATTGGTCAATTCCACATAGGCCGAGCCGGTAATTGATTGCCCCCCACGGGTTCCCACAACTGTACAAAGACCTTCCCAGTAAATATTCCGTGTCGTCGAGCGAGCATCAAACTCCTGGTCGTTTGCGGCCGCCTGGACCGTCAATTTCAGCAACTCGGGCCTGTTGATGATGATCTCCCAACCGACCGGGTAGGTGATGTTCGTTTCGCTGCTGGTCCACCACGCTGTCGGAGTTATGACAAAATCGTCCTCCGCCAGGGAAACCGGCTCCCCCACCACGGGAACGTATGTGCCTTCGAGCGCCGGAGACTCCGCATCGCGGAAGACAAAGAGCATTATTCGGATGCCGTCGTCCAACCGCAGGCTGAACCAGTCCCACTGCATGTACGGATCAATAACATCCCGCCCCCACTGTCGATCGAACCAGATGTCGCCCTGGACCGTCAGAACCTGTCCATCCACGGTCAGAGCGCCGGAGGCCTGCATCTGCGGGCGGGAGTAGTAAAACGAGTGCAGATTCGTCCCGTACGGCACATATCCTGTCTGGTTGTGGAGAATCACTCCCCGGACGTCGGTAATATCCAGTTCCAGCCGGTAATTCCCATCGGCCATGCTCGCCGAGACATGGTCGTTTCCGTCCCTCCCTGACATCTGCACCAGAGGAGTGAAGAGGTCGAAACCTTCATTCGACGGCTGCCCCAACGCCAAGTTCAGCCAATCGGTCTGATCATGAACATATGTTCCATCATCTGCGTTCAAGATGGCATAGTGTGACACCCACGTTTCTATCGGCAGCATAAACCGCCATCCGGACCCATGAAAGATCACCGCCTCCAAGCCAAAGGTCTTCCCGGTCTCAGACTTGAGAGTGCCTGTGTAATACCACCATTCGCCTCCGGAGCAGTGTGGCGTCTCATCCTCCGGAAGTCGAACCATCGGATCGGGATCCAACACTTCATACAGAGTGTCACAACAGCATCCGCCGAAAAACAACGGAAAAAGCATCGTCAGCCAAAGAACTGATCGACAAATATCCCATCGCGCTGCCACAGAACGTTCCTCCCTGGCTTCTGCCATCCCCACCACATTACCCCACCAACAGGCTGCGGTCCAGAAAGAAGTCAAGGGGGGAATCTATCCAAATGGAATACTACTTTCCTTGCCCATAACTGTACGGTATTATCCAGCCTATATGCCGCAAAGCCAAATTCGGTAACGGGACACACACATGAACGATCAGAAGAAGTCCAAGAGAGAACTTATCCAGGAACTGACCTCCCTCCGGCGACAACTGAATCACCTTGAGTCTCTGAGAGGATACTCCGCAGGCCGGCAGGACTTCGGCGATGAGGAATATCGTGCGATCGTGGAGAACGTGCAGGAAGGAATCTGGATGATCGATTCCCAAGGGATCACAACTTTCGTCAACAGCCCCATGGCCGATATGCTTGGCTGCTCCGTGGAAGACATGCTTGGCAAGCATCTTTTCTCCTTCATGGACGACGCCGCCAGGGAGGAATGCGCCCGAAACATCAAACGGAGCGAACAGGGGATCACGGAGCAGCACGAATTCACGTTTCGCCGCAAAGATGGAACACTGATTCAGACGCGTTTGAAGACATCTCCCATCACGGACGGAAACGGAGGATATGCCGGCGCCGTCGTCTGTGTCGAAGATATCACGAATCACAAGTATCAGGAAGAGCAACTTCGCCAGAGCGAGGAACGATATCGAACAGTGGCGGATTTCACCTATGATTGGGAGTCTTGGCTCGGACCGGACCGCAAGTATCGTTACATCTCCCCATCCGTGGAGAGAATCACCGGCTACACACCGGAGGAAATCACCCAGGACCCCGAATTGGTGCGAAGAATCATCCATCCTGATTTTCAGGATTGGTTCTCACGTCATCTGACGGAAGATTTTGAAAAAAATGAGGTCTTCCATTTCGACTTCCGGATCCTCCACCGGAACGGGGAAGAACGATGGATCAGCCATTACTGCCAGCCAGTCTACGATGCTGCCGGTAGATTTCGGGGACGCCGGGCCAGTAACCGGGACATTACCGAGCACAAGCGGGCGGAGGAGGCGTCGCGACAGAGCGAGAAGGAATTGGCCGCTGCCCAGCGGATTGCCCACATCGGCTCCTGGACATGGAATCTCACCACAGACACCGCCCACTGGTCCGACGAGACGTTCCGAATCTTTGGCCTGACCGGTAGTTCGCTCGAACAGCATCGAAGGAACTTCCTGGATTTTATTCATCCCGACGACCGGTTGCGGGTGGATCAGGCCTTGACCGATGCCCTGAACGGTATCAAAGCCTATGACTTGGACTATCGCATCCGGCGGTTCGACGGTTCGGAACGGATCCTTCATGCGCAGGCGGAAGTCGTACATGGACTCAACGACAAGCCCATCCTGATGCAGGGAACCGTCCAGGACATCACCGAGCACAAGCGGGCGGAGGAAGCTCTGCAGGAAAACGAGAGAAAATTCCGTCAAATGGCGGATAATATCGAAGAAGTGTTCCTCATTCAGACCGCTGATTTGGAGAAGGTGATTTACGTCAGTCCCGCGTACGAAAAGATCTGGGGGCGTTCCTGCGAGAGTCTGTATGAGGACGGATGCTCCTGGTTTGAATCCGTGCATCCCGAGGACCGGGACAAAGTCAACGCCGAGATTGCTCGACAAATGGAGACGGGATTTTTCAGTACCGAATACCGCATCCTTCGGCCGGATGGCGAGATCCGGTGGATCTGGGCCCGAACATTTCCTGTTCACAATGAGGCAGGGCAAGTCTACCGCACCGCCGGTATTGCGGTGGACATCACCGAGCGAGTGCTAACTCAGGAACAGTTACACAAAAGCCAAGCCGAACTGGCCCATGCCCTGCGAGTCGCCACCATCGGGGAACTGACCACCACCCTGGCTCATGAACTTAACCAGCCGTTGTGCTCGATTCTCAGTCTTGCCGATACGTGCATAGATGTTTTGAAGACCGGCTCCCTTCCCCGAGAGGAAATCCTTCCCGCCTTGCAGGAAGTGGCCTCTCAGGCGGAACGGGCAGGCAGAATTATCCACAATATCAGGCATTTTGCCCGAAAAGGAGAACCCAAACGTTCCACCATGGATGTGAACGAGACTATCCGAAATTGTACCCACTTCCTCGCGCAGAAGATCAAACAAGCGAAGGTCACTCTTGAACTTGGCCTGTCTGATCAGCTCCCACCAATTCAAGCCGATCAGATTCAGATTGAACAGGTCATCCTGAACCTACTCCAGAATTCCCTGGATGCGATGGCGGAGGCAAACCGGGAAAGACGAGAGCTGTTGGTTGAATCGACTATGCAGGATGCCAACCATGTGCTGATCTGCGTCAGAGACAACGGTGGAGGTACCAAAGAAATGGAACGAATCTTCGAGCCCTTCTATACGACTAAGCCGGAAGGATTAGGGCTGGGCCTGTCGATCAGCCGTTCGATTATCGAGAACCATGGCGGTCGGCTGTGGTGTGAGGCGAACACCGACACTGGTCTGACTTTCCGCTTCACATTGCCCACTCAGTCTGGTTGAGTAGTATATGCAAATTCACGCACCGCCAACATTCCTGCCGATAACGATCATTACAGCTAATGGGTCTTAGCTGATAGAGGGTCGCGATAGAAAGGGGTATAGGATGTTGGCCTCCAAGTCCAAAGTCTTTATTGTCGATGACGATGACAGTGTGTGCCGTTGTCTACTAATGCTCTGTGAATCAAAGGAGATGGAAGCAGAGGCATACCAATCCCCCTTCCAATTCCTGGCTGAATATGATCCATCCACGCCAGGTTGCCTGCTGCTGGATATTCGAATGCCTGAAATGGAAGGTACAACCCTTCAGCAGAGATTACTAAAAAGAAATATTAGTATTCCTATCATCTTCATCAGCGGACATGCGGATGTTCCCACGGCCGTACAAGCCATGAAACTAGGGGCTGTGGACGTCATTCAGAAGCCCTTCCGAAACAATCTGATATTGGAATGCATAGAGAAGGCGATTCAGCAAGATATACAGACCCGTCAGAGTCGTATGGCTGCCGCCCACGCCAAGGAATGTATGGATTCCCTGTCGAAGCGTGAAATGGAGGTCCTTCAACTCGTCTGCCAGGGACTTCACAACAAGGCGATTGCCCAGACATTGGGCATTTCCCACAAAACCATCGAATTTCACCGCAAAAACATCATGACAAAGATGCAGGCCAACTCCCTGATCGAGCTTGCGCAAAAGGTAAGCCTCCTGCCAAGGACGCAGAACTAAATGACCGTGCGTGATTATGGGAATAGCGTTTCATGCTATGCCGCTTTCTT
>CAZLZE010000155.1:0-10152 GCA_964563935.1 uncultured Phycisphaerae bacterium | reverse complement strand
CAGCCACCGCGGATCGCCCCCCGCATGCCAGCCAAGCTAAAGTACCCTTTGCCCCCCACAATCGCGAAGGACACCAATCCGATCAGTACGTAAACAAAGACCGCGTGCCGGGTATGCAGGAAAATGGCCCCCAGAATGCCCATCAGGGTATAGATGCCGGCCAGGAAATAATTAATCGCCACCGTCCTCTGCAGGGGAATGCCCCGGTCGATCATCTGATCGTAGATATGCCCCCGGTCGGACAGGAACAAAGGACGTTTGTTCATCGCCCGACGAATCAGGGCGGTTCCCGTATCAAGAATAGGCAGACCAAAAATCACAATCGACGCAAGCCACCATCGCGGCAGCTTGGCCGCGAAAAGCATCATCATCGCGGCGATAATAAACCCCAGAAGGATGCTTCCGGCGTCTCCCAGAAAAATCTTCGCCGGATGCCGGTTAAATACCAGAAAGCCCAGCGCCGCCCCCACCAAAGCCAGGGCAATTGACACCCGAATGGGATCCATCGGCGGATCGGCCGCCCACGTCGCCAGGTGAACCGCCAGAACGAGAAACCCGACCGTAATAATGGCCGTCACACCCGTGCACAGCCCATCCAAACCATCGAGCAGGTTCAGCGAATTGCTCGCGCTCAATACGAAGAACAACACGATCACATAACCAATCACGTCATTGACCAGAGGAGAAACGCTCAGTCCCATATACTGAAACACCGGCTGAAGATCCGGCTTGATGGCGCCCCAGACGAGAAACAAGGCGGAAATGGCCTGTCCCAGAAGCTTCTGCCACGGGCGAAGATCGACCACATCATCGATCAGTCCGATAAGGCAGGAGAGGACCGCACCCCCGCAGACAGCCAGAATGGTCTTGAGTTGATTCCCACCCTCCGGATGATTCAAGATGAAATAGCTGCCCACCCCCATCGCAACGAGAAACCCAACCAGGACAGCCACGCCGCCCAAATACGCCGTCGGCTGTTTGTGCGTCTTTACTGTCTCATTGGGCATATCCAATATCCCAAAGCGAAACGCCGCCCGGCGGGCAATTGGGGTCGCGATCAGCGAGGCCACAAAACCGATCACGAGGACCGGCCAGAACGGACCCAGAACGTCCATCAACGGCACTTCCGGCCCGATGATCAAACCCAACACAAATCCTGTCATAGCCTGCTCCTGATATGGTTCTGCCCAAAATGTTCTACTTGATGATCCGCGAACTCTCGACCCAGCACGCCTCGTCGAACCTCAGCATGCACAGACCGTCCCGCCATCCGTCAAATCGGACGCGGGGACGCTTCCCGATCATCTCCGACAATATCCAGCGGGGAAAATCCGCTCCCGCCTGGATGCTCAACGGCGCGCCGCCGCCGAATCGTGGGTTGATTTCGATAAACTTGATGCAATTATCCTTCGTCAAAAAACACTGAATCGTGATCACACCCGGACCGGCCTTGAGAGTCTCGACCAAACGCCGGCAGGCGTCCATCAGCCTTGGGATCTTCACCGTCTGTCCCTTGGACACCTCGCCACCCCGAATTTCCATCCGCTTGCGTGGAACGACCGTCCGTACCTGCATATTCAAATCCACGTACACGTCGCAGGTATATTCCTGCCCCTCTATCAACTCCTGCACGATGCAGTGGGGAATCCGCCTGCTCATGTAGCGAAATTCTTCACGATTACGGACCACTGCGCTTCCCTTCGAGGCAGACCCGTCGTACGGTTTCAGGAATACAGGAAACTTCAGAGCGACGGTCCGCACTTTGGACAATTCGGCGGTTGATGGCGTTTGAAACCCATGATCCACAAGAAAGCGGTAAGTATTGCGTTTGTCCTGACAGATTTCCAGGACATCCAAAGAAGAAACCAGGACCCTGGCCCCCAGAGCCTCAAACTGCTCCCGATGGCGGGCCAGGTGCATCAACTCCGGGTCGATCGTCGGAATAACCAGATCAATCTTGTGCTTCTTTACGACGGCCAATGTCTCCGCAATATTCGCCTTGTGAGAAATTGGCTTGGTGACAGCACCTTTGTGGCAGACATACAGACCGGGGGAATACGGATTAGCGTCCGTTCCCACAGTCGTACACCTGATCTTCAAACCTTCCGCAGCCCGCTGAAAAGCCCTGACCAGACCTACCCGCCGACCTACGCAGGTGAATAGCACGTTGACTTTATCGCCCATCTGTCCCTTCTCACTTTCTCCAATTATACCCGGCTATGCTCGAACTCATCACCCAGACCCATATCCGAAGACTAGAATATTGATTATAATAGATACTATCGATAACGTGGAACGGGAATTTAGCGCCGCGGTGAAAAAGTCCGAACGAAGTTGAAAGGCAGCCTCTGCATGGCCATTTGCAGCGTGACAGGTCCTCCCAAACAGACCTGCACCCCGGCGACTGCACATTTGATTTTGGCTGGCCAGTATGAAGGACCGATAATAAGACGAGCTGACGGGTGACGTAAGAGGTGGTCGGGAGTGATACGGAAAGGAAGTATGTTCAAGACGCAAGTAATGCTGTGCGCCCTTTTGGCACTTATCTCTGGATACGAGCTTTCGGCGAGCCCGACGCTCGAATTATCCGGACATCCGAAAGGCGAATTCTCCGTGAGTGAAGATGGAGTCGTCCTGGCCCGGCGGTTTGGCCTGAAGTTCATCAAACCAGGTTGGAAAGGCAACCACGATAGCATCATAAAAATCGCCGATCCGGAAATTCGCCAGGACTCCATTCGGTACACCGCCACGATCGGCAGCGCAGGCGGATATCGCGTGGAAGCAAAGAAAGTGTCGCCCACCTCGCTCCGCTGCACGTATGACATCGTCCTCATTGGGAAGATCCCGATCGAGACAGCCTTTGTCTCCATCCTGATTCCCGCACAGATCGCTCAGCAGCGGGGAGAATTCTCCCCCGCCCCTGGCGTCTGGACACGCTTTCCGCTGGAGATGGTCAAGAAGCAGACAGTCTTCGCCGGGTCTGCAACAACGTTTGCCTGGAAAGATGGCTTGGGGCGAAATCTGCGAGTGGAGTTTCCTGGAGACGTGCGGCTGAACCTGTCCGATATGCGGCAATGGGGCAGACCTGTTTTTGAACTCCGTATCTTCCTGACTCTTTCCAAATCGCCGGCTACTGTCTCATTTCCGCTGACCATCAAGACCTCCATCGACGGCCAGGCAACGCAACCCTTCGTAGACCGCTTCGGGCAGTGGGCCCGGGTGGACTGGCCGGGAAAGGTCATGTCGGAGAAGGATCTTCAGAACGATATCTCCAAGGAAGACGCGTTTTTGAGCCAACACGCCCCCCCCGCACGCGATGAATTCGGCGGATGGGAAGGTTCACGAGAAAAGTTCGGTCTCCAGGCCACAGGCTTCTTCCACACGCGAAAGATCAACGGCCGCTGGTGGCTGGTCGATCCGAAGGGAAACGTCTTTTTCTCCCTGGGTTTGCCCATGGTGTACCTCGATACCTATACCATTCCCACCGGCCGAGAAAAACTGTTCGAGTGGCTGCCTCCCAAAACCGCCCCCTGGGACAAGACCTGGATGAAACTTCAGGGAAACGAATGCTTCTCCTTCTACAAAGCCAACCTGATACGAAAGTACGGAGCCAACTGGGGCCGGTCCTGGTACGAGAACTGTGTGAAGCGCTGGACCAGTTGGGGTTTCAATACCACCAGTGCCTTCGGCGGACGGCTGCGGGGAATCCCCTACGCCAACGGTCCACATATCTTCATCGACCAATGCGCGCCGGCGATTCCCGGAACAACGGCGGATATTTTCGATCCTGCCTTGCCTTCGAAGCTCGATGCCTTGTGCAAGGTCAAGCTGGCGAAGCTGAAAGCCGATCCGCTCTTCGTCGGATACTTTTTCGGCAACGAACAGATGTTCGAAAAGATCCCCGAGGTGGTCCCGCGGCTGTCGGATAAGTACGCGATCAAGCGAAAGCTCGTGGCATTCCTCGCCGAACGCCACAAGACGATCGATTCATTCAATCGCGCATGGAACATGACCGCCAAAGACTTCCCCGCCCTGGCGGCAGCAAAATTCTCCGCCACAACGCCGAAGGCTCGCCAGGATATGGACGCCTTTCTCGCTCTGTACTGCGACACCTACGGCCAGATCCTGCGACAAACTATCAAAAAACATGACCCCAACCACCTGCTCCTCGGATTTCGCTGGACCGCCATTACCGCAAAGAACAGAACGATCGTGGAAAACCTCGGCCGATACATGGACGTCATCAGCGTCAACTACTACTCCCGTACCGGGATCAACAGGGCGTTTCTGACCAACGTGTCCAAACTCGCGGGCGACAAACCGGTCCTCATCACCGAGTGGAGCTACGGAACGTGCGAGCGGGGACACACCGGCGGAATCGTCAACGTGACCGATCAGAAAGACCGCGGCCGGCACTATCAGGATTATGTGGAAACGGCATCCAGTCTCCCCTTCATCGTCGGATGTCACTGGTATGAATATGTGGACCAGGCCATCACGGGACGCTACTTCGGCGGCGACAGGGCCGAACGATGCAACTGCGGACTGGTCGATATCACCGATCGACCGTTCATGGACTTCCTCGAACACGTCACAAAGACAAACTACCGAATCTACGACGTGTTGAGCGGAGCGGCTCGACCTTTCATGTCTTCCGACAAGCCGACACGATCATAGATCGGTTTGGGAATCCGTACGTGCGAGCCCAGACCCCCTCCAACATTCAACTCGGACTATGCTCTTCGTCGTTTTGCCTTGACTGAAGGCTTCTTCGCGGAGCAAGCGTCGCATAGCCCATAGAGAAGAACCTCATGCCGCTCCAGGGTGAATCCCGAAGGGGTAAATCGCTGCAGATTTCCCGGGCACCCATCCACATCAAAGGTCCGATCGCATCCCCGGCACAGGAAGTAATGATGGTGCTCCTTGCCTGCCACTTCATATCGCGTCACGCCGCCCGGCAACTGCACCGGTGTGACCCATCCCTCCTCCGCAAACTCCCGCATCGCCCTGTAAATCGTTGCAATGCCAATGCTTGGCAAATGAGATTTCGCGCCCACCAACACCTCTTCAGTACTCAAGGGCCTGCCCGCATCCTGCAGCACCTGCTGAATGACCCGACGCTGTGCGGTGTTTCGTTCCATACTCGCCAAAACTCCTTGACAAATCGATAATGCGTTATTATTATCATATTGCAATGTGATAGTGATTTCTCAATATCCATCTTAGGATGAATGTCGGACGGAATCAAGTGTTTGGACCGGGAAGAAGTGGAGAGATGAGAACCCGCCTCCTGACAAGCTTGGTGCTCGCGGTTCTGGTCGTATCGATGACAGGAACGACCCAGTATCTTCATCTCCACCAGGCCCATGAACATCATCCTCCCCATTCCACCGGTGATCCCCATTCGGATTGCTCCATCTGCAAAAACCTGTCGGGCCTCAAAGTCATCATAATCGACTTACCCACTCTGGGATATCAGCTTGCGCCCACGAACGTATCATCCACAACACAGAAGTTCTCTGTTTCAGTATTCAACGCCGTATCGATCCCCCTTCCCAGACCGCCTCCAACCACGACTTGCTGATCCTGGTTTTTCGGAAACTCGCTGAATGTCTCTCATTTTGGAGGTGTATTCCTATGCGCCGAGTCAGGGCACAGGGATTTACCCTGATTGAACTATTGGTCGTGGTCGCCATCATCGCCGTGCTGATCGCCATCCTGCTGCCAAGCCTGGCCAAAGCCAGGGCGAGCGGTTATCGTGCCAAATGTCTGTCCAACATGCGGAGTCTGGAAACGGCGCACTGCATGTACATGGACGATAACCAGGGACAGTTCATCCGGGTCGGTTTGGCCCACGGAGGTCTGCATGCCAGTCCCCTGGGGTGGTTCAACACCCTGCAGGAATACTTCGGAAAGCAGACTCTCCTTGTTCGTTCGCCTGTTGACACCAGTCCTCACTGGGGTCCCTATCCAGAAGGAAAGCCGATCCCAAACGCCGATCCGACTCAGCGTCGAATCACAAGCTACGGAGTCAATGATTTCCTGGATATCGACACCTGCCCCTGGGGCGGACCCTACACGATCAACAACGTCCCCTCACCCGTCAACACGATACACTTTCTCATCATGGCGTTTGAGGGCGATTTTGCCGGCGCGGACCATCCACATGTAGAAAGCTGGTCCGGACCTCAAGCCCCTGCCAAAGCATCCCTTCAGGTTCAGACCAATGCCCATGGCGGATTGCCTGGATCATGGGACGCCGTTTCGAACTGGGGATTTCTCGACGGCCATGCGGAAACCCTGTCCTTCCGACAGGTATTCAGCGGTTTCCAATCCAACAAATTCGATCCCCAACTGTATCGATGAACCATCATCACAACGAAAGGAAAATAGTATGAAAAAGAGCAAAAATATGAGCATCAACACCCTTCCGAGTCTGCTGGTCTGCCTGATGACCTCCGTCGCCTTGGCCGATATTCATTTCGATATTTCACCGGAAAACAGAAACGGAACAATTTTCACCAATGGCGTAACGCACGCCTCAATGCAAAATCCCTTCACCGGGCAAACCACTCCCGAAGCTCACAACTACTTCACTGCCAATCTGCGGATATTTGGCTATGAATTCGGGGAAAATCCCTCCTTCCCGACCTGGGCTGAAGATCCGGGAATCAACTGCGAACCCGGAACCTATCTGACGGAAACGGGAAGCGTGACAGTCACGGGTACGGGCCTGCCGCTGGGATCTAAGCTCTATTTCAGTATCCTCAGCGACCTTCAGTACTGGACCGGCAATGGATTCTCCGCCGTACCGAACCAGGAGACCTTGACCATTGGCTACGGTCCAAACATCCGTACTGTCGGAACCGGTACAGGTGCTCTGTCCGGACTTCTGACCAAGACATTCTCCACAAGCGACACGGTTCATCTTCACCTGGACGCTAATCTGTATGATTCATCGGGCGGCGACCAGCCCACGCCGGGAATCTATATGTTCGAGAGCAAACTTCACAGCAGTAGCTCTCTGGTAGCCGACTCGCTGCCCTTCTGGGTACTGTATAACTTTGCCTCTAGCGAAGATGACCACCAAGCCGCCATGGAGTGGGTGCAAATCCACCTGGTTCCCGAACCGGTGAGTCTGGCTTTCCTTCTGTTGGGATTGCCTGGTCTTCGACGCCGCGCATAGAGGGTTTGTCACTCGGGGCGGGTCTCTGATCCGCCCCTATTTAACTCCTCGACAAGAGACTTCGCCTTCAAGGCACTCGTCTCCTTGTCCTTGATCTCCAACATAACGTCAAAATCCAAGCCTTGCGTGGTGTAGAGGAACTCCGTGAACTTCTTCGCGTCGATCGTGGTACTGTGCTTCCCCTTCCGCTGGCCGGGTTCCTGCAAGCTGTAATCCACCATAAGGACACCATCCCCCTTTCTCCACGTCGTGCCAGCCGCCTCCATCGCCTGCCGCAACGGCTCGCTTTTGTTCAGGCACGCATGATGGAAGGTATCAAAGACCATGGGCATGCCCGTTCTGCCGCATATCGCCAGGCAATCGCGCAGGCCGAACAGCTTCTCGTCGTTTTCAACTACCAGGCGTTTCCGAACCGTGTCCGGAAGCGATTCGTAACGTTCGACGAACCGCCCTATCGCCTGCTTCCGATCACCGTAGATTCCACCCACGTGAATCTGAACCTTGGCCGTCGCGTCCAGATCCATGGCGTCCAGAACCTGGCAGTGATACTCCAGTTCACGAACGCTCCGCTCCACGATAAAGTCATTGGTCGAGTTGATCACGACGAATTGATCCGGATGCATTGAAATACGCATGCCGTTGTCTTTGATGAACTCTCCCACTGCCTTGAAACGAGACTCAAAGTGCCTCACCCAATCGAACCGGCAAACCGGATGCGAAGCGAACGGCACGAGTTCCGAGCTGATGCGAAAAAAAAGCAATCCGTGCTTCGCGTTGAACCGCAGAATCTTTTCGAGACAATCGAGATTACTGCCCACCGTCTCGATCAGCCGCTGCTCAGAATACGAAGCAAGACGAAACGTCGAATTGGCGGTACACCCGATGCTTCGATTGATGCACGGATATCCGATTTTCATGGACTCCCCTTCTGAGCGTCTCTCCCATCCATTCTACCACGAGCAAGCGACGCGAACATCCCGACAAAACACAGAATCGCGAAGATCAGGAACGCCGTCTTGAAGCTCGCCAAAAAGGCCGGATAGCTGGACGAACTGATCTGCGCCTTTCCCAAGTGATGTACAGAAAAGATCAGCATGGCGATTCCCATGCTCAGCATCTGCCCGGTCAGACGCATCGTTCCCAGGGCCGCCGATGCCACCCCGTAGAACCGTTTGTCCACCGAACTCATGATCGCGTTCGTATTGGGCGAGGAAAACAAGGCAAAACTCAAACCCAGGATCATGAGGCTGACAATGATATATCCCAGATGTGTGGTATCGCTCAGAAAGCTCAACAGGATCAACCCAATGACGGTAAACCCCATGCCGATGGAGGTAACAATTCGCGGTTGAACACGGTCCGATAGCCGACCCGCAAATGGCGAAAAAACCGCCTGTACGATCGGCTGAGCGATCAGCACCATGCCCGCAGACTGCGGCGTCAGCTTGCCGATATACTGCAAATAAAGGCTCATCAAAAAACCAACGGCAAACGTGGCACTGTAATTGATCAAAGCCGCCAGATTCGAGAACAAAAACACCGGGTTATGCCGGAACAGACCAACGTTCATGATCGGGCTGGGAACCCGGACCTCCCACGCGATGAACATCGCCAGTCCCAAGATCCCCCCCGCGAGCCGCCCCGCCCCCCACAAGGCGGGGCGACGAGCCAGCCCGTCCCAGGACCGCCCCACGGCCCCGCCATAGAGACCAGACCCGATGAAATCGAATCGTTCGCCCCGCGCCTCTGCCCATTCACCATCGAGCCGCCGGAAAATAAGGAACAGCACAACCGACGCCAGGGGCACATTCGACAGAAAAATGCTTCGCCAGCCGAGGTATTGAGTGAGCGCCCCGCCGATGATCGGACCCAGCGACAATCCCAAATACACAGCCGCCACGGTAATTCCCATGGCTTTGCCTCGCTCGCCCACCGGATACACCGACGTCAGCATGGCGACACCGGTCCCAAAAATCATGGCCGCTCCCATCCCCTGAACAAACCGCAATCCGATCATCATCATGGGCGAAACAGAGGTCGACAGCGAAATGGATACGAGCGTATCGACGATAATCCCAATCGTGAACACCCGCTTGCGCCCATAAATGTCAGCCAGACGCCCCACCGGAACCAAAAACATCCCCGCCGCCAGAAGGTACGCCGTCGCCACCCATCCCAGCTGCACCGCGTTCATCCCGAAATACCGGCCGATCGTCGGCAACGCAATCACCACCGACGACCCCATGAACGGCGTCAAGAATGAACTCAACACCGCGATCAACAAGACCGTTCGCTTCTCGCTCATAGTAGTGGTAATTTAGCGTCGCCATGCGTCAAATGACACAAAAATGACGTTCGGCTCGATCATCCGTGACGAATGCGCCCGACAATCGCAGACGACCCAACGATAAGAGAGGAAAGAACCACAATCACCGCCCCAGTCGGCAGATCGGTGGCCGCGGAAATCAAAAAACCGCCCAGACCACTCACACCTCCGAGAATCACAGATACCAGCAGGACCCGACCATGGCCCCTTACCAACTGGAACGCGGCGACCGCGGGATTGGTCATCAGACTGTAGATCATCAATCCGCCCACCGTCTGGAAATTCACGGTCATGATGAGACTGATCAGAAATAGAAACAAAGTCCACACCAACCCCACGCGTACACCCGAAGCCCTTGCCAGTTCACGGGAGAACATGATCGCCCGCAATTCCTTCGCGAAAAGGATCACAAATATCAGCAATCCCGCACCCGCCAGACTCATCAGACCCAGGTCGCTCCACCGGCAGAATATCAGGCTGCCCCACAACAAATTCCGAACTTCATGGTCGCTCTTGCCCAGTGTCCCGTACATCCCGATCCCGAGAAACGCCACACCCATGCTCAACGAGAACAACACCCCCATCAGGACGTTACTGTCACGTCCCTTGTCTTCGCGGTCCAGCAATCCCAGCAAAATGG
>CAZLZE010000154.1:0-10267 GCA_964563935.1 uncultured Phycisphaerae bacterium | reverse complement strand
GGAAGCGTTTGCTATGAGCCGGTGAGTTATTTCCAGCAGGCGTGCTTTTTCTCGCGAACGATGCTGATCAGCATCGCAGCCGGTGTGGAACGGTGTCATTTTCACAGCCTGTCCGATAGGGAATCGAGCCACCCGCAGGATGCCGAGGCGAATTTCGGCGTGATTGACGCTCACGGAGAACCGAAGCACTCGCTGTGCGGGTTGGCGACGACGGCCCGTCACATGGAAGCAACGAAATTCCTCGGAATCATGAGCGCGCCGAAATTTCATCACGCCTGGGTCTGGCGGACGCCGTGGGAGAAAAATGCCGTGCTCGTGACGGTATGGTGCGATACGCCCATGGTGAAGAAAGGGGAAATTCAGTGGGTGCCGTTGCCCGGCAGGCCTATCGCCGCGGAGGATCTCTGGGGTCAGCGACCAGATGAGAAAAGGCTGAGGAATGTCAATGGTCGCTGGGAAGTGCTTCCCGATGAAGATCCCATTTTCATCTACATTCCCTCAGCCGCCGCGCCGACCAACTTGGCTCCCCTGCCGTTTGACCTTCGGCCATGGCAGCATCGACAGATTTCCGCGACTCCGCAGAAGGATAAGCCGATCACGCTGGACGGCGACTTAAACGACTGGGGGAGTCTTCCAGGCGAGATTACCCTTGGCCGAAACACTGGCGCGGGCGCGATGGGATTCGCGGGGGTCCAGGAACAACGACAGCGAACCGCGGAGCGAACTTGCCGCTTTGGTTTGCGATATGATGATCAGGGATTTTATGTAGCGGTCAAAGTCAACACCGACAAACCCATGAAGAACGACAACGAGTCGTGGTGGGTATGGGCGGGCGATTGCGTTCGATTGTACATGGGCACGGTCAGCAGCCAGGAGTTTCCTTACATGTCGGAAAACCAGTTCCAATTTGCCCTGGCCCCGGTCACCAAGGGCAACGGCCCGCCGCAGGTGGTGAATATTGGATATGAGACACCACGAAAAGTCGCGATGGGCGCACTTATACCCGGAGCGAAGCTGGTTTCCAAAGCGGTCAAAGACGGCTGGGTCGTCGAGGCGATGATTCCGTGGAGCTACTTTGGAAAGCAGCCCAAAGCGGGCGATGTGTGGGGATTCGACATCGAAGCGGGCGGATTGATGTGGAATGGGGCGCAAGACGACTGGACCAATCCCCTGCGATGGGGTGAACTGAAGTTCTAGGGATTGTGAATAGTCGCCGCAAATGAAGATGGTGGGCCAAGGCCCACCCCACGAAGAACTTCGAAAGGAATACCATGAATCACCGCAACATCAGGCTTGTCCTTGTCACAGTCGGATTGTCACTGGCGATAAATGCTCACGCCGCTCGTTGGCGATTGGGACCGGAAAACCCCATCGAGACGAAAGAATGGGGCGTCACGGAGAAGCTCGTCATCGGTGACGGCGAGAACCAGACCTGGTTCTGGTCCAGCGGATGGGGCATCTCGTTTTTCCCCGGTCAGAACATGACGGACGGCGAGAAGTCAAAGGAACTTCGTCTTGGCAAGACGGCGGGCGGACAATGCTACTGGGGAATGACATTCACCTTCAGCAAACCGATCAGCCGGTTCCGCTTCACCACGCCCAAGAGCACCAGCCTCGATCTGGATACCGGCGACCTCTATCTGCAGTACACGACAGATCTGGACGCCACACCCAAGGAAATCTGGCGATATACGGCCAAGACCCCGGGCTACACCAAGGGCGGCGGAATCGAACCGACGCAATTGGCGTGGGTGGACCTCGCCAAGCCCGTGCGCACGCTCACATTGAAATTCACCTATGATGGCTTCGTCGGCAGTGTGCACTTCACTGACGGAGCAGATGATGGCGGAATCCTGGAATACAGCGTGCCGCTCTTGCCGGTGGAGCAGATGACGCAAATCCACATGCTTCCCGATGGGAAAGACTTCGCCAATATCTATTGCACGACCGAACCTCTTCGGGCGTTTGTCGATGTCGGACCGAGCCTTCTTCCTGAATCGCCGATCGTCCGGGCCTCCGATTTGGGGCGTGGAAAAACAATCACGATCAAAACAGACGTCCTGGGTACCGGATACCTGGCTGAGCTGTCTGCCCTGCCCGCGGGCTGCTACGAGCTTGCGGTTCTGGTGCAATCGGCGGGCAAGACCGTCGCCGTCGCTGGCCCGCGCATTGTCCGCGTTCGCCCCGCGCGTATTTTGACGTGGAAACAAATGCTAGAGTCTCCGTTTGGAATCGTGGGGATCGAATTTCACCCTCCGATCATCGCGCAGCGCATCGGCATCCACCCGCTTCGCGGCGGAAGTCCGACCTGGATCACCGCCAATCCGGCCAAAGACGTCTACGAACTGAATTTCGATCCCAAGACCGTCATCTTGCAGGATATTGAAGCCGGGTTTGTCCGCAGTCACAGCCTCGCGTTTACACCCGGCTGGGCCATGGCCCAACCAGACAAGGGTCTCCACTCTCCGCCCACACCGGAGGGTCTGAAGAATTACGCCGAGTATTGCCGGCGTCTGGCGAAGAAGACCAAAGGCTGGTATCAGCCGGAGTTCGAAATCTGGAACGAACCGAACTCCATGCCTTACGGCAGCTTTAAGGGCACCTTCGAAGAGTTCTACACCATCTGCAAAACCGCTGCCGACACGATTCTCGCCGTCAATCCCCAAGCCAGAATGATCCTTGGATCGACCGGCGGTGTGGATCTGGGATTTATCGAACGGATGCTTCGCGCGGGACTGGCCAAGACATATCGAATGATTGATGTTCACCCCTACCGTTGCACCACGCAGGGTCCGGAGGACGGCCTGCTTTGCGATATCAACCGACTGAAGAAAGTGATCGCCAAATACGGCGACAACCAGGGAATCATGTTCAGCGAGATCGGCTGGCCGACGAATCCGCACTTCGTCGGAGGAAGCGCCATGTACGAGCCGATCAGTTTCTTCCAGCAGGCATGTTTTTTCTCGCGAACGATGTTCATCAGCATCGCGGCCGGCGTCGAACGCGTCCATTTCCACTTTATAAAAGACTGGAAGACCCAACCGAACGATCCCGAGGGCAATTTCGGGGTCATTGATGCCCAAAATCAGCCTAAACCCGTACTGAGCGCCCTGGCCACCACGGCCCGACACATGGAGCAAGCCAACTTCATCGGCATGACCAAGGGACTTCCCGCATTTCACCATTTCTGGTATTGGCGGACCCCGTGGGAGAAAAACGCCGTCCTTCTGACCGCCTGGTGCGATACGGTCATGGCCAAGGACAACAAACCCCAGTGGATTGCCCTTCCGGGCAAACCGTTGCTGGCCGAAGATCTCTGGGGCGAATCGCCTGATGAATCTCGGCTGCGAGAAGTCAACGGCCGATGGGAAGTCCTGGCCGGCGAAGACCCGATCTTCATCTATTTGCCTGCCGCGGCGGCTCCGAAGGATTTGGCCCCCCTTCCGTTTGATCTGCGCCCGTGGCAGCATCGACAGATTTCCGCCAACCCGAAGAAAACGAAAATCACTATCGACGGTGACTTGAGCGAGTGGACAGAACTGCCCGGGGAAATAACCGTTGACCGAGCCACCGGCGCGGGCGCCATGGGCTTTGCGGGAATTCAGGAGAAGGAAAAGAAGGCCGTCACCAGAGACACCAGCCGCTTTGCCGTCAGCTATGACGATCAAGGTCTTTACCTCGCGGTTCGAGTCAATACGGACAAGCCCATGACCAACAATGACGAAGCGTGGTGGGTCTGGAGAGGCGACTGTGTCCGGCTGTACGTGAGTACGGTCAACTCCCAAGACGTGCCCTACATGTCCGACGACCACTTCCAGTTCGCCCTAGCCCCCGTGACCAAAGGAAACGGTCCGCCCCAGGCTGTGAACCTTGGATACCAGACGCCGCGAAAGGTCAAGATGGGCGATCTGATTCCCGGGGTGACCATGGCTGCCAAACAACTCAAGAACGCCTGGACTCTCGAGGCCAGAATCCCCTGGTCCTACTTCGGAAAACAGCCCAAGGCCGGAGAGGTGTGGGGATTTGACATCGAGGCGGGCGGATTGATGTGGAACGGCGCCCAGGATGATTGGATCAACCCCATGCGATGGGGTGAACTGCGATTCTAGGAGTTCGCAGGGCAATCCGTGCTCGCCCAAGGATTACTTGCTTTCCACCCGGCAGAACGCAATAATTTCTAGACCATGAAACGAGAAATCTTTATTGCGGGAATTATCCAGGGCTCATGCTGCGGAAAGGACATCTGCGACCAGGACTACCGTCGGCGGCTTAAAGAGTTGCTCCGCCGGGCGTTGCCTGAGTCGAAGGTCTACTGCCCGTTCGAGCACCATCCCCAGAGCATCGACTACGAGCCGGACCTCGCGAGAAAAACGTTTTTCGAATTGATGGATCACGCGGGACGCGCGGATATCCTCGTGGCATTTCTGCCCCAGGCCAGCCTGGGGACCGCAATTGAGCTGTGGCAGGCACATCAAGCCGGGAAGATCATCTTTACTATTTCCCCCATGACCGAGAATTGGGTTGTCAAGTTTCTCACCCACAAGAACTTCATCTGCCTGGAGGACTTTGAGAAATTCGTCACGGACGGAAAGCTTACAGAGTACATAGAGCGACATGAACAAAGAAAATAAGAAATTACATTTGCTTGACTTCAACCTTGAAGAGCTCAAGGCGAAAATGGTCGAACTCGACGAGCCGGAGTACCGGGCAGGACAGATATTCCAGTGGGTCTACCGGCGGAGAATTCACGACTTCGCCCAGATGAGCAATCTGAGCAAAAATCTCCGCGTGCGTCTGGACGAACAGTTCACCATTTTGCAGGGTCAGGAACTTGCCGTTCGCAAGAGCCGCGACGACACGAAGAAGATCCTCATCGATTACGGCGATGATATCCAGGCTGAGACTGTCCTCATTCCTCTCACCGATCACTTGACGG
Source organism: uncultured Phycisphaerae bacterium (assembly GCA_964563935.1). Taxonomy (GTDB): domain Bacteria; phylum Planctomycetota; class Phycisphaerae; order JAAYCJ01; family JAAYCJ01; genus JBAZZQ01. The sequence continues at coordinate 5,331 of CAZLZE010000154.1, read as the reverse complement.
CCTGTCTTTCCACACAGTCCGGGTGCCCGGTGAAATGTGCCTTTTGCGCCACCGGCCAGGGGAAGTACGTCGGAAATCTGACGGCCGGGCAGATCGTCGAACAGTTTTTGCGTCTCCAGATGCTGGCGGATCAGGATAAGCAGCGGATCAGCCACATTGTGTATATGGGAATGGGCGAACCCCTGCTTAACTACGACAACGTTCTAAAGTCCATCCACATCCTCCATTCCGATTGGGGTCTGAACATCGGGGCTCGGAAGATAACCATCTCCACCGTCGGCATTCCGGACAAGATTCGCCAATTGGCCAGGGAGAACATGCAGTTCAGTCTCGCCTTATCTCTTCACGCGCCCGATCAGAAGCTGCGAGAGCAGATCATCCCGATGGCCAAGCGATACCACCTGGACGACATCTTGAGTGCTGTGGCCTATTTCTTCGAAAAGACGTCGCGTGGAGAGATCACGCTGGAATATTTGCTTATTCGGGATGTTAACAGCAGCGGCGCCGAGGCCGACAAGCTCGCGGATATCGCCCGGCGTCTGAAGGCGAATGTCAACCTCATCGTCTACAATCCGACCGATCACGATCATTTCCAAGCCCCCACCAAGCAGTCGGTGGACAACTTTGTGAAGCATCTGAAACGCCTGGGAGTGAATGCCCACATGCGGGCAAGCCGTGGACAGGATATCGAGGCCGCCTGCGGACAATTACGAACCAAGGTCAAGCGCGAGGAATATCCGCAGATCGTGCCGTCGTAATCAACTCGCCGCGCCCGCCGGCTGCGGTTGATACGCCACAACACGATTACGACCGGATTTTTTCGCCTGGTACAAGGCCTGGTCGGCCTGTTCGAGAACCTCTCGCCAGGTTTCCATCGGATTCGCCTTGCTGCAGGCCGTCACACCGACACTGATACTGACCGATCCATCGATCCCCTTTGGATGGGGAATAGCCAGATTACGAACCATCTGGCATACGCGTTCACCGGACACAACCGCCCCGTCCACATCCACGGTCGGCAGAAGGACGACAATTTCCTCGCCGCCGTAACGAAATGCCTCGTCCGATTGACGGATGGTCTTCTTGATCGCGCCGGCCACCGCCTTGAGCACATCGTCGCCGCCCTGGTGACCCAGCGTGTCGTTGTACTGCTTGAAGAAGTCCACGTCGCACATGAGTAACCCGTAGCCCTGTCCGTACCGCGTAAACTGGTAATGCACCCGCTCCATGGCCTCGTGGAAACTGTGCCGGTTTGCGATCTGCATCAACGGATCGATCCTCGCCAGTTCCTCCAACCGGACGTTAAGCTGCTGAAGCTCCTGATTCTTCTCCGCCAGAACGCCCTCAAGGTGAATCATTCGCAGCGCCGCCTTGATCCGCAATTGCAGTTCCTGCGGATTGAACGGCTTGCGGACATAATCGTCCGCTCCTGCCTGAAGACCCTCCAGAACGTCCTTCTGATCATCACGCGCCGTCAGAAGAATGCAGTACACGTATCGGTCGAACTCCGCGTCGCGGATTTTGCGGCACAGATCCGTTCCGTCCATCCGCGGCATCATCCAGTCGACGATGACCAGAGACGCATGGCTCTGCTGCAGAATCTCCCATGCTTCCTGCCCGTCATGGGCGACGAGCAGATCGCCCTTCCAGAAGCTTTGAACCAGCTTCTGAAGGAGTTTCAGGGATATTAGGTCATCATCCGCAATCAGTATTTTTGCGTCGGTCAAACGTGGCATAGGTGTTCCTGAATTACCTTGGTTTACCTTTCACCTGTCTTCGTCGACTGTTTCATGTAATTATCCAGCATCGTAATCTGCTCGGTAAGCGAATCCAGCAGTTGCTTGGCGCCGTCCAACTGCTGCTGCTTCCCGCGCATCTCAAGTTCCAGCGCGATTTTGGAAATCGCTTCGGCTCCAAGATTGGCCGCGGCGCCCTTGATACTGTGCGCCTCACGAGCGAGCAAGGCGGCGTCGGATTTGTCCAGAGCCTCAGCCAACTGACCGAGCTGTTGCTGGGAAAGGCTCAAGAACTCTCCCAGTATCTCCGTCAAAAACTCCTGATCGCCCCCGCATCGCTCCAATGCCGCTTCCAGGTTAATGGGTAACGCACTGGGATCCGTTTTCTGTTCCGTCACCATCGCTTTCTCCTTTTCACGAAGAGATTTGCTTGTCCATTTCCGAATCGCCTCGATCAGCACTTTCGGCTGAATCGGTTTGGTCAGATAATCATTCATTCCTGCCGCAAGACATTTCTCACGGTCGCCCTGCATGGCATGGGCAGTCATAGCCAAAATGGGTATCTCGGACCAGGGCTTCCTGGCGTTCCGAATCGCCGCCGTCGCCTCGAACCCATCCATCTCCGGCATCTGCACATCCATCAAGACCACATCATAGGCCTTGTTCTCCATGGCCTCGACCGCCTCCTTCCCGTTCACGGCTGCGTCGATTTCGAAGCCGGCCTTGCTCAAAACCGTAATCGCCAACTTTCGATTCACGGGGTTGTCCTCAGCAAGGAGAATCCGAATCGTCCTCAGGTTCTCATTCTTCTCCGGAACGTCGACCGTTTCTTCAGGGCGCGAGGTCTGACCCGCTCGCGGGATATTCTGAATGGCATCAATTACCTGAGCAGGCTTGATGGGCTTGATCACGTAATTCTCTGCGCCCAGATGCTTCAATTCCTTGGCCTCGTTCACGGAACCCAGCGAAGCCATGATAATCACCCGCGTGCCCGCAATGTCGGGGTTCTCTTTGATAAGCTTGAGTATTTCCCGGCTGTTCATACCCGGCATCTGCAAATCCAGAAGGAGGACATGAAGCGGATTCCTCTCTTCGGCAGCCTTCTTCAATTCCTCCACCGCGGCTAAGCCGTTGTCCACCCAGCGCACCACGCTGCAGCAGCCACTCGCCTCCAGGAGCGACATCGTGACGTCCCGGCAGGTGGCGTTATCGTCCGCGACAAGGACGCGGTGCATCGTGACTGTCGATGCATCCCGCCTCGCATCGCCTTCATTCTCATCCCGTGCGCGTTTTTCAAACACCGCGGTGAACCAGAACGTGCTTCCCGTTCCGAGTTCGCTTTCGACCCCCAGTTCGCCGCCCATCATCTCCACCAGACGTTTTGAAATCGCCAACCCGAGTCCTGTTCCCCCAAACTTGCGGGTCATCGAACCATCGGCCTGGATGAACTTCTCGAAAATCTTGTCCTGTTTGTCTTTCGGAATTCCGATACCGGTATCGCGGACGGTAAAGTGCAGCGTGACCGTGGTCTGCGTCTCCGCCTTCAGCCGGGCGCGAATATCCACTTCGCCGCGCTCGGTAAATTTGATGGCGTTGCCCGCCAGATTGATCAGGATCTGACGCAAACGAACATCGTCCCCGATCAGATAGATGGGAACACCCGGCTCAACGGCACACACCAGTTCCAGATCCTTCTTGGAGACACGCGGCGCAAGAATGTCCGCCACCGACTCAAACAATTCCTGAAGATTGAACTTATCCGGGCTCAGTTCCAGTCTGCCCGCTTCGATTTTCGATACGTCAAGAATGTCATTGATCAAGTCCAGCAGATTGTTGGCACTTAATGAAATTGTCTGGATGTAGTCTCGCTGTTCCACGCTGAGTTTCGTGTTCTTCAGAAGTTCCGCCATACCGATGATCCCGTTCATCGGCGTACGAATTTCATGCGACATATTGGCCAGGAATTCGCTCTTCGCCTTGCTTGCCGCCAGAGCCTCCTCACGCGCCGCGACAAGGTCGGTAATTTCCATTACGTTGAACAGCGCTCCGCGATACTGATCGTCTTTTGCGATCGGCTGAATGCGGAACGTAAAATACCGATTCCCGATCTGCTTGTGAAGAACGACTGGTATCCGATCCCCCGCGTGGAAAAGCTCAAATACCGTGCGAACCTTCTCGTTGCATACCGCAGGGTGAAGATCGAACAACGAACGTCCAATCGCCTTCTCGCGATCCACTTTGAAGTGGCGGGCAAAATACGGGTTCACTTCGCGGACAATTTCATCCTGATCCACCATGACGATGCCTTCTTCCATTCCCTCGATCATCGTCCGCTGTTTGATCGCCTCCATCTGGGCCACCTCACGGGCATGGACCAGGTCCGTAATGTCAATGAATGACTCCACTCCGATCTCTTCCCCGTCTTCATTAACGGTGGTCCGGGAATTCTTGATAATGACGCGAGTCGCACCGTCCTTCGTCCGAATTTGATACTGACGCTGGTAGAGCTTGTCGCTGTTCTCATGATTGAACAACATGCACTTGCCTTTGCATCCCTGGCAATGAAGAATATTCCAGCAGTAACTCCCGCAGGCTTCCTCCATCGTGTAACCCGTGCTGCTGATGAAGGCGTCGTTTACGGACAGAATTCGCTTGTTTTTGTCCGTTGTGAAAATGGCCGTCGCCGCCGTCTCCAGCACCACGTTCAGGAAATGCTCGCGTGTCTCCGCCTGCTGCTTGGCCTGTTCCGTCTCGCCGACCGCCCGCAACAAGGCCTGTTCGCTCTCGACACGTTCTGTAACATCCCGGCTGATACCGCGATATCCGCACAAAACACCGTCTTCAACGATAGGAAGACCATTGGTTAGAAAGCAGACCTTGCTTCCGTCCTTTCGGACGTTCCAGTTCACCAGATCGCTGAAGGGAACCTGCCCCATAGTGGCGTGTTTGATATCCTGGGCAACCGGCTCGACCTCCTCCGGCGACATGAAGTCGAACAGCGTCTTGCCCAGCATTTCCTCGGCCGTATATCCCAGGATCTCCTCGTGCCGGCCTGACACATACGTATAACGACATTCGAGGTCCATCTCCCACACAACATCCGCAACGGCTTCGACCAGAATTCGGAAACGCTTTTCCGAATCCCGTATCTTGTCCTCACTTCTACGCCGGTGCGTAACATCATGGAATACAGCCAGCACACAGGCGGAATCGCCGTGTGAAATCGGCCGCATCTGAATCTCGGTCAGGAACCTGGTGCCATTCGGACGTACGATCCAATGTTCCGACGTTACAGTTTGACCCCGCAGCGCCTCGGCCACTTCGTCGCGAAACGATACTTCTTTCTCTGATCCATTGGAGTTGGACCCATAAACTACCGCAGCTTGGCCCTGTTCCAACAACCACTGACGATGGCAATGCAACAACTGGCAAATGGCGTTATTCGCATCCCGGATACCGCCGTTCCCGTCCAAAACACAGATCGCCTGGGGTGAATCCTCAAAGAGTGACCGATAATTCTGACAGCCATCGCCACGCTTATCCGTCCGAAAGCTTCGAAATAAGATTGCAACACCCACCAGGCCTCCCAACTCCA
>CAZLZE010000153.1:0-10304 GCA_964563935.1 uncultured Phycisphaerae bacterium | reverse complement strand
TGACACCAGAATTCCGGGGACACCATACTTAATTCTGGAATTCCGGGGACACCATACTTAATTCTGACACCGCTGAATTCCGCTGAATTCCGGGGACACCATACTTAATTCTGACTTTGGGAAAGTTCGGGTATCGCGAGGGCGTGGCTCGGTGGGAACGGGCGGTCATTCTGGAATTGTGGTGCTCCGGCAACGACAATGTGGCCAGGTGAATTCTGTGTGATCCTCGCCGGAGAAACCTCTTGCTGCAATGGTTCCCTGCCATTCTTCTCATGTTGCTGTAAGTCATCGTCGCGGACATCCTGAACCGGGAAAATCCTCCCCAAATTACCACTCTGTAACCCATTACTTTGCAATATGTTACCAACAAGTCTGGCCAGACATTTGCCGAATAATAATTCTTGATTTTTCTCCGTGCATAGACGATAATCTATTTAGGAGATTGTGGTTATGCCCAAAGTTGTGCTGGAAAATGCCAAATTCGCTGTTTTGGGCCGGCTCATCATGCAGTTGCGCTTCGAATCTCCCAGCATTCTCATCGAACAAAGCTTCCGCGCGGAACACCTGATCAAGCTGATCGATCCAGCCAAACAATACCCTTATGATTTCATCTGTTACAAGATAACTGATTTCCGCCCCAGACAGATGGCAGAGCCGCAACTTATCCCGGGGGCTGAATTGGTGGCCGATCTGGTCACCTTCATCGATCAGGTCGCCAAGCAGGTATTCCTGGTCGTTGACCAGCTTCCCGAGCCTGCCTACACAGCCAAGGAACTGGCCCGTGAGGCATCCATCTCCACCAAGACCATTCGCCGGTGGCGACGGTTGGGTCTGGCTCAGCGGCCCATTATCGGACCCGACGGGATTGTCCAGACCCATATTCTCAAAAGCACGTGGGAATGGTTCATCGAAAAATATGAAGGCCTGGTGGCAAGGGCTGCCGCGTTCCATCGCATGACCCCGAACCAGCGGGAATGGATCATCAACCAGGCCCGGCAGCTCTATCAGACGAACGGATTTTCCCGCAATCAGATTGAGCTTCTCCTGGCTGAGAAGACAAGTCGTGTTCGCGAGACAATTCGTTATGTGTTGAGCAGTTATGACGCCTCCGTCGAGCCGCAAGATCGTATTTTCCCCGAGCGAACCAAGCTGACGGTCGAGACCTGCAAACAGATCTACGACATGTCCACGCGAGGCGTTACGATCGAGCAGCTCTCCCGGACGTTTGGAAGAAGTGAGTCCACAATCTACCGGATCGTGAATAAGTATCGCCAAAAGGCCTGGCGGGAGGCCGAAATCGAATATATTTCCAGTCCGGACTTTGACTTGCCGTCGGCAGAGGAGACCATTCTGCCGGGAGCGGATATTAAGGTCGAAGCCAAGCCTGAAAGCACGCATCTGCAGACTTTGGATGCCAGCCAGGAGCGGGCGTTGTTCCGGGCGTACAACTATTTGAAGTGGAGACAGGACCAGTTGAGAAGGCCCTATCTGGCGGATCCCGAGGGGATTCTTCCCCCTGCGGTTATGGACGAACTCGAAGCCCTCCAAGCCAAACTTGAGAACGTTAAAGACACACTCATCCTCGCCAACCAAGCCCTGGTGGTAAGTATTGCCAAACGACACCTTAACAGCCATCTTACTCTTGACGAACTCTGCAGCGAAGGCTTGGGACCGCTGATGAAGGCTGTGGAGAAGTTCGACTATACCCGCGGCTTTAAGTTCAGTACCTACGCATCGTGGGCCATCATGAAGCATTTTGCCCGGATTGTTCCTCTGGCTGGTCAGCAGCAACACCAGTTGCTCTCCGACGAGGACCTCGACGGCGTTATTCCCGGCACGTTTGATATTGATGAAGACGAAGCTTACGAGCGAAGCATGGCCGTCCAGGGTGCTCTGAGCCAGCTCAACGAGCGCGAACGCCAAGTCCTGGAAAATCGCTTCGGTCTCAATCGGAGCGACGAACCGCTAAGCCTGGCCCAACTAGGGAAGCGCATGGGCGTTACGAAAGAGCGCATCCGCCAGATCGAGTCCAAAGCCATGGATAAGCTCCATGAACTCCTGAAGATTAGCCTGCCCAAAGACGAATAGGCGTATTACTCCTCAACCGAAGACAGCACAAGCTCCTCTCCCACACGGTCTAAATACCACTTTGGGACCGATAAGTGATATTGGTTAGCATGGAATACTTACCGGTCTCACCACCACGCCTTGGCTGGCCATAAGTCTGCTTAATCAAAACAGATACAAGCACATTCTCCGGTTTGCCATCTAAAGCACGCATGTTATCACGTCGATGGATTTCAATATTAAGCTAAATATGGTTGCGCCGTTCAAAATGGAGGTAATATCCATGCGATATTCAGTTCTTTTCGCGTCGGCTTTGTGTCTGTTTCAGATTGGGTGTTTGGAATCGACGCCCTCCGGGGGCGGAACGGACATTTTGAGTTTTGATCCCAATACTCCCCCGCCGACCGCTTCGTTCATGCTCACCAAATCGACGAACACGTTGAAGGTGACGGTGGACGCGACGGCTGAGGGCAACGAGGCTTGTCAAGTACGGTGGGACTGGACCAATGATGGGACCTGGGACACGAACTGGAGTCCCACGAAGGTGGAAACGCACACGTATGAAGCGGAAGGCGATTACACCGTCGCCATGGAGATTAAGGATCCCCTGGAGCGATCGGACTCAGGCATCAAGGAGTTCAAACTCACTTTGACGAACACCAACCCGAAGGCTTCGTTCGCCGTGAATATGGTACAGGGAATGACGGCCTCCGTAGACGCGTCGTCATCGACAGATTCAGAGGACAAGACGTCGGACCTCATGGTGCGCTGGGACTGGAACAATGACGGGGAATGGGACACGGGATATTCGACCACGAAAACTGCCACGCATCTTTACGCGACGGCGGGTCAATATACGATCAAGCTGCAGGTGAAGGACATGAACAACGCGACGGACGGCGAGACTGAAACGATCGTGGCTTCGCCTATTACCATCCGCAATTCCGTCCTTTTCGGCCAACAGCCATTCCTGATGAGACTAAACTTCCGGTTGATCAACAACGAGACGGGACTGCCGATCACCCAGACGGATACGCCCGCCCTGACGCGAAGTTTTTTCACTCTGTATGAGGACAATGTGGCGGTCGATATGTCTGAGACGACGCAGATATTGAAGCTCGGGACACGTCCGATGCGACTCGTGCTCGTCCTCGACTTCACGGGAAGTATCAGCGACGCCGGCGGAATTGGGCCGATGGTCAGCGCCGCCAAGGCATTTATCGACAGTCAGCCTGAGACCACCAAACTCTGCCTCTGGGCGTTCTGGGAACGACAGGGAGGCGACAAGGAAATCGATGACTTCACCAGATGCACGGTGGAGGGAAAAGCCAAGCTCAAAGCTGACTTGGATGCTTTTGTCGCCCAGCCTCACGACCAGGGTCTGACGCAGATCTGGGACCTGCTCAAAAAGATCATGGCCATGAAATTTCTCGATCTCGATACCCGCGACAACCGCTCTCTTGTGTTTCTCACTGACGGGCATGACACGACGAGCAAGACGACCATCAGCCAGTTGATCGATGTGGCGTTGCACAAGAAAGCGGTCGTTTTCTATCCTGTCGGTCTGGCGTTTCGCCCCGACGATTATCCCAGTGATGAAGCGAACCTGAAGAAGCTGGCAACCGACACGGGCGGTGAGTATTTCACGGTGACTCAGGTCTCGGACCTCACCAACGTTTTCAATCAGATCGCCCAGGGACTTTTGTGTGACTGGACTCTCAGCTATGTAACACCCAAGACATCCGGCACACACACGCTCAAGGCCGAGTGCAACTACATGAACGGCAAGGCTTGGACGACTATCAAGTACACGATTGCAGACGGGATGATGGGAGATATTCGCAAGGGATTGCTGTCCGTCTATCCGGAATCTCAAACCGATACTCAGACAGAGTATACGTTATATGCGGACTACATTCCCCGCAACATTTCCACCTTCCGCGTGAAGGTGACTTCCTCCAACGCCGCCTCGCTCACGTTATACGACAGTGACGCGATCTGTCTGAAATCCGATGGCTGGACGATTACTCCGGACGTGGCAGCGGGACAATCGCCTCCCGCCGATGGCTGGTACACCATAACGGGACCTACGCCACTGGAATATGGTGAGTACGGGCGAATCGCCAAGTGCACCGTGGACGCGGTGGATTTGCCGACCGTCACGTTTGATCTTCCTGCCCTGACGGAACAGGCGATGATGTACGGTGATAAGAATCTTGTATTCTGGAAGATGGATAACGTCAGCCTGACCATTCCCACGCTGGCAACGGGAATATCCTCCGTCGCGACTCATGGAACACCGGCAGATCCGAACGAGCCGTCGGCGAACGCAAGCCAGAAGATCACCATCATCGGGCGCGGACTGACTCCGAATGACTACGTCGTGTTCCATTCCATATCAAGCGCCGGCGACCGGAGCATCGTGACAGTTCAGCCTGACTCGGTATCCGTCGACGGATTGAGCATGCAGGTGACCGTTCCTGCCTCCGCGTATACGGGAAAGATCTTCCTCTACAACGACTTCCTGGCCAGTGAGCATCTGCTTCAGATTGTCCCCCATATCACCAAGTACACACCGCCCGCCAGTGCCGAAGAACGCGGCAAGTACAGCGGAAGCGGCTTTATTGAAGGCGCCATGACCGCGTACGTAAATGGATCGGCTTACGCCGATGGCGGAATCGATGCCGCCGATGGAATCGATGTTACGGGAAACAACACGTACTTTTCCGTTACTTACGCGACAAACGGAGCGACGCCGGTCTACGTGGTGACGGAGGGCGGAACAAGTGAGCCTTACGCGCCGTAAGAGACCATCAGAGGCATTGGATACACAGGGAAGATTTCAGTCTGAAGGGACGATCCATTTACGTTCCAGGTCGGCTACGGTAGATTCTGACCGCCAGCCCCGACGGTTCAGGACGATTTTCATCTTCTTCGGATGACCGGCGGGATCGAAATAGACATCTATCGTTTCTTTCACCAGAGCCACTTTCCATTTGCCGACCAGAAGGTTCGCTTCCGGTCCGTAACCGAACTCATAGGTATTGATGTACCCGTTCCAGGGGGGATTGTAGGAATACAGATGGGGCAAGACCCTGTCCGCTCCGCTCATGGCGCGGTTTACCTGGGCCTCGGACATCTCCATCTTGATTCCCTTGGTAAGGAACCCATAGCCGGTCGGCGGTCCCAATGATTCATCCCGGCTTCGCTGGTAGGCGACTTCGGACCAGTTGACAACAATGATCCACAGGAATCCCAGGCCGACAAAAAGGATCAGGGCAATACGCCGAATCTTTCTCCAACGTGATGAGGCCGCTGGAACTTCCGCCGGATCAAGCGATACAAAATCGCCGCCATTTTCCTGGGTTATCGCCACCATGTTCCGGTCTTCCGCCACACGTATACGCTTTCCTCCCGGGATATCCTGTATTGTCCCTAAGCATATACGATTGCTATACCCGTGTCAACGACCACAATTCAGAGGAAAGGCGTACCTGGGCTACCCGCTTTCAATTTGTTCATGATTTGGCTATTATTTTATTTTTGAAATTGACGCAGGAAGGCATGTTGTGATGAATACGATGTTGACGGATCCGGACAAGGCGGAACTTCTGGGTTTGGTGACGAAACTGGTTGGCATTCCCAGCGTCAATACGTGTGAGAAACCCAAGGGAATACCGGAACAAGAGATCGCGGAGTTCATCAGCGAGTATCTCCAAGGCATGGGCATGGAGATTGACTGGCTGAGGATGGATAATGGCCGACCCAACGTGGTGGGTCGCTGGCCCGGGGGGCGCAAGGGCAAAACGCTCGTGCTGACCGCGCACATGGACACGGTCAACATCGAGGGAATGACCATCGACCCTTTCAAGGTGAAGATCGAAGATGGGAAGATGTATGGTCGGGGCACGTGCGACACCAAGGGAGCATTGGCGGTATACCTCTGGGTGTTGCGCCGGATGGCGGACAAGCTCAGGAACGGTCAGAACGATGTTTGGTTCCTTGCCACCTGTGACGAGGAGAACGGGTGTATCGGAAGCACCTGGTTGACGGAACGCCAACTGGTGAAAGCCGATGAGGTCATCGTAGGCGAACCGACAAACTGCGAAATCGCCGTCGCGCACCGCGGATCGACTGTTCTTGAGATTTTCACGCAGGGCGTCTCAGCGCACTCGTCCGTCCCGGATCGCGGCGACAACGCGATCTACCAGATGAGCGAGGTTATTCGAGCCCTGCGCCATCAATGGCTGCCGAAGCTCGCGGAATCGTCTTATCCGGTACTCGGAAAGGCGTGCGCCTCGGTAACCATGACTAACGGGGGTGTACGATTCAACGTTATTCCGGATTCCTGTAAGATTGTCGTCGATGTGCGTACTCTGCCTGGTCAAACGCCGGAGCTTATCCTGCGTGAGGTGCAGGCCGTCCTTGATCCGTTACGGAAAACAGAAAATATCAAGTACCGCGTGGACTGCCAATACCACCAGCCCGCCCTGTATACAGACCCGCAAAGCCCCTTCGTCCGCCAGTTGCTCCAGGCCCGACAGGAAGTCATGGGAAGCGCCAAGCCGATCGGCGTTGCCTATTTTGCCGACAGCAGTCAGTTCGCGAGACTGGGCGCCCATTGCGTGCTGCTGGGACCCGGCGATATCGCCCAGGCCCACAACGCCAATGAATATGTGGAGATCGAGCAGATATACAATTCCGCCCGGATTCTGCTAGAGTACTTTGGCCAAATGAGTTAAGCGCCACAAGAAGAAACCTCAGAAAAAGCTTGCATCGAGAATTATACACGTGTATAATTTTCTTATGCCTATCGTCAACACAACGGAATTGGCTCGGAAACTGGGTCTGACGCGGGTGACGGTGTCACGGGCGATCAATAATGATCCTCGCGTGGCGACCCGGACGCGTCAGAAGGTCTTGCAGGCGATGCGGGACCATTGCCTGGAGCCGAACGCGATCGCCCGGGCACTGGTCAGGGGCCGAACGCTCATGGTCGGGTTCTCGGTCGGAGGCGATTTGCGGGATAATTACATCCACGACTTGATGCAGGGGATTGATCCGGAACTCGAGTCGCGGGAGTTTTCCATTCTGATCGGCGTGAGCGGATTTCGGGCCCAGCGCGAGCGGTCAGAGCTATCTGCCATGCTGGCCAGACGGGTGGAGGGGATCATCAGCCAGCCCATGATTGAGAATCAGGACTTTTATGAACGATTGTGTCGACAGAAGTTTCCGCTTGTCTTTGTCGCTGACTACCTGAATATCCCCGGAGCAAGCTGGGTGGTTTCCGATGTGGCCCATGACTCGCGGCTGGTGATGAAGCACCTTCTGGAACTCGGGCATCGGCGGATCGCATTCGTCGGACCACGAAGCAAGTCGCTTCAACACGCGCCGCGACCGGCCACGTATCGACAAGTCCTGGCAGAAGCCGGGATTTCGGTTCCGGACTCATACTTGTTTGAAGGCGTCGAGGGCGGACGCGAGGATGTCTATCGGGCGGTTCACGAACTCATGAAGCTTCCCAAGCCCCCCACTGCCTTTTTCGCCGCCGTCGATATCATCGGCGTGTATGTCATGGACCAGCTTCGTCAGGACGGGTATCGTGTGCCGGAAGACGTGTCGGTGATAGGAATCGGCAATTCGCATCTGAGCGCCTATGGGATGGTTTCGCTGACCACGATTAATGAGGATCGCTTGCTGATGGGCCAGACGGCCGCCAAGATGGTTGTCGACCTGATCGAGCACAAGCAGACGGAACCGCAACACATATTCATGCCGGGCACGCTGGTCGTTCGGAAGACGACGGCGGCACCGCCGAGAAATGTATCTGGAGAATAACTGTGAGACTGAAAAGGAACTTCAACAACGCATTTACGCTTATCGAACTGTTGGTGGTTGTGGCGATTATCGCCGTGCTGGTGGCATTGCTGCTTCCGGCGATTCAGGAGGCGCGTAATCACGCCAAGACGGTTGCGTGTTTGAGTAATCTGCGGCAGCTCGGAGTCTATAGCGCCATGTACCATAATGAATGGGACGGCTACATACCCCAGGGCGTAAATGGAAAACCGACTTGGCAGGAAGCACTGAAACTGCCTGGTTTCATGCTGAACTCCGGCGGGCAGCAGATTGGCAGCGTTCCGGACATCCTTCACTGCCCTGCCAAGGATCGCAATACATATTGTGGAAACTACGGATACAATGTCCGTTGCGGCGGCGAGACGTCGTACACGGGAGAAAGCATCTACAAGGTCTATCGCCTTTCGGACATTGAGTATCCCAATCGGAAGATTATTGTTACGGAAAACATCCCAATCTGGCCTATTGAGCATACGTTCCTCGTCTGGCATCTGTCGGGGTGGTATGTGGACTGGTTTCGCCATGGTCGCCGTTCCGACGCGGAAGGCATCCTGAATGTCCTCTGGCTCGATGGCCACGCCAGCACGGAATCCGGGTCCGCCAACACTCCCGCGGGTACCGTCCCGATGGACTTGGTCAATGAGCCCTACAAATATCACTGGTACTTCTCTCCCTACGGCATTTATTGACAAGGACAGAGAAACTCATGTTGAGAAACTCAAAGATCGCTACCGTTCTGTTCACTGTCTTCGTGTGCACATTGGTATCTCAGGCAGCTCGATGGCGAAATGGACCGGAGAACGTGGTCGAACCGAAGAACTGGGGCGTGACGGAGAAGCTGGTCATCGGGGACGGGGAGGCTCAGACGTGGTTCTGGAACAGCGGCTGGGGCATCACGTTTCTTCCCGATCAGAATATGCCGGACGATCAAACGTCGAAGGAACTGTGGGTAAGAAAGACGGCGGGCGGAAAATGCCATTGGGGCCTGGCGTTCAGCTTTGCCAAGCCGATCAGCCGGTTCCGATTCACCACGCCGAAATGCAGCAACATCGATCTGGGTGGCGGGGACGTCTACCTTCAGTACACGACGGACGTTGACGCCATTCCCAAGGAGATTTGGCGCTACGGAACCAAGTCGCCGGGATATCAGAAGTCGGGTGAAATCCAGCCGAAGGAATTGGCGTGGGTGGATTTGGCCAAGCCCGTGCGCAAGCTCGTATTGAACTTCGTTCTCGAAGGTTTCGTGGGCAACATGCAGTTTTTCGACGGCGTGAATGATGGCGGAGTGCTGGAATATTTCGTTCCGACGTTGCCAGTGGAACAGATGACGCAAATTACGCTTATTCCTGATCGCAGCAAAGACGCGTATGTGTATACGACGAATGACGCGATCCGCGCGGTGATCGATATTGGTCCCAGCGCGCTGGCGGAATCGCCGGTACTCGAGGCAGTGGACCTTGGCAGAAACAAGACGCTTTCGTTTGCGGCGTCTGCGTTTGGCGACGGGTACCTGGCCGATCTGGCGACGTTGCCGACGGGCATCTACCAGCTTCAGGTGGCATTGAAGACTCCCGCGGGCAAGAAGATCGCCCCGGGAAAACGGATTATGCGCATTCATGCGGCGCGGGTATTGACGCGGGCGCAGGAATTGAAGTCACCGTTTGGAATCGTGGCCATCGATCGGATGCCCACGGTGGCGAAGCTGACGGGAATCCGCCGTCAACGGGGCGGAAGCTCAACGTGGTGTCTCGCGAACCCGAGCAAGGATGTCTACTTGCTGGATTGGGACGTGAAGAAGCAGATCGAGGACGATTTGCAGTACGGGTTTGTACGTCACCACAGCCTGGCGTTTTCGCCCGCATGGGTGGTAGATCCCAAACAAGTAAAACCCGGTGAATGGCCCGGCCACTACCCACCCAAACCGGAACATCTGAAGGATTACGCCGAGTATTGCCGACGTCTGGCAACCAAGACCAAAGGCTGGTACAGTCCCGAGTTCGAAATCTGGAACGAACCGAATTCCATGCCCTTTGGGAGCTTCAGGGGGACGTTCGAGGAGTTCGTCGCGTTGTGTCGGACCGCGGCGCAGACCATTCTGACCGTCAATCCGCAGGCCCGAATGATCCTCGGGACCACAGGTGATGCGGACATTGGATTCATCGAGCGACTGCTGCGGGCAGGACTGTCAAAGATGTATCGTATTGTTGACATCCACCCCTACCGGCACACGAGCCAGGGTCCGGAAGACGGACTACTGATGGATATCAACCGGCTGAAGAAAGTCATTGCCAAATACGGCAATAACCAAGCGATCATTTTCAGTGAGACCGGCTGGCCGACGAATCCGCACTATACCGGGGGAAGCGTTGGCTATGAGCCGG
>CAZLZE010000152.1:0-10997 GCA_964563935.1 uncultured Phycisphaerae bacterium | reverse complement strand
CAATGGTCAACCGCTGCTGGGACGAGGTCAAAAAGAACGGCCCAGTGCACCAGGTCGTATCCTGCTTCTACAAGCACACTCCGCCCCAGGAGAAGCATCCGTACTATCGCGGCGTGATTGACATCCTCCATTGCGACGCCATCCATGCCGTCGACTCCCTGCGATATTACGCCGGGCTCTCCGAGGTCAAATCCGTGGCGTCCGAAATTCGCAACCTCGACCACTGGTACGCCGTCAGCTTCAACGCCATCGTCCATTTCGAAAATAATTGCATCGGTATCCTCTTGAGCAATTGGCGTACGGGCCGGCGGTTCTTCAAGTTCGAATTCCACTCCTACGGCGCCTCCGCCTACATGGACATCGACGGCGAGGGCAAGGTCTACGTGGAGAATGGGAATGACCCCGTTCTGAGCACCACGCACACCCAGGTCCCGGGTACCGATCAAGGACACATCGTCCAGGGCTTCTGTGCAGAGTCTCGCGCGTTCATCGATGCCGTCAAATCCGGCCGGCAACTGCACAACAACCTCCAGGATTCGGTCAAAACCATGCAATTGGCGGACATGATCTACGCCAACGCAATCAACAAATGAAACGATTTGTAGGGCGTGTCTTGACGCACCGCCTTTTGAGGAGAACATAATGGCTTTCAAACTGGGTCTGGTCGGTCTTTGTACATCGCATCCCGAGAGCTGGGTGCCCGTTATCCGCAAACTGGTCGAAGAAAAATACGTCGACGTCCAGGTCGTCTCCGCCTGGGATTCCGGTGAAACCCGCCCAGCCGGATTCGCCAAAGAATTTGCCTCCAAATTCGACATCCCCAAGCCCGTCGATAATCTGCAGGACATGCTCGGCCTCGTCGACGGCGTCATCGTTCACACCACCAACTGGGACCGCCACATCGAGCAGGCCAAGCCCTTCGTCGATGCCGGCAAATCCGTCCTGATCGACAAACCCATGGTCGGCAATCTCAAAGACGCCAACCAGCTCCTCGACTGGGCCAAACAGAAAAAACGCGTCACCGGCGGCTCGAGTTTGCGATTCGCCTTTGAAGTCCGCGAGTTCCTCAAACAGCCCGAATCAGAACGCGGCGAAATCTTCCACGCCTACGCCGGCTGCGGAACCGACGAATACAACTACGGCATCCACGCCTACTCCCTCATTTCGGGCCTCATGGGCCCGGGCATCCGCTCCGTCCAATACCTCGGAGCCAGCAAGCAGAAACATCTCAAGATCAACTGGTCCGACGGCAAAGTCGGCCTCCTGACCCTCGGCAAGGGTGTTTGGCTGCCGTTCCACATCACCGCCGTCACCACCAAAAAGGTCGTCCAGATCACGACCGACAATAGCAAAATCTACAGGTCGCTCCTGGAAGCCGAATTGCCCTACCTGACCGGCAAAGAAGAGAACCCGCCGATCCCGATGGACGTGCTCCTTGAACCCGAGCTCGCCGGCATGGCCGCACGAGTCTCCTGGCTCAATAACGGCGCCGAGATCTTCCTCACCGACCTCCGCCAGGACGACCCCGGCTACGATGGAACCCAATTCGCCCTCGAATACCGCCGTGCCAGAATGGGATAGACAACCCAGCCTGCAACTGAAGCATTTCGTCATGGCCACGCCTCCGGGTGCCATTCTGTTTTTGTGATTGAGACATATCAGTAAAGTGATACAATAATGATAGTTGAAAGGCGTGACCTGTGCCCCTGGTCAAGCCCATTTTGGATTTGCGGAACAAGACCAATAGAATATCCAAACTCGTTCATGAGTCCGATGAGCCGATCTTCATCACAAAGAACGGCGAAGGCGAGTTGGTCGTGATGTCGATGGCGCAGGATGGCAAGATGCAACTGAAGATCGAACTGTTCAGCAAACTGGCCGGATTCCGGACGATAACGACCTCATCGGACTGGGATATCGATTTCTCGTGATCCAAACATATCTGGTCTTCTATACGAAGGTTTCCTATGGATTATAATACCCACACAATCGACCTTACGGAACGAATCCTCGAACCCGAAGACGGCCTGCTCCTCGGCAACGGTGACCTCTCCGTCAGCGTCTATCAAACCTCCGACCGTATCATCTGGCGGTTCGGAAAAGGCGATGTCTGGGACCGCCGGCTGGACTTGAGCGAAGACCCGCGCCCAGCCCACATCGACGAAGTCGCTTACGGCATCAAAGTGGAAGGATGGAAGTGCAACCCTTACGACGGCAGACAAACCGTGGCCCTGCACGGGACGAAAAATCCCAAGCGAATGAAGGAATTATGTCAGGGCTGTCCGCCGAGCTATCACGAACGCCCGTATCCGTGTCCCAAGCCGGTAGGGGAGTTGGCCATGCTGCTTCCTCCCGATCAGATGGGCCTGCGAATCCATCAGCGGCTGGCAATCGAGCAGGCTACTCTCTATATCACCTGCTCTTGGCCGTCGGGAATGAAGGTCGAGATAACGTGCTTCGTTCCGCCCTCGCCCAACGTGCTGGTCGTCGAGTGGAAGGTCACAGGCTGGAACGAAACCACCATCGCCGGCTATGGCATGCCGCCTGTGGAGTTTCTCCTCTATCGCTGGAATGATCCCTCGGTCCTCGAAGTCGCGTCCAGGTCGGTTCATCCGTCCATCGCCGCTTGTCACGATAAACAGCTCCCCACGCTGCCCGCGCCCACGATCCGCCAGGACGGCGATCTCCGGTTCATCGAGCAGAAATTCTATCCCGATCCGCTCTTTCCGGACGGTTTCCGATATTTTCTCGTGCCAGTTGGTTCCGACGTGTCGTTTGCGGACCCGCGTGTCCCATTCGTTCCCGGCTTCACCGCCCAGATCAGGCTGACTCCGGGGCCGACGCGAATGGGAGGGCACCTGGCAATCGCCGTCACGACCAGCAGCGATCCCGGCGGTCCGGAAGCGGAGATGAAGCGAATTCTCGCTGTCCCGGGCGATATGTTCTCCACATGGCGCGACGCGAATCTAAAATCCGCCGGCGAATTCTGGTCCAAATCCGCTGTCCGTCTGGGTGACCAGTTCTTCGAAGACCTCTGGTACCAGACGCTTCACGCACGTCGATGCGCATATCGTCACGACACCGTTCCGCCCGGACTCTTTCTGCCCAGCACGGTCAACGATTATTCCCACTGGCACGGCGACTACCACACGAACTACAACATCCAGTCACCGTTCTGGGGCGACTACACAGCCAACCATTTCGAACTCGGCGATGCCTATTTCAAAATGATGGAGTTCATGCTCCAGATGGGTCGAAAAATCGCCCGAGACTATTACAACGCACGCGGCGCGTTCATCCAGCTTAGCGGCTTTCCCATCTACGCCGAAGACGATTGTCTCGGCTGTGTGCCTATGGGGCGAATGGCCTACATGACCGGCTGGATGTCCAACATGTACTGGTTCCGCTATCGGTATTCGATGGACGAAAAATGGCTGCGCGAAGTGGGCTATCCTGCCCTTCGCGAGTGTGCCCTGTTCTATACCGACTTCATGAAGAAGGGCGATGATGGCCTGTACCATGCCTTTCCATCCAACCAGGGCGAAGATGGATTCTCCGGCGATCCGAAAGACTTCACCGATCTCAAACAGGTCATGGAGCACATGCGCTACTGCCTGAAGAACACGCTCCGGGCCGCCGAGATTCTAAACGCCGACCCCGACCTGCAGACCCAGTGGCGCGACATCCTCGACCATTGCGCCGGCGATGCCGGTCAACCGCTCGACAAATCCGCCCTGGCCGACCCGAATCCCCCCGAATTTCGCATCACCCATCCCGAATGGAACTGGCTCGCCGAATCAGCCCCCAAGCCCGGCCTCAACGACGATATGAACCGATGGTACTGCGGAAAAATGCCCTGGGCCATGATGATTCGCCTCCGCAACAACAAATTCCTCCCCGAACGCGACTACGCAACTTTCAAGCATATCCTCGAACGTTGGCGGCATCCAAATGGCCTCCTCTGCGCCATGGCCATCATCAACTACGGACATGCCGGAGCGTGGACCGAAACCTTGGGCATCATTGCCCCGCTCCAGGAAATGATGCTCCAAAGCTGGGACGGCCTGATCCGCGTCTTTCCCGCCTGGCCGAAGGATATACCCGCCGAATTCTCCCAACTTCGGGCGGAAGGGGCCTTCCTCGTGTCCGCCTCGCAGCGCGACGGTCAGGTAACGCATCTTAAAGTCAAAAGCCTCGCTGGCGGTCCGTGTCGAATCGCCAATCCCTGGCCGGGCAGAAAACTCAAACTCACCGTATTTCAGCCGTCTACACCCGCAGGTCATTGCGAGGAGTCTTCGACGATGCAGTCTGGCGCGCCCATGCCGACGCATGTTAAGGCTGAAATAGCTGAAGTTAAGGTAGAAAATGCCGGAATATCGCCTGATATCATCACGTTTGATACGTTCGAAGGGTTCGAGTATCAACTGCAAGGCATGTAGTACCAATGTGTTATGCCAGAATGGCGAAAGTTTGGATAAAGTCTGTCTTTGCTGCTTAATTTAAGGTGATTGTAACTGAAAATAAGCTTGACATGACCTTAACTTAATGTTACTCTTTAGTCATAGTAACTGCAGGAAAGGTGGTCATGTCAACCATCAAGAAGATTGCCGATATCGCCGGTGTCTCAGTCGCCACGGTCTCTTATGTGCTCAACAATCGTCCGGATGTCTCCGAAGACACGCGCGTAAAAGTCCTGGAAATCGCCCGCCGAATCAAGTACGTCCCGTCGCGCATGCCCCGGCGCCGCAACCACCTGCCGACCAAGGTCAAATCCCTGGCCTTCGTCAGTTGTCTGCCGTTCGACCCGGCGGGGGAGTGGGGCAAGCAGTACTGGGGACAGTTCCTGTCGGGGTGTCTGGAGGAGGCGCAGCGGCAGGAATCGATTCTGCAGGCGGCGCAAGTGGACCCGGAGACCACGTCGCCAGCCAATATTCCGGTGACGGTGCGGGAGCGGATCGCGGACGGTTTGATCGTGACCGGATGGCCCAACCAGATGCTGTTTCAGATCCTGGCCGGCCAGCATGTCCCGATGGTTCTGGTGGATACGCGTGATGTATTTGATGGTGTTAGCCACGTGCGCCCCGACCACGGCGGAGGCTCGGCCAAGGCAGTTCGATACCTCCACGACCTCGGCCACCGCAAAATCGCCGTCATCACCGGCGATATGAGCTTTGCCTGCGAAAGCGAACGGTTGACCAACTACTACATGGCCATGATGCAGCTCGGCCTGCCGTGCAAAGACGAATGGATCATCCGTCAACCCATTTTCAGCGAGCAGTCCGGAATCAATGGCATCAAAGAGCTGGCCGCACGCAAACTCGACGTGACCGCCGTCATCTGCCACGGCGATCTGATCGCTCGCGGCGCTCTGACCGCTGCCCGCGAACTCAACCTGCGCGTTCCGCAGGATCTCAGCATTGTCGGCTGCGATAATCAAGCGTGGACCGATAAGGCCGACCCGCCTCTGACCACCATTGATGTGTCTATGATCGAACTCGGGCAAGCCGCCGTTCGACACCTGTTCGAACTCATGGCCAATCCCCGGCTAAAACCCCAGCGAATCACCATCGAAGCCAAAATGGTCATACGTCAATCCACCGGTTCAGCACAAACACAATAGAGGAGTTTGAAATGTTGTACAGAACGCTACTGAGTGTCTTCACGTCTCTTCTTGTCACATCCCTGAGCTTTGGGGCTCCCGACGAAATGGCGGGAAGACTGGTGGATGAGAATTTTAACGGCACCTCCGGCGGCAAGGAATATTGGTCGACCGAGTGGACCGGCGTGCTGAATACCGTTGAGGAAGGGCCTCTCGGGAAGGCGATGGCCGTCAAGGCGTATAATGGGGTCAATAGTAACATAAGGTTTGCTGCCCAGGAGTGCGGTGTCTTCAAGTGCTCTTTCGACTGGATCCCAGCCAATGGCCAATGGACGTTCTTCGGGTTCAAAAAACCCGGCGCAGCTTGGGACCAGTACCAGGCCGTCGTCATGGTCCAGCCCACCGGCGGGCATGTCTACACGAGGAAAGGCCAGAACAACGTCCAAATCTCCACCAAACCCTTGCGCGCCGGCGATGCCACCAGCCCCGCGACATACCATGTGGTCATGACCATCCAACCTCGCGCCGCGGATAAAAAGCCCGGTCTCTACCAGATCACCATCACAGGCCAGGAGGGCGTCATCGCCAAAACCGAAAAAATGGAATTCTCCGCCGATGCCGATCAGCCCATCTCCATGTTCGAAGTCCGCTCCATCAAGTGGAACGAACCCAAGGACGCGATCAACGGGTACTTCGATAACCTCGTCATCGAAAATGATCCCGAAACAATCCCCTTCACCCTCAAAATCACCTGTGACAAATTTGGCCATATCTACTACCACACCAAGCCTATCCAACTCGTCGCCGACATCCACAGTCTCAGCGACAAAGAAATCCAGGTCCCGATGACGTTCAAAGTCACAGACCTGTATGGAAAGGAAGTGTTCAACAAGTCCCAAACCGTGACGGTCAAACCAAAGGCAAAACTCACTGTCAAAGAGCTGCTGTCGCCGGAAGCGACGAAACTCTATGGCCTCTATCGCGTCAAACTCGGAGGCGGACCCCAGGGCGCTCGCATCTTCTCCAACACAACCTTCGCCGTCATCGCACCGCCCAACATGCAGGCTGACAGCCTCAACTCCCACTTCGGCGTCTTCCAGTATCCGCTGCATTCCGAGGACGCCTTCCAGGAGAAGATCGTCGAGCAGATGCGCGACTTGGGCGTCAAGTGGCTCCGACTCAATTTCCACTGGAACAACCACGAACCGGAAAAGGGAAAAATCGATTGGGACGGCGGCAGTTTCCCCATGGGAACGTTCACCGACCTCGCATACAAGTACGGCATGCACGTAATGGTCGAACTGGCCAATACGGCCCGATGGGCGAGTTCCAAACCCCACGACGAACGGGTCGGCGCCATCGACACCGGGACATTCTGGGAATCGGTTGCCCCTAAGGATTTCGCCGATTGGGAAAACTACTGCCGAAAGGCCGCCGAACGCTTCAAAGGTAAAGTCGTCTACTACGAAATATGGAACGAACCCGGCGCGCCAAAGAACTACGAAAATTTCAACGGCTTCTGGCGCGACTCGTCCGAGAATTTCGTCAAGATCATCAAGCACGCCTGCAAGGGAATCAAATCAGTCGATCCGAATGCGAAAGTGTGCGCGGGCGGGTTCCGAACGGTGGATATGGGCGCTCATTTCGACAACTTCGTCGAACGCGTCCTGCCCGATGTAATCAACGATATCGACGTCATCTCCTTCCACGGTTGGTCGCAAGCGTGCTGGGGTCCCAAATTCTACAACTCCAAGCTGCTGTGTGAAAAACTCGGCCGGCCGGACATGGTATACTTCGACACCGAATCCCCCGGCCTGGCTCTCGAAAGTACGAGCCTCGTCCAGGGATATCTTGAGGACTGGTCCAGGGGTGTCGCCAAATCCTTCGGATTTATCTACAACCTGCCCCGCTACGGCCTGACAAGCCTCGTTCATGCCGACTACACGCCCGACATCGGCGCCGTCGCCTTCTCCACCATGACGCGGTTCCTCGAAGGCGCCAAAATGGAAGGTCCACTCAACCCCGGTCCTGCCATCCGTGCCTATTCCTTCCTCAAGGGCAACGAACGAATCGTGGTCGCCTGGTCCGAAGTATCGGGTAAGGAAATGCCCGCTGCCGTGCATGGCGCCGATCACACCTTCGATTTCCAGGGCAATCCCGGCCCGAAGGTCACCCCCGGTGAATATGGCGCCAACCAGATAATCGTCGGTAACGATCCGGTGTATATCATCTGCAATATGGACCTCGATCTAAAGGGCATCGGCCATGGGAAAAAGAAATAGAACAAAACGGTCCTTCACGCTGATCGAACTCCTCGTCGTCGTGGCCATCATCGCCGTCCTCATCGCCATGCTCCTGCCGGCCCTGGCCCAGGCGAGAGATCAGGGACGTATTGCTACCTGCAAAAGCAATCTTCACCAGTTGGGAATCTCACTGGTGATGTACCAATCGGACTTCAAGTACGTTCCCTATTTCTTCGGTGCTCTCGAAGTAGTTAATGGAAGTTATACCGGCAAAATCGACCCTGCAAAATGGATGGATCGGTATATTCCCGACCGACGCGTCATGCTCTGTCCCGGCGATTCATTCGCCGGAAAGGAAAAGATCACATACACGGGAGTTGATGATCCTCGGTACCCTTACCTGGAGCAACGGTGGAGCCTGAATGTTCCCTGTTCCTATCAAAACTACCTTACGCTGTTAATCGCATGGATGGGAGGGTCGTGGACAACGGTGGCCCATGGCCTGATGCTGGAATACAGTGGGGCCTCGGGCGATTCCGCCGAACTTGGCCGACCCTTCGGTGAGAACGGGCAGAACTATACGTTTGTTCGCTGCATCAGCGATCGATCTTACCTCGATGGTGGACGCCGACATATGGGCATAACATCCATTCACCTGACGCCGATTGGACGCGTCTGGGTATACAACGCCCCCGGATGGATAGCCGACCAGGGATATGATCCTGTCTGGGCGGATTTCCACGGCTGGTACCAGGCGGATAAGTATTGACATGAAGATCCTCTCGATACTCGGACTGCTTTGTCTGACGTTTCCGGTCTGCGGCGAAGTCCAACCAGCGCCCGTCTTCCGCGACCACATGGTCCTGCAGCGCGACATGCCCATCATCGTCTGGGGAACCGCCGACACCGGGCAAAAAATCACCGTCACGCTCGGTAACGCCAAAAGCGAGACAAATCATTTCCCTCAGAACACATCCAGCACAGTCAGCATCAATCGCCCGTCTGCCTTGGGCAGCGTTACCGCGTAGTGATCGCCGCCGCTTTGAATCGCCAGAGACTCGCCTGTCCCGAACACCGTCACCGCCTTCGGCTGCCGGGGCGTACGCATCTCAAAGCCCAGTCCGCCCAGCGGGCTGCGCTCGTCGATCACGTCGACCGCGTGGCATTTGCGAACGGGAACATAGTGCAGCAGCGTGATCACCGCGTCCTTCCCGCGGCGGCGCACCGTCTGCAGCAGATTCAGCGGTAACCCGTATCCGAACGGTGGCAGGCCGATCAAATCCTCGATCGCCTTCTGGACCAGCAACCGGTAGATCTCGCTGCCGTTCTTGCGGTATGCGGCAAAAATCGGGTCCGCAAAGACCGCCAACTGTTTGTTACGAATGACGGCCGGGAACGGCGACAGTTTCTCCGGCGGGCTGTGCAAGTGCGAAGAGAAATGATTCGCGTTCCGGTTGAAATTCGGCAGCACGCGATTCACCCACGTCTCCATCGATTTTCCCGGCCGAAGCTGCACGCCCTGCTCGTACATCGCCTCGTCCATGGGCACACGCGGCGAAAAGAGCTTCTCCGGATACCGCAAAAACGTCGGGAACAAAGGTTCTGTTCCCACGTACTTGTATGGCAGGAAATCCAACGCCCATTTACCCGCCGCGTCCAAACCGCTCTTGCCGGAAATAAGCAGCTTTCCGCCCTTATGCATATACGCCTGGAGTTTCTTCGCCATCGCCTCATCGATAACCACTGAATCCGGCAGGATCAACAGTTGATACCCGTCCAGCGGTATCTTGTCGTCGAGCAATTGGCATTCGTAGTGCAACTCTTCCAGAATATGAATCGATCCTTCGATCGACGCCATGAAATCGTCGCGTTTGAATGTCTCATGTCCCGGCGACAGGATGCCAACCTGCGGCATCGCCTTGGAACCTTCATAAAACGGTTCAGCCGCCTCCGTCTGCTTGTACACCTCGCCGATCAATTGGTACGTGCTCTTGCACAGCCTCGCCGACGGATGAAGCTGATCGCCCACGCTGTTACCGAACCCCATCGCCTGGCTGCGGAAACATTCGAATTCCAACGCCGCCACTGGTTTTCGCCCGCCGAAATCGCCCCACGATTTCTGGAACTTGCCCGTCATCCCCAGACCCGGAACGTTCAACGGCTGGGTCATCCGTGCGATCATCGGAAAGTGGAAATAACCCCACGCCCCGCTCGGCAGCGACTCCATCTCGATGTGCGTCTGATACGCCACTTGCTCGCGAATGCTCTGCTCTGACGATAGGTTATAGTGGTGCGCGTTGTTGTAGAAAATCGTGCAATCCTTGTTCGTCTTGCGGATCATCGCGTTCATCCGCGTGGCGAACTGCGTCCGCGTGTAAATATCCAGCTTTACCGCATTCTCATCCGTCGGGGCCATCCAGCCGAACTTCTCCCGAATGCTCGTCGACACCGCGTCATAGGGACCGCCGTTGTGAAGCGGCGAGAAAACGATATCGAAAAAGAGTCCGTCGACGTCATAATTCTTCAGCACTTCCTGCGTGACCGCGTGAAGTTGCTCCTCGTATGCTGAGTTGTAGAATTGCAGATACGCATAGAACCCAGCCCCGCTGTCCTGGTACGCTCGACCGTCCTTGTCGATCATCTTCCATTCCGGGTGCAAATTCGCCTGCTCGTAATTCCATGCCACCGTGATGTAAATCGGACAGCGGATATTCCGCTTGTGCAACGCCTCGATCTGCCGCCCCAGCAGGTCGAATGACAAACCCGGATGACGCCGGATGATCTTCGACGGATAATACGCCATGCCGTGGTGGCAGACGGCGAAAATCGTGATCGAATCGATGTGTGCGTCCTGAACGGTCTGGGCAAATTCCTCCGCGTCGAACTGGTGTCCGACCTGCGGAATAAGTGCCGATGTATGACAGTCCAGATGGACCTGTCGCTGACGAAGACTCTTGCATTGTCCCACGCTGTACTTAGCCATGTTTGTTCCTTCCTCTGCTAGTAAAAGTGAACGTACTATAATACCGAATTCCACCCAAAAAGAAAGACGGTTACTGCCTTCATGATCGCTGTGTCCGGCGGGCGACCTCTGCCATCCCCCTGACTCATCCCCACTTTTTTGGGGCCTTGTCTTGGATGGAGGGCCTGCCTAC
>CAZLZE010000151.1:0-11216 GCA_964563935.1 uncultured Phycisphaerae bacterium | reverse complement strand
GGTACTTCAGGTAGATGGCAAAAACGCGACATTCAAAACATCGTATGACGTCGCCGGCGATGGAAAGAACATCGTGGCAGGATATCGCGTGAAGGACAAGGAAAAAATCAACCTTCTCCGATGGTCCGGCGATGGGGAATACTTGAGTACGACCGGAGTTGAAGGCCAGACGGTAATGCCCGGCGAGTCACAGGATCGTTCCACGCTGCTGACCATCATCATGATCGTAGTGTTGATGATGGTGATGTTCAGCCGGAGATTCACAGGACCCGAAGTGATTCAGGAGCCTCCACCCGGGTGGCTCTATTCCGCGTATTGGCGACGTGCGGCGGCCTTCATCATCGACCTTCTGCTGATTTCATCTGCCTTCGCGATGGTTCTGGGTGTCCTTCAACCCCAGGAGCTTATGGCGGCCATGGAACGTCAGTTGATGCTGCAGAACATAGACACGTCGCAGATCGACCCGCGGATGATTAAGTATGGCCTGCTGAACCTGGGCATTTTCGCCCTGTACTGCACATTAATGGAAGCCAAATGGGGCTGGACAATCGGAAAGTGGTTTTTCAGACTCCAGGTCTGGCAGTCGGGAAATATGACTGAGCTTGCGACGTGGTGGCAGGTCACGACGCGAAATGTCGCAAAAATCCTTGAAATGCAGATGCTTCCGCTGCTCATCATGATGGTCTTGACCCGCAATCGCCAACGGATAGGTGACATGCTCGGCCGGACGGTGGTGCTTCAGCGGAAACCCGAAACGGATGATTTGACGCGGGAGAAACCCGTCGATCGGGAATAGGATATCTAAACTGCGGGTGGTGGATGGAATCGGGAGAAGAAATACGGATATGACCGACAGTAGGGAAATACAAAATATATTTGACATGCTGCTGCCTGTGATCGATGAGGCCCGGCGACTGGGAGCACAGTTCGCTGATATACGGGCGATGAAAGGGCGGGGTAGTTCCGTTCTCGTGCAGGACCGAAAGGCCGAGAAAGTCTTTTACTCCCAAAGCTCCGGCTTGGCCGTACGCGTGCTCGTCGACGGCGCTTGGGGTTTCGCCAGTAGCGACGGACTTGAGCGGAACGCGTTACGGAACTGTCTTGAGGAGGCGATCGCCCTGGCGCGGAGCTCGGCCCCGTACGTGTCGGACCACGCGATCGTTGCCGCTTTCGATCCGACGAGAGAGCGAGTGAACGTCGTGGGACGATTGGATCCGGACGACGTTCCGCTGTCCAAAAAACAGGAAATCTGCCTGGAGCTGGAGCGGACGGCACTCGATGCCGGACAGGGGAAAATCGTCAACTCCATCGTGTCCTACGGAGACGGTATTCGTGAACAGTGGATCGTCAATACCGGCGGGACGGAGGTCTACGACCGAATCACCCGATCGCGCGTAAGCTGCTCGGTGACCGCCGTCGATGGCGACCTGAGGCAGAACAATTTTCAGTGCGTGGGGCACCAGGGCGGTCCGGAAATTCTAACGGAACTGATGCCCGAGGAATTCTCCATTCGGGCCGCCCAGAAGGTACTGCAGCAACTGAAGTCCAAAAAGGCGCCCGCGGGAGAATTCCCAGTGATTTTCCATCCCACAATCAGCGGATTGCTCGCCCATGAGGCACTGGGCCATAACGCCGAAGCCGATTCCATCTGGACGGGCCAATCGATTCTTCAGGACAAACTCGGCAAGCAGGTCGCAAGCGAACTCGTGACTATCGTGGATGATGCCACGCTCCCTGGCAAGTATGGGTCCGAGCCGTTCGACTCGGAGGGAATACCGACCCGACGACGCGAAGTGGTCAAAAATGGAATCTTCCGCGAGTTGCTGCACAGTTTGGAAACCGCCGGAAAATTCGAGACGACCTCGAATGGGTGCGGCCGGGCCCAGGACTACGGATCCATGCCCATCGTGCGGATGAGCAACACCTTCTTCGAACCCGGCCAATCGACCCTTGAAGACATGATCAAGGGGATCGACCGTGGAATCTACCTCCGAGAAGGACACGAAGGATATGTGTTCACCGAACGTGGACAGTTCCTGGTCCATGCCTCCGAGGCGCAGATGATCGAGCACGGCGAACTCGGAGAACTGCTGCGCGATGTGAGCGTGAGCGGGCTTATCCTCGAGACCCTGATGAACATTGACATGGTAGGCCGTGATTTTGAAATGACATTTCCCGGGACCTGCGGAAAATCCGGGCAGGGGGTGCCGACTGACTGCGGCGGACCGCACCTCAGGGTGTCCAAAATGGTCGTGGGAGGAGTGGCCGAACAATGAGTACCTCGCAATACGCGGAAATCGAACATCCCGAACGCTTTCTGGCAGTTGTCCAGAAAGCGGTCGAACACGCGAAGAAAAAAGGCGCTGACTTCGCCGATGCCGTGGTCAGTGTCGATCGCGAAGTCAATATCGGCGTCGAAAAAAGCTCAATCAAATGCTCCGAGGTCATCTGGGGTAAAAGTTTCTCCATTCGCGTGTACATCCGGGGCGGAATGGGATATGCCTCCACGAGCGGAGTGGACGAACGCGACTTGGATACGCTCGTGGAACGTGCGGTCGAATTGGCGAAAGTCGCCACGCCAAACCCGGACTTCCTCGCCCTTCCCAGCCCGGAAACCGCGACGCATCGACCCCATGTGTTCGATCCGGAAGTCCTTGACGTCGGATCCCATCAGACGATCGAATGGGCCATGGACAATATCCGTGAGGCGCAGGCGGTTCGCAAGGATGTGATCGTCAGCGGCGACGTGGCGTTCAAGGCTTCTGGCTCCGCACTGGCGAGTTCCACGGGAATTGCCCTGGCCAGGAGATCGACGCGAATTCAGTCCGGATATTTCTGTGTGGTGAAGGACGGAAAGACGGTGGGGAGTTTCGCGGAGCATGACAGCGCACGATTCTTATGCGACTTCGTGCCCGTGGGCCTCGCGGCGAAGGCGACAAAACGGGCGACAGAGTACCTGAATCCCCGAAAAATTCACACCGGACGAACAACGCTCGTTCTGGGTCCGCTGTCGGGCTTTGGACTGATCGCAGCTCTGGTGGCCGGGGCCAACGCCGAGGCCATTCAACGCAAACGAAGTTTCCTGGCGGACAAAATGGGCGACGTCATTGCTCCCCGGTTCCTCACGGTCACCGACGACGGATCGATCGACCGGGGCTTGTACTCCGGCGCCTATGACGGCGAAGGGGCGTGCCGAAAAGTCGTCACCGTAATCGACCACGGTCGGTTTGTCAACCAACTCCATAACAGCATGACCGCCAACAAGGCAAAAGTCGCCAACACGGGACATGGCTCGCGAACGGGCGGCGTCTCATCGTCGAACCTCGTCATTTCCCTCGGAACAACCCCCGCGGCGGAACTGATCAGGCAGGTCGACGATGGTATCTACCTGGAACTCGGCGGCCTCGATCCCGATATGGTCAGCGGTGACATCTCCACAAACCTCGACTTCGCCATGAAGATCGAGAAAGGCCAACTGGTTTATCCCGTGGCCAACGCGATGGTCGGGGGGAACCTGATGGAGATTCTCAAGAACCTCGACGCGATCAGCAGCGATTGTCGCGAAGAACCGGGGAATCGGATGCCCACCCTTCGAATCCGCGATGTGCAGGTGTCTGCGGGAGGAGAGTAATCGATGGCCAGGAAGAAACGGTTGGCTATGGCGGACCTCCTCGATCAGATGATCGTCATTGACACACGGGGGCCGATGGTCGTGATAGGGCGGCTCGTGAGGATTTCCAGCGATTCCCTCGTCCTGCAGGATGCCGACGTCCACGACAGCGACGAAGGCTACAGCAGCAAGGAATTGTACGTGATCAACGCCTGCAAGTTCGGCGTGCGGGCAAATCGCCGCAAGGTATATATCCCAAGATCGAACGTGGTGGCGATTTCTATGCTTGAAGATTTCATCGTGGATTAATATCCTGTATGAATGGAGCATTGACGCGTTTGCGCGTTTGATCGGATGTGCGGGAGCGGGTATGCGCCCCGCTTTTTATTTTGGAGGTTGCAGCGATGCGAGTCTTTGTTACCGGCGGTGCTGGATATGTTGGTTCTCATTGTGCGCGGCTTCTTCGCCAG
The DNA here is from genome assembly GCA_964563935.1 of uncultured Phycisphaerae bacterium. Classification (GTDB taxonomy): domain Bacteria; phylum Planctomycetota; class Phycisphaerae; order JAAYCJ01; family JAAYCJ01; genus JBAZZQ01. Next base: position 7,136 of record CAZLZE010000151.1, on the reverse strand, counting down.
GGGGGGCACGAGTTGCTGGTCTACGATAATCTGTCGGCCGGACATCGTTCTGCCGTGGAACCGGGCGAACTGACGGTAGGGGACCTCAGTGACGCAAAGTTCCTCATGGAAACGATGCGGAAATTCGCCCCCGATGCCGTGATGCACTTCGCTGCTTCGACCGCGGTCGGCGAGTCGGTGAAAGAACCGCTGGCGTACTATCGCAACAACGTCACCAATACCGTAATCCTTCTGGAAACCATGAAGGAACTGGGCGTGCGGAAACTCGTCTTCAGCTCGACCTGCGCAGTATACGGAATTCCCCCCACCGCGCCCATGACCGAAGACATGCCCTGCAATCCCATCAGCCCCTACGGCCGAACCAAGCGGATGATGGAACAGGTCTACGCCGATTGTGCCCGGGCGTGGAACCTTGGCTACGCAGCCCTGCGATACTTCAACGCGTCCGGCGCCAGCTTCGACGCCTCCATCGGAGAAGACCACGATCCCGAGACGCATCTGATTCCCATCGTGCTCCAGGTGGCCATGGGCAAACGTGACGCCGTCCAGATATTCGGAGACGACTACCCGACCGAGGACGGTACCTGCGTCCGAGATTACATCCACGTGGAAGATCTCGCCGAAGCACATCAGCGGGCCCTGCTCGCACTGGAACCGGGCAAGGAACTTGTCGTAAACCTCGGAACAGGCCAGGGACACAGCGTAAAAGAAGTAATCGACACTGCCGAGAAAGTCACCGGGCGAAAAATCAAAACCCAAATGGGTCCTCGGCGCGAAGGGGATACCCCTGTTCTTTACGCGGATCCCAGCAACGCGCAGCGACTGCTCAAGTGGCGGACAAGGGTGAACCAACTGGAGGATATTATCCAGACCGCTTGGCAGTGGCATCTGGAACATCCGAACGGCTTCGAGGATTAGGAACCCTTCCGAATATGCCTCCGCGGACCGTTGACGCCTGTATCGCCGATTTTTGTGTTCAGCCCCAATGCCGGTTTTGTAGAATTAAACGTAAACCGGCTCGCCCGGATTGTGTATAATGATGAAATGAACCGGGACCACGGTGCGCCGTATCCTTGTGGAGTCGGAAGCATGGTAGCTGCATTGAGGAGTGTAAATCAAATGCGTGCGAAACAGAATGTGGCTTTTACTTTGATCGAGTTGCTGGTCGTTGTCGGCATCATCGCTCTGCTGATCGGAATTCTTACGCCCGCCATCGGACGGGCCCGCCTGTCGGCCAAGCGGACACAGTGCCTGGCCAACCTGAGTTCCGTCGGTAAGGCCATCCGCGGATACATGGACGAATATAACAACTTCTACCCCCCCATGGCCGTTATTCCGCGAGATGAAGAGGTGGAATTTCCAGGCAATTACCGACTGCCCATGGCAGACCCGAACAGACCCTGCCTGCTGGGCCCCTACGTAAACAGGCAGTTCGAGGTCTTCCATTGTCCCTCCGACCGACTCATCGATATGGAAAGCATCACGAAAAACCACAAAGTACAGCCGACCGCGGACGAGACAACCTGGTTCAAATGGCAGGGATCGAGTTACGAGCCTCGGACCTTCCTCTCCATCCACGGAACAGGCGGCTACCTGAAACTGAGCAAAGAATTCCGACCGCTGGATTTCAGCGATCTCCAGAGCCAGGGAGCCTCCACGAAGGAAATCGAGGAACTCAAGATACTCTTTGAGGATCTGAGCAAGCTGTCGCTGGTCTGGGATTATGAAAACTTCCACAGCCCCGACGGCAAGGCGGAACCGGGATCACGTATGGCGCTGTTCGCTGATTCCCACGCGGGAAATTACTAGAGATGGTTTCATAGCCCCGGTAACGAACCGCGACCGTGAGGCAGCGGGTGTCTTTTCCGATTGTGAAACCAGTTGTAGTAAGGAAGTTGCGGAGGTACATCATGGACGTTAAAGAACTCTGGGAAAAACATAAAAAAACGATCACCATCGGCGGAATCTGTTTTCTCGTCCTCCTGCTGGTCCTCGTCGTGCCGGGACTGCTCTCGAGCGCCCAACTGGGTCCCGTTCCCGACCCCACGCTGGCCACGCCGACCGAGGTGCTCACCACGCTGGCAAAACCCGCGTACCGAAATCAATCCGACTCCTTCAAACTCCAATATGGGACCAGGGTGTTGGATTACTATTCCCGCACCCCGGAACGAATCGAACAACTCGCCAAAGCTGTCAACGACATGCCCGAAACGCAGGCCATGGAACTCCGCGAAAATGTAATCGATATGGCCAAGATACAAATGGTCGAAGACAGCAAAGTGTTCAGCACGTTGCGAACGGAAAGTGAACGGAAAAACTTCATCGATCACCGCATCAAGCAGATGGCCGGATTGCAGTCGATGCTGACGGGACGTGGAAGTTCCGTCGGTGGGGCGCCCCGGACACAGGGAGGGTACCGAGGACCCAATTTGGCGACCCCGAAAATGACCAGGGGAATGCCCACCGACGCACATGGGCTGGTCAAAATGTTCGTCGACAAAACCAGCCCCGGTGAGCGGGCGAAACTGGAAACGTACGTAAGCAAAATGCAGAGCCGCATCGAACAGATCCAGTCCATCAACAGGGGCCGGTCCGGAAAATAGCAGTCCTCGGATAGAAGGAGCGTGACAAGTTGTCACAGACGTATCGAATAACCATCATCGGTGACGGGGCCATGGCGACAGCCTGCGCCCTGGTACTTCACAGCAAAAATCACCCCGTCGTCATGTGGTCCGCCTTTGCGGATTATGCGAGACAAATGGCCCAATCACGGGAAAACACCAGGTTCCTCCCGGGCTTCAGTATTCCTACCCCAATACGCATCACCGCCGACGACAACGTCGCCTTCGCCGACCCGCAAATCATCTTCAATGCCGTACCAAGCCAGTACCTTCGCGGCGTGTGGGGACGCCTGAGTTCTCTCGCCCCGAAAAATGCACTCTATGTGTCCGTCACCAAGGGAATCGAAAATAATACGCTCCTGCGCCCCGTCCAGATCTTGCAGGAACTCCTCGGTCCAGTCCCCATCGTCGCACTCTCCGGACCCAGCATTGCCGTCGAAGTTGCCCGAAATCTGCCCGCGTCGCTCGTCGCCGCCGCCGACAAACTCGAAGACGCCAGAGTCATTCAGTCCATCTTCGCCGGTACGAACTTGCGAATTTACACCAACGATGATATTGCCGGGGTGGAACTCGCAGGTGCAATGAAAAACGTCGTCGCCCTGGCCGCGGGAATGGTCGACGGACTCGGGGCCGGCGATAACGCCAAGGCCGCGCTCCTCACTCGCGGACTCGTCGAAATCACCCGTCTGGGAATGGCCCTGGGCGCTCGGAAGGAAACGTTTTCCGGACTGACCGGACTTGGAGACCTTGTTACGACCTGCAGTTCGCCGCACGGGCGAAATCGACGCTTGGGCGAACTCATAGGCCGAGGATTCACCCTCGCCGAGGCACAGCAGCAAATCCAGTCCGTCGTCGAAGGGGTGGCCACTACTCAGAGCGTCCTTGGACTCGCCCAGCAGCACGGCGTGGAAATGCCCATCACGCGGGCCGTCGGCGAAATCCTCTTCGAAGGGAAAAAACCTCTACAGGCCATCCGGGATCTCATGGCACGCCAACTGAAAGAGGAATTCGTCTAATTCCTGGCCTCCGACCCCAATTCGGCATAGGATAATAGATAGGATCGTTTCGTGGCCCGAAGTAACACGGCATATATGGGTGGCCGTTATGTCCAACGTCACTGACATTTCGAACCTTGAGACTGAACTCTACTACATGCGAAAGCAGATGATTGCCGAAACCGAGGCATTTCTCGCTGATGCCCTTGAGCATCCCGAAACCGCCGTCGTCATCCCAACCATGCCCGAAGGAACCGGCGAATTCTCAAAAATCGCCGCCCGTCACTTCTGGGAATCCATCCTCGGCGATTTCTAGACGCCTGATCTGGTGCGATCACAACAAGCCTTCCCCACGGGTCATCGCGAGGTTCCGCAGGAACCGTGGCGATCTGGCTCACGAATACGTGTTGGCGCCACTATGACAAATTCCTTCGCTCGCAATCACCTTCTTTCAAATACGTTCGCTGCCATGATGCCCAAAGTAATCTTTTCCCCCTCCAAATGCCGATAATTATTGGTTGCAGCCGGTTTCTCTTTGCGTTAATATTGCGTACTTTACAGTAGACAAGTCTGTCCGGAAGCGATAGGCTAGGAAAGTATTACGGGTCGAATACTGAACTTGGCATAAAACGTTTTTAATAGAAGGAGCTTAAGCAATGAAACGTTTGGCTGGTAGAGGCGTGAAGGTCGGGTTGGCAGTGTTGTTCGCGACCATCCTGGGCGGATGCGTGTCGCAGGGAAAGTACGATGAACTGAAGTTCGCTCAGCGAAATTGTGAAGCCGAACGGGAACGTCTGACGGCCGAACTCGCGGGCGCGCAGAACACCATCCGAACGATGGATCAGGAAATCAAACGCCTCAAAGACCTCCTCGCCGAACGTGAAGCATTCATCCAGGCCCTCAAGGACCGCCTCGAAAAGGCCGGTATCGCGCTCGGCAAACTGACCGATATCTACGGCAAACTGGCCGAACGGCCCTTCGGCAACCTGGGCGCTCCGCTCCAGACCCCGCTGCCACCCGCCGTCAATCAGGCCCTCATCGACCTGGCCAAAAAATTCCCGAACCTGATCGAATACGATCCAGCCCGCGGCGTGCTCCGCTTCAAATCAGACCTCCTCTTCGACGTCGGCAGTGCGACGGTGAAGGAAGAAGCTATCCCCGCCCTCCAGGAATTTGCAAAGGTCATGGCGATTCCCGAGGCCGGTACTTTGGATGCGGTCATCGTCGGCCATACGGATAACATCCCCATCGGAAAGCCCGGCACTCGCCAGGCCCACCCGACGAACTGGCACCTGTCGGTTCACCGAAGTATTTCCGTCATGGACGTCCTGAAGAACGCCGGTGTCAGCCAGGACCGCATGGGTGTCATGGGATACGGCGAATTCCGCCCAATCGCCCCGAATGAGGGTCGCCGTGGAAACGCCAGGAACCGCCGCGTGGAAATCTACCTGGTTCCCAAGCAGGCTGTCGGCGAGCGGAATGTGAAATCGGCCCCCCAGGCCCCCGCTGCCGAAGGTGAAGCTTCGGAAAACACTCCGGCTGAGAAATAGAATTACCTGATGAGCAAGACGCGCCCGTAGCTCAATTGGATAGAGTGATGGGCTTCGAACCCATAGGTTGTAGGTTCGAGTCCTACCGGGCGCGTATCTAACAAGAAAAAGGCACACGTGTCAGCAAATGGCACGGTGCCTTTTTTCTTGCCCTATACTTCTGGAACTTGTATAGTAATGAAAACCCCTCGTGATCTGGATCACTTGCCGTTAATCTCTTAGGTCGCGTAGGATGACACTCTGGCGGGTCCAGCATTATAGGAGAAACGCATGGATGGAACGATGACTGCCTTGTGCGGGCAATGCCGCAAACGTGTTCCTGCATCGCATGAAATCAGGGATGGACGAGTATTTCTGGTCAAGCACTGCGAGGCCTGCGGACGGAATGAGGCGATGATCAGCACGGATGCCGCGGCGTGGCAGCGGAAACGCGAGATCTGGGGATATACCCATGACGAGGTGCGGAACTGTAACCTGCATTGCAATTCCTGCCGGACCGATCACACACCCATGGTCGTGCTCGTCGAAGTTACCAATCGCTGCAACATGAACTGCCCCATCTGCATCGCCAGCATTCAGAGCGTCGGCTTCGATTACCATCCTCCCATCGAATACTTCAAGAACCTGTTCGAGTCGATGAGCCGGATGGATCCCAGACCGTTCGTCGATCTCTACGGCGGCGAGCCGACCATGCGCCACGACCTGCTCGACATCGTCAAACTGGCCCGGAAGAACGATCTGAAGGTCCGCGTGGTAACCAACGGCCTGAAACTCGCGGATGAAGAGTACTGCCGCATGCTGTGCGAGTGCAAGGTGCCGCTCCGCGTCGGGTTCGACGGTCGCCATCCGGAAATCTATCGCCGGCTGCGGGGAACGACGTCGGTCTACGAACGTAAACTCAAGGGGCTGGAGAATCTCAAGAAGTACAGCCATCGCAAGCACTCCATGCTGGTGTGTTTGGGCAAGGACGTGAACGATAAATACGTGGGAGACCTGTTCGACATGCTCCATGAGTATGGGAGAGTTTTCGAACAGGTGGGATTCATTCCCCTGAAGGAGGACTGGCACGGCGGCCCTGAAGAGGCGGTGAATCACACGACTCCGGAGGACGTGGAACGAGCCATCAAGAGCGAGGTGGTCGATGGAAACGTCGACTTCATTCCCGCCGGGCTGGTGCATCATCTGACGCGGGCGCGGGCGTTCTTCACAGATCGGAAGAGGTCGAAGAACTTCATGTTTGCCGGGTCGCATCCGAACTGCGAATCGATGACGTTCCTGGTCTCTGACGGCAAGCACTATCGGAGCATCAATCATTACATGAAGATTCCGCTGGGGGATCTGACTCAGGAGATTATCCGCCGGTCCAGGACCCTCAACGAGCGTCTCGGGCGCCTCGATCCGAAGAAGTTCTTCCAACGCTGGTATGGCCGATGTCTGACCGTCAAAACATTCCTTCCCATCGGTCTGAAGGCTCCCAATTTCCGGGCCATCTTCCGAGGCAATCCGCTGGTGGCGATCGGGAAGATTATCGTCGGCACGGTTCGGGGCGAGCGGGTGTGGCAGGCACTTCGGAGGGTAACGGGTATCCCCAGCTTCCTGCGAGTGGGTGTGCTGCCGTTCGAGGAGTATTTGTCGGTTGATGGTCAGCGGCTGGCGAACTGCAAGGGGGTCTTCGCCTATGAAGACGTTCGTGATGGATCGGTCAGATATATACCCGTCTGCACCTGGTTTCTGTATCGTCAGGAAATCCTTAAAACCATCGCGGAGAAGTACGGCGTCGCTTCGCCGCCTGCAAAGGCGTCCGCTCCTGCCGAACCCGAATCGGCGGCCGAGGCGCAGAAAGTTTTACATCGGAGTGGAACGACGTGACGGCATGTAGATTGGCCGTCTCCGGTTTTTCATTCTGGTGACAAAATGGTGACATTTTTACATCAAAGTGGAACGACGGGTTGGCGCATGGTGACAAAATG
>CAZLZE010000150.1:10275-11422 GCA_964563935.1 uncultured Phycisphaerae bacterium | reverse complement strand
CCCTTGCGGGCGGTGCGCAATCCAGCGGCGGAGAGCAGCCGGGTGGCGGGTCCCAGGCCGCAGGCGGACAGGGGGTGGCCGGCGGGGTTGCACCAACGGGTGGCTCAGCACCTGACGCGGGAGGCAAGTCAGCGGGCGACTCCCAAGCGCTTGGTGGTGGCCGAACCAGCGGCGGCACGATTGCAACGGGTGGCACGGGCGTGACCGGCGTCACGAAGGCTACGGGTGGCAGGAGTTCGAGCGGCATGTCGTCGACGGGAGGCTCCCCGACAACCGGTGGCGCACCAATGACTGGTGGCGCACCTATGACGGGTGGGAGCAAATCAACCGGCGACGCGGGGAATAGTGGAGGCACGCAAGCTAGTGGAGGCACGCGAGCGGCGGGCGGCCAAGCGAGCACGAACACCAGCACGGCGCGCACCGAGTTTTCCGTGTTCATTGCCGGCGACTCGACCGTTTCGACGTACACGCTCACGTCGTCGCCGAAAGACCAAGCGGGTTGGGGCCAGATGCTGCAACAGTACTACGACAGCACCCACGTCACGATCGTCAACGAAGCCGTGGGTGGAATGACCGCGCGGCACTTCGCTCAGGCGGGGAATCTCGACGCGATCCTCGCGGCACTCAGACCCGGTGATTACTTCCTAGTGCAATTCGGCACCAACGACAGTAACACGACCGCCACCTACACCATCGACGGGGTGAGCTATCCGTACTTCGCCGATGCCAACACCGACTTCAAGACATACCTGCAGGAGTACATCGACGGTGCCCGTGCCAAAGGCGCAACGCCTGTTCTGGTTACCCCGCCGCCGCGCAACTCTGCGTACTGCAACGGCGGCCGTTCCATGGGAAGCTACGCGCAAGCCATGCTCGATCTCGGCAAGACAGACAACGTTGCGGTAGTCGACCTGAGCATCAAGACGTGGACGTACCTGAGCGCGATCTGTCCCAAGCCCATGGACGGAACGACAGAGAACTTCTTCAAAGTCAATTCCGACAACAGCATCGACGGCACTCACTTCCAAGAGAACGGCGCGACCAAAATGGCAGGGTTCGTGGCTGACGGTATTGGAGAAGCCGGGCTTGGGCTCGACGCTTATCGGGTGAAATGACCTGCGCGCAGTGCAAAGCAATCGCCATGACG
>CAZLZE010000150.1:8823-10175 GCA_964563935.1 uncultured Phycisphaerae bacterium | reverse complement strand
TCGACGCTTATCGGGTGAAATGACCTGCGCGCAGTGCAAAGCAATCGCCATGACGAATCCTAGCCCTATCGTGCAATCAATTGGGCGCGCCCTGACGAGGTCGGTCTCGGGGGCAAGCGCCGCACTCGTGTTGCTCGCTTGCTCGGGCGGTTCGCCGCCGAGCGGCGACGTGCCGGCCGTGGGTGGATCGGATGGTTTCGGCGGCACTCTCACGACCAGCAGCGGCGCCTCCACGCGCGCGAGTGCCGGCGGTACGACGAGTGCTCACGGCAGCGCTCGCACCAGCACCGCCTCGAGCACCGCTGGCGGCAACACGAACATGGCGACTGCGGAAACGGGCGGTTCGCGCGCGACTGGTGGCGCGCCGGCAACCGGTGGCAATTCGGCGACTGCGACTACAGGTAGTAGTGCGCCGAGCACCGGGGGTGCGCTCACCGTAGGCGGTTCGCAGAGCAGTGGCGGCACACGGGCAACCGGCGGTGCCGCAACCGGCGGCACCAGTGCCGGCAAGGCATCCGGAGGAGTCTCCAGTGGCGGAAGCGCGACGGGTGGCACGAAGACTACCGGGGGTGTACCCGTGAGCGGTGGAAAGCAGGCAACCGGCGGCACGAGTTCGGCGTCGGGTGGTGGGCTCGCGACGGGCGGAACGACGAGCACGGGTACCGGCCCCATCACGATTTGGATGGCGGGGGATTCGACGATGATGAACTGCTCCTCGGCTTGCCCGTGCGGTTGGGGAAGTCAGTTCGCCAGCTAGTTCGGCGCCAACGTGACGGTCCAGAATCGAGCCGTCGGTGGTCGAAGCATCCAGACGTGGCTCTACGAAAAGGCCGTGACGGACACGATGGGGGCGGACAAGGAGTGCGTGCTCGGCTCGGATACCCACGATTCACGTTGGACCACGATGCTCGCCTCCATGAAGGCAGGCGACTACCTGATGATCTCTTTTGGGATCAACGATGGTGATCCGACCTGCCCGCGCCACGTGGGTACCACACGGTTCGCGACGCTTCTCGACATGATGGTCAAGGCGGTCCAGGCCAGGGGTGGCGTGCCCGTTCTGTTGACACCCACGAATTCCATCGACTGCAACGGGAGTAGGGTCAGCCCGAACCGGGGCTTCTTGGCCGAGACCAAAGCGGTGGGAACGTCCGACAACGTGCCGGTCATCGACCTGAATCAGCTGAGTATGAATCTATACGAGTCGCTCGGTTTTTGCCCGAATAGCGGCGATTACACCTCGACGACCAGCAACCTCGGCAAGTTCGTCTGCGAAGATCTTACGCATTTCGCAGCCGCGGGCGCAAACCAAATCGCCGGGCGGGGCGCGAATGCGCGCGCGACGCGCGCGC
>CAZLZE010000150.1:0-8813 GCA_964563935.1 uncultured Phycisphaerae bacterium | reverse complement strand
ACGACGACCGCGATCGGTCTTGCCACCTATTTGAGGTGACAACTCGAAAGCATTCCGGTCATCCGTTGGACTTTCGTGAACGTCCCCTCCGCCGTGCACTCCTTCTACCCGAGCGTTGCAGGCGGTGGAGCGACCTGGGTCTTGGTCCTACCAGGTGGCACTTGCTCGCGACCTCGAGTACCTGCACCAGACAATCATCGCTCACTGACCAATGGAGTCTCTGAACGCAAGCGCCGCTCACCTGCGCAAGAGCGCCCCATGAATACCTTCCAACTCACCAACTCACGCCGTCGCACGGTGCGGAGGATTTACCGGGTGCATCGCGGGAAGCGTTGCCCTCCGCGGCGGTTGGGGCTAGCTTTTCGGCGGTGTCGGCTGCAATGGATCCAGTCTGCTATTGGTTCGCACGCCCAGAGAAAGCGTCACTTGCGGTTGCCTCCATTTGGCTTGCTCTCGGGGGTTGTTCAGGGTCGAACTCGAGCGCTTCGCAGCAAGACGCAGCCGGCGACGCGGCACTCGGAGGGGCAAGCTCACGCGACGCGTCAACCACGCAGCCTGCGTCCGGCGGCATCACGACGAGCGCGAGCGGCGGTGCGGCTGGCAGCGCAACCGGAATCGGAGGCCACCACGCTACCCGTCGAACTTCCGCACGGGCCCGGGGCTTGTCGAGCGATCACTGACGTGGAGTAGTCGCGGACTGATCCAGTTGGGATTGGTCCTCCTGATCGCCACTCCGGTGGCCCGCGTGGTCTTCTCACTGATCGCGTTCTGGCTGGAGAGGGACTTCAAATTCGTAACGATTGCCCTGATCGTCTTGGTGATTTTAACGTTCAGCCTGCTGGGCGGACGGATTTGATCGGCTGCAAGTCATCCTGTTTCCAGAATGCCGTCTCCCATCGCATTTGTGGCTGGATTTGCCGATCCTGCATTGATGTGTGAAGTTTGGCCAAAGCCAGCCAGAAGACGCGCTACATTCTTTCCAACGGAGAATTCCTGATTTACCCATTCGCGTCCAGTGGCGGCCAAGGTGTTCCGCAAGTGGGCGTTCTCCATCATCTCTTGGATGGCTTTGACCAGGGCGGTAACGGTCACCGGTGATACAACCAGTCCTGTCCAGCGATCGATGACCAATTCGCGGACGGTTGGCAGATCGCCGGTGACAACGCAGACACCCGCCGCCATTGCCTCCATAAGGGCTACAGGGATACCGTCGCGGTCACCGTCGCGGGCCACCTGGCAAGGCAGCACGAACAAATCCGCATTCTCCAACGCCGCTTTCACTTGCCTGTTGCTCTGATTTCCCACGAGGTGAATGCGATCCTGCATGCCCGTTTGTTCAATGAGGGCCTGCAGTTCCTGTCTTTGAGGCCCTTCGCCGACAATTCGGCAAAGGAAGTTCTTCCCCTCGTTCGCCAAGTCTGTCAGGGCGCGAATCAACGGGTCAAAGCCCTTCTTGGGAACCAGTCTTCCAACTGCCATGATGGTGAATGGCTTGTCGGGAGCCGAACTCTGCCGCTTGATAATGGGAATACTCACTCCGCAACGGACAAGCGGAAGCTTTTCATCCGGAAGGCGCACGAGCTTTCGGTAAAAATCCCGGTGCCAATAACTGATGCAGGCTGTGAACTTTGCCCGTCGAAGTTTCTCCGGTAGAAGAGTCCTTTGGAGGAAGAGGTCGTTCGCGTGCCCCGTGAAGCTGAATGGAACCCCCAGTTGTTTGGCGGTATACATGGCAATTGTGGTCGGTACGTGCGCCATATGCGCGTGGATATGATGAATCTTCAGGGGTCGGACCCGTCGAGTCAATCCCAGTGCAGCCAGCAATTGCCACAACACTTTAATCCGCCGGAAACGGCTCACATTGCTTGAAAAGAGGGCATCGATAACGCCAATGCCAACCGTTTTGAGAGACTGGATCGGGTGACAGAGCACTTCCTGCAAGGCATCGAGGAACAATCGCCCTCGCCTCAATCCGTAGACCGGGATGACTGTGGTAGCCAGATTTTCCAGATCAGGATCACCGAATGTACATGCCGGCGGATGGACCGACACGCCCACAACATCAACGCCCTGAGCACGGAGCGCGAAGAGTTCATTATAGACAAATGTCTCATACAGGGCGGGTAACACCGCCGCGATATACAGGACTCTTAAGCCCGCTCGAATGTTTGCGACGTTCAGGCTCATGTGTCTGCTGTTGATACTGGTTTCATTCCACCCAGTTATCCCTTTCGGGCAGAAATCGTTGTTTCCGCTCAGGGGATTGTGCGACAGAGTGGAGGCCAAATCAATAGGACCGGGCAAGGTGGATTCCAACTGAATAAACTATCGAGTCCGTGAATCGTCGAACCGAATGCTGTCTATCTCCCCCTGAGAAGTCTGATTAAACAGACTGGAACCACTATAGCATCCTTAGCGGCGGTTGACCAGAAAATTCTCGACACAAGGCTGTCCCCGTCGCATGTCAAAGTCGTGGTTTGAACAATGATTCGGTCGATATGACTTCTGTGCGGCCTCTTTCGTCTGCACGGGAGTATACGCTGTTGGTGATAAAGTCACCAGTTTGGTCTTGATTTTCTTGAAATGTTATTCGGAAGTCTGTAAAGTATGGAGAAATACGGATATAATCCAGTGTTCATTGGAGAGGTGCCGGAGCGGCTGATCGGGCCGGTTTCGAAAACCGGTGTGGGCCTAAACCGCCTACCTAGGGTTCGAATCCCTACCTCTCCGTTCTTTTTTTCTACGACATGGCTTCGTGTTGAATCATAATGAAGGAAGACGCCATGAACAGCCGCGAACGCATTCGTACGATCATCTCCGGAAAACCTGCCGACCGTTGCGGATTCTGGTCCGGAAACCCCCACCCGGAGACCTGGCCGATCTACCACAAGTACTTCAAGACCAGTTCCGAGGAGGAGTTTCGCCGCAAGCTCGGAGACGATTTCCGCTGGATTTGCCCGCAATTTTTTGAGGGAGCCTACCGGCACCCCAAGGGCTACCAGATGTTCGACGCGGGGCTGCACAAGAAATATCATGGTCAGCCGGGACCGTTCTCCGATACTGAGAACGTCAAAGACCTCGATGCATATCCTTGGCCGGACCCGGACCACCTCAATTTCGACGATTGCCTTCGCACCCTGGAAAATGCCGGTGACGTCTATCGCGCCAGCGGGCTCTGGACGTGTTTCTATCACAATGTGATGGACCTGTTCGGCATGGAAAAATACATGGTGAATATGTATGAGAATCCCGAACTCGTCCAGGCTGTCACCGATCGTGTCTGCGAATTCTATTACGAGGGCAACGAGCGATTCTTCAAAAAGGCGGGCACACTCGTCGATGCCTTTTTCTTCGGCAACGATTTCGGGACGCAGCTCGATCTGATCTGCGGACCGGCGCAGTTCGATCAGTTCATCATGCCCTGGTTCAAGAAATTCACCGATCAGGCCCATCGTCACGGCTACCAGGTGATTCTCCATTCCTGCGGAGCGATCCATCGCGTAATCGACCGGCTGATCGAAGCCAAGGTCAACTGCCTCCATCCGATCCAGGCCCTGGCCTGCAATATGGATGCCGATACCCTCGCCCGCGACTTTAGAGGCAAGATCGCCTTTATGGGTGGGATCGATACGCAGCACCTGCTCGTCCACGGCTCGCCCGACGATATCAAGGCCGACGTGCGGCGGGTGAAGAAGCTTCTTGGTCCGTGCCTGATCGTTAGCCCGAGTCATGAGGCGCTTTTGCCCAACGTCTCTCCGGAAAACGTCCAGGCTATGGCCGACGCGGCGAAGGAATAACTGGCGAGCGTAATGGCGCAGTGATGATTTGTTCCATGATATTTCATCTTGCTAATGGTGATATATCTACATCATGTCTGATCCGAAGGTGTCGCTAATGACTTTTCCGGCATTTTACTGAGATTTTGTGAAAGAATACGGATGACCTGTCGAAAGTTCGTATACAAAGACTGAATCATTAAGTCAGTCTCAATTGGACTGACTGGGACACAACTAATGACATCGCATCATGAGACGACGGCCGAATGGTCGGTAAATGAGTACTTGGGTTACCACTGGCCCAGTCAACGGGTATCGTACGCATTGACTTCGCGCCCTGAAGGGCATGCATTTATGGTGGTCGATGAGGCTGGGCGGAAGATCCCGGCCCAGGTGGATCCACGGAACCATCGAGTCTATTACATCGCAGATTTACCGGCCCATGCCCGAAAACACTATGATCTTCGACAGGTCGAGTCTAATCTCCAGTCCCCGCTTGCGGTTCAGGTCTCTGCTGATAGCATTGAAATCATCAACCGTCATTTCGGACTGCGCCTGCCTTGGGGAAGCAAGATTACTGGCCCCATTCTCGCCATTCGCGGGGTCGATCGTATATGGTTCGGCGGATCGTCATTCGGTCCGCAGACGAAGGTTGTCTCATTCCACAGCCGTATCGTCGCCACGGGGCCGGTTTTCGTGGAAATCAAGCAGGACTATGCCCTCGCGGAGGGAGGAACTCTTCACTTTAGTTATGTAATTGACGCGGAATCGCCGACGGTGCGGATTACGCAGATACAGTCCGGACGGGGCGACGGGTCGGTTGTCTGGCATCTTGGACGAGGGTTCCGTCCCACCCGGGCCTACTGGCGACCGTTTCATCCTACCCCGCCTCGCGCCCAGGGCGAGTGGATGATCGACGGATATCAGCGTCAGGTGTATTCCGTGCGTTACCCGGACCAGCCGGACACGGTGTCGATGCGTCTGCTGTACAATTGGAATCTTGATGAATCCAATCTTTGGGCGGGCTGGCAGGAAGAAGATCGGCGAGACCTTCTGTTTCTGGGTGTGATTCGACCATCGGAGACGCGCGTGCCGCCGGAATATCACCCGCTGGTCCTGTACGCCGGGTCCGCGCCTGATGGCCACTATCTTGATGCCAATATCCCGCTCCAGGAGGGCCGCAAGGTCTTCGCTCTTGGCATACTCGACCGTGAACAGACAAATGCATCTTGTCCTGCGTCGGTCGGACCCGCGAATGACATTGACATGCTCTACGCCCGACTGAACATGCCCGGTCTGGACGATTATTATCAGATGACCCTCGATTGGCCGGGGTTGGCCGATTTGAAGTTTCCTCGCCTCTGGATGAAGTCCGACGAATTGCCGGCCATTCGCGACAAGATGCGCAAGTGGACGTGGCTGAACGAGGCTTTCCAGTCTCACGCCGACGACGAGCTGTTCAATTCCTATGAGTCGCCGAATATGCACCTCAGGAAGGAGATGAACCCCTTGGGTCGGGATTTGGGTGGAGCGTATCTGGTGAGTGGGAATGAAGACTATGCCCGTCGAGAAGAAGAATCACTCCTTAATCAGCTCGATACGGAGATCCAGCTTTTCCTGACCTATGGCCCGGGAATCGAGTTCATGACTGGAATTCGAATTGCCCGTCGGCTGCGAACGCTCGTGCTGAATCTCGATCTGCTGCTTTCCAGCTCGGTTCTTTCTGCGTCCGAGCGGTTGGACGTTCTGCGGAAACTGGCGTTTCTGGCGGAAGTCGTCTGTTCGGATGACGGATGGCCCGCGACAGGGGCGGGAATGAACCGCGGGAACCCCAACTTCCACTCCGATGTGGTCAGCGCTCGTGGAATGATTGCCTCGCTGCTTGGCGGTCATCCCTGCCAGAAGCAGTGGATCGAAGCCGCTGTTCGCGAGATCGATTGGGTGCTGTATCAGTATTCATTCACGTCCGGCTGTTTCAATGAGGCGCCGACGTACCAGTTCTGCTTCATCAGTTATGCCCTGCAAATGCAGGCCGCCGTCGCCGCCCAGGGATACAAAGGTCTGTGCGAAAGTCCGCAGTTCAAGAAGGCGCTTCGGTACCTGGCCGCTATCCAGACTCCGCTCGACGAGCGATGCGGACATCGAATGATCCCAACGATCGGACATGTGACCAGTCATGGACACTGCCAGAGCATGTCCGCCTACTTTGGATGGGCGGCCAAGGCGTACAAGGAGGTCGATCCGGAATTTTCACGCCAGATGATGTCCGCCTGGCAGCGGGGTGGGCGTTACGCGATTCCTCTGCATGAATTCTGGAACGGGATGGTCTGGAGCCTGCCCATCTGTCTGCTTGATCCGGACCTGCCGGCGGAGGAGGAACCCGAGTTTCTCGTCAGCAAGGTTCACGAGGGACTTGGACCCGTCCTGCGCGCGGCCCATGACGACGGCAGTGAAGGATATATTCTCTTCAAGTGCGGTCAGAGCAGAGGGCACTATGATGCCGACGAGGGCAGTCTCATCTGGTATGCGTTTGGCAAGCCCATGCTCATCGATTACGGTACGCAATACACTCCCCTGGTTTCTCAGCCATGGATGAATAATCGCATCTCCGTTGATCACAAGATGGACAACCTCAAGGCCGGTACCATTTTGCACTCTTCGCTTCAGATGGGGTTCGACTTTGTGTGTGGTCAGATGGAGATCGATCGATTACAGGCCATTTCCGAATGGCCCGCGCGGTATCTGGAAGACCACGATGCCAATTGCCGGTTGCCCTGGCACGACGTTCCCCGACACCTCTGGCGTCGGTACCTGCTCTATATCCATGACCTGGAGACGATTGTTCTGTTGGATGATATTCAGGGATCGTTGCCGACGGATTGGAGCATTCAAGTCTTGGCCGACTCCGTACGAACCACGACGAACTCGGCTGTCTTCAAGGGCCAGCTCGGTGTAGACTTGAGCGTCCATTTCGCTCAGCCTGCCGATCCGCAATTGCTGGTGACAGGTTTCAGTCACCTGGGGTTCGACGAGCCCGAACAGCATCACGCGCACTGGCGGAGTGTCGCCTGGACGGCCGCCCCGGGAGTCAAAATCGGACCGCTGGGCGAAAAAACCGTTATTCTCCGCGCTTCCGCTCAACCCAGCCGCCCGTATCTGGCGGTTCTGGCGGCCCATCCCGCGAATGAAGCGGCGCCAAAGGTTGCCATCGCTCCGGATGCCGCTGAAATGAGCATTCAAAGCCATCGAGGTACCGTCCGTCTGCAGCTATCGCCGTCTTTCGACCTCTGGCACATTCGCCTGAACACGCCGAAGCAGAAGGGCGATTTTTCCATCGAATTGCCGATCCAGTGACCCCGATCACTCCTTGTAGATTCGGTCAAGTTTATGGGAAACCTTCATCCCGGGGTCGATCTTCCTGGCTGTGTCGATCTAGGTTTGGATGGCTGAGCCACTCATCAGAACATGGAATGAAAACCACGTTGATTTGCGGGTAGGCATTTGGATTGGATGTCCGGCGGGTTTTGGCTATACTGGTTGGGCGGTTCTGAGAGATCTGCCGAAATCGCATGGTCAGGGCATTGATAGAGCAGCAAGGGAAAATATGAGAAGTTATACACATCCGGTGTTCAATATTGAGATGCCCGGCTGGTGGCGCTACCAGGCGCAGATGCCGCCGGGTGTGCTGTTGTATCTGGTTCCCGCCCTGGTGGCCTTGGCGATTCCGCAACGATGGATGCGGACGTATTTGCTGACAACGAGCCTGCTGGCGGTGTGGCTGACGTTCGGGTATGGTTTCACTGCCGCCATTCTGGGCGCAGTACTCCTCGGATGGCTGATGTGCCAAACAGGTCAGTTGGCTGTGGCGAAAGGACCGGGATGGGCGAAAGGAACGCTCATCGGCGGATGGGTGCTGGCGAATGCGGTCTATTTTTCCATGTTCTGGCTGCCGGTGGACAAGCTCCTCTTCAACGCCACGCATCTGGACATTCTGCTCCTGTGTGGCCCCGCCTTCCTGCTGGTCCGGGTTCTGGGGCTGTTTTCGGACGTCTGCAATGGGAAAGACGTGGGGTCGCTTCGCCTGGACAGGTTTGCCCTCTTTCTGCTGTATGCTCCGACGTTCCGTCTCGGGCCGGTAACTCGCTATGCGGAGATGAACGGGGAATTCGACGGATGCAAGTCCCGACTCGACAGCCGGCTTTTCTGGTCGGGGCTTTTCTTCGTTGGGTTGGGATTGGTGCAGTTCGAACTGGTCGAGGAGGTCATCAACAAACGTCTGCTCAAACCCTATCACGATCGCACGTTCTTCTACCTTAACGGCTTTTCCAATGCTGCGCCGAATCTGAGTTACAAAGATGCGATCATCGGAATGTACCTGATCGCCTTCCGCTTCCTTTTGGGATTCATGGGCTACTCCAACATAGCCAAGGGACTGAGCCTGATGATGGGGATCCGGCTTCCGCAGAACTTTTACAGGCCTTACCTGGTGAGTAACCTGCAAGAACTGTGGCGACGGTGGCATATCAGTATGGGTGAATGGTTGCGGGATTACGTCTATATTCCATTGGGAGGACGCAACCGCCGGACGGTTGGGACGCTGGTGGTTTTTGTGTACTGTATGATGTGGCATCAACCGGCGTGGAACATGCTTCTCTTCGGCCTGCTGCACTTTGGCGGGTCGACCGTATATCACTATTGGCGGTCGGGGGTAGAGATTCTGGCTCGGCGGAAGGCGGCCGTGTATCAGTTGGCTCGCACCGTGGGGATCGCGGAAGGCCCCGTGGGAGTGGTTTTGGGATTTCTAATTACGTTTCACTTCTGGTGTCTGGCCCTTCTGGTGGTCGTCGATCGGCAGGGATGCGGATTTGGCTTGATCAAGCGGATTTTCGTCGATCCCGTTGTGTTGTGGGTCCGAGGATAGGAGCAGATCGCGGAGAAACCAGGAAAGACAGCTTGGCCAATGAAGGTGATCGCCAATGTTTGTCCTGTTCCAAGGGGGGCTGTAAGATGACGGATCTGTCCAATCGCAGGTAGAAG
>CAZLZE010000149.1:0-11588 GCA_964563935.1 uncultured Phycisphaerae bacterium | reverse complement strand
CCCCGACTATGACTCTTTCCCCGCCTCGCTCGACCCAACACCGCACCCCTCGCCAAACGCTCCTCAGCCGCCCCTATAAGCGGCTGGAACGCATCTGTATTCCACCCCTCCCGCCACCTGCAGTATATATATTATCTTCTAAGAAGAAGATAATATATATACCCCGCGCCGCCGTCCGATGCCCCCCAAAAAATGTCACCAAGGCCTTCCATTGGGCTCCACAGTGACATTTTCTAATCCCCGTATAATTCGTATGTTATGGCAAAATGTCACCAAAATGTCACCATTTTGTCACCACGCGCAAACGCGATGAGCGTGGTGCAAAAGGAGTGACGGCAGAGTCGATGTAGCGGCCAACCTATCGTTCCACTTTGATGTAAAAGTGTCACCAGAATGTCACCGTTTTGTCACCACGTGCCGACGCCAATCTGGGTGGCATGGCTACACGTGTCGGGTAGCTATGTCTTCGTCGGCCACTTGCGGCGTACGGCATGCCGGGCAGACCGATTTATCGGCCATCGTTCTTGAAGTCATTGGCCTCCCATGATAGAAAGGGAGACTCTAAAAAGGAAGGCGTGAATTGGCAGAGAATATTGGGCTTTTTGGCGGAACGTTCGACCCGCCGCACCTGGGCCACCTGATCAGTGCCCAGTCGCTGGCGGAGCAGTTGGACCTCGCCCGCGTGGTCTTCATTCCTTCGGGAAACCCGCCCCACAAGCGCGACCAGTCGGTCAGCAACGGGCAGCACCGGGTCAATATGCTCAAGTTGGCAATGGCGGATAACCCGCGGTTCGAAGTCAGCGGGTGGGAATTGGAACAGAACAGCCTGACATACACGATCAAATCCGTATGCCATTTTCAGGAAGCGTTTGCCGGCAGTCGGCTGTTCTGGCTGATCGGGTTGGACAATCTGGCTGACCTGCCGAACTGGTATCAGTTCGAGAAGCTTATCGACATGGTGGATATCGCGACTGCCTATCGTGGCGGGCTGGATCTGGAGAAGGTCCTGTCGTCCGTGCGGGCCAAGTTGAGCGGATCCCAGTTCGACAAGCTGCGGAAGAACATCGTTCGAACCCCCATGATTGAAATTGCCGCGCATGAGATTCGCGGCCGGGTGAAGGCCGGGTTGAGCATCCGCTACCTGGTCCCCCCTGCCGTTGAAGAGTACATCCGCCGGGAAGGATTGTATCGATGAGCAAGAAACCCGTTATGGACGAACATTTCATCGTGCTCCCGGAACAGCTCGGGGAGCGCGTGGACTTTGCAGCCGTCTTCGGCAACGACAAGCCGGTGGAGATCGAGATCGGAACGGGGCGGGGAACGCTGCTGGTCTACCTGGCCAAGGATGCCCCGGACCACAATTTCCTCGGTATCGAATGGGCGAGCAAGTTCTACCGCTACTGCGCCGACCGCATCCGCCGGTGGAATCTGACCAACGCGAAGATGCTCCGCACCGATGCCCGGGAACTGGTGATGCGGAACTTCCCGCCCGAGAGCGTTCATGCGTTTCATATCTATTTTCCAGACCCCTGGCCCAAGAAACGCCACCATCGAAGACGCCTTTTCATTCCGGAGTTCTGCCAGGCGCTGGTGCGGGTACTGGTGCCCGGCGGAAAGGTGTACGCCGCGTCGGACCACAAGGAATATTTCGACCAGATTGAAACGAACCTGCTGGCCACCCCGGGGCTGGAGCGATGCGAGTTCGATAGTCCGGAAGGCAATTCCATCCTGACGAACTACGAGGCAAAATTCATCGAAGAAGGAAGAAGTATCTACCGCGTGGCAGTAAAAAGAATATAATTTCGTTCTTCAAGGGTCGGATGACAACCGACCCGAAGGAAATACAGGAGCAAGTCATGGCCAATGTGAAGGTGATCGTCCTGCGAGCGGCAGGAACGAATTGCGATAAGGAAACATTGTTCGCGTTCGAACAGGCGGGCGCGTCGGGCGACCTGGTGCATATCAACCGGCTTCGGGAAGCGCCCCACCTGCTCGATGACTACCAGATTCTCGCCCTTCCGGGCGGATTCAGCTACGGCGACGACATCTCAGCCGGGAAGATCCTGGCAGTGCGTCTTCGCCACGAACTGGGCGACCGGCTGGCGAAGTTCGTTCAGAGCGACAAGCTGGTGCTTGGTATCTGCAATGGTTTCCAGGTCCTGGTGAAGACAGGCCTTTTGCCGGAACCGGAGTTCAACACCGAGTTTTCCCAGAAGGTCACGCTTTCTGACAACGACAGCGGAAAGTTTGAAGACCGCTGGGTGTGGCTCAAGTCGTTCAGCAAGAAATGCGTCTTCATCAAGCCCGGCGAACTGATCCATCTGCCCGTTGCCCACGGCGAAGGGAAGTTCATTGCCCGCGACGAAGCCACGTTGCGTCAGATTCAAGCCAACGACCAGGTCGTGTTCCGTTATGTGGACGAAAATGGGAACACAGGTCCATTTCCGATCAACCCGAACGGTTCGACGGATGACATCGCTGGAATCTGCGACCCCAGCGGACGGATATTCGGCCTGATGCCCCACCCGGAACGGCACATCACCCTAACCCAAGGGCCGACATGGACTTCCGGCAAGAAAAATCACAAACCTGATGGCATCAAGATTTTCCAGAACGCCGTCGAGTATTTTCAGAAATAATTGTCAATAAAACTTCTGGAATTTTCTTGCATTGTCCAAATTTTGATTTATAATTCAACAATCATTACTTCAAGTACTTCCTCCTCCTCCTGAAGCGACGCGCAGGCCAGGAAGGTTTTGCACGTCGCTTAATTTATGCCTTCAATTCCTCCAATCTCGCGGTATGCGGAGATCGGAGCTTTACTTGTTAACAGAAATTATTAGGAAATAATAATTACAGATAACACATTTTTAGTTTCGCTACTTGATTTTTTATGTCTCGTGCTGTATTTTGTTGAGCATGAGGGTATTCACCGACACCAGGATAAGGCATCTGTGTTTTACGTTGATTGAGCTTCTTATCGTTGCAGCCATCATCGCGGTTTTGATTTGTCTTCTGCTTCCCGCGGCCAGTACGGCGCGGAGTCTTGGGCGACAGTCGGCGTGCGCCGGAAATCTGCATTCCCTGGGTCAGGCCATGCAGTCGTATTGCAGCTCGTTTGATGACTGGATTCCGGGCTCGCCGAATACGAGCGGGAATGGGGCTGATCCGGGCGGTGTGGGCAAGAGTCTCTATCCTGGTTATTATCCTTGTCCACCAGTGGATCAGCAGACGTGGCCTGCCGTCCACATTTTCGATTGGGCCAGTCCGCTGATGGCGATGATGGGGACCGGGGTCTCCGCATCAATTCCGGATCGGTACGATTTGAGCAAACGGTGGGCGTTTTTGTGTCCAAGCAACCAGTGGGATGCGACTTTGTATCATGTGAGCCGGATCAGCATTACCTCTCGTGTCACGTGCTATGCTACATGTCGGTTTTTGACCTATGTTCCATCAAGCAAGCAGACGGGATACACAGCTGGCACGTTGTTCTGGGCTGACGGTTTCGTTCCGGAGGATTTTATGCCGCGACTTGACCGGATTGGTGATAGTTCGGTGAAAGTCTTTCTGGCAGACAGTTGCAAGGTGGACCGGGCCAATCCGCACCAGATATCGAATGAAGACTATGGTTATACCGAGCGGGGATGCTGGCTTAACGCGAAGGATCCGAACACGTCCACCACGAGTCTGTCGTATCGATTTGAGCCGGCGCGGAGTCAGGCGTATCGGCATCGGAATGGGTTGAACATGCTGTTTTTCGACGGCCATGTGGAATATCAGCCGGAGGGATCGAGCGAGGGGGCGAATGGTTTCGGGACGGGCAGCCGGCAGGCGCGGTTCTGGTTTCCGTCGGGAACGAATTCCAGGAGTATTCCGAGCGGGGGCAGTTTTTCGAATCCGAAGATTATTGTTCCGTGAGGGGGAAGAGAAGATGACAGTCGAGGGCGACTGTCCTACGTTAAGAAAGAAGCGATTTTGTTTCGTTGGGATGGAGGATGTGTTGTGTGGTCTTTCCATCGACGGTCAGGGAGAGGGTTTGCGGGGTGGGATGGGTGCCGATGAGGCGACGGATTTGGCCTGACTTGTCGGTGACGATTCGGCCCGAGCCTGTTACGCGGAAGATTTCCTTTTCTCCAATCGCGGCGGAGGCACAGGCGGTTGTTTGACGCCATTGGAGAATGCCGGCGGCAGTTTGAAGGCTGTGGGAGAAGGCATTGGCCCCTTCGGGAAGGCCTGCGTTCCAGGCGAGTTCGTTGATATCCTCGTGAACGCCGTGCAGACGAGTTGTGAAGTCGATCAGGGCGAGGGCGGCGGGCGAATAGCTTTCGGGGTAACCCATTTGTCCGGTCAGGGGGTTGATCTGCTGGCCGAAGCGGTCGGCGGCGAGGATGGCTTTGGTCCATTGGCGCATGAGGTGCGCGAGCTCGGGGTATCGATTGTAGTATTCGAACCACAGGGGCGTGCGCAGGGCGGTGAGCGCCTGGCTTGGACCGGCCCAGGCGTTGTAGTCGGAGTTATTCTCGTAGGTTGGGTCATCGACGGCCACGGAGGGCAGCGGGAAAGCCGTCCAGAAGCTTGCGGGATTGAGAATGTGTTTTTCGAAAATAGCGTCGGCGAGTTTTTGATCCGGGACGTGTTCCTGCATGACACGGAAGAGGACGTCGCCGCGGATGCGGACCGGATTGTCGCGGGCATCGCGATCGTAGAAACACAGATCGTCCTCGTGGAAGCAGTATTTCATGATGGCTTGGCGAATGGTTTCGGCAAGCTCCTGCCATTGGTTTGCCTCCGCGGTTTTACCGAGGATTTGTGCCATTTTCGCCAGGGCCAGCCGTCCGCCGTAGACGGTGGCGGAAAGATCGGGCGCCAGGTACGGCAGAACGGGGAAGTTTGGGTCGCAGCGTGCGGAATCGTCATGGAAACAGGCTTTGGGGAGTCCGTGCCAGCGGGGGCTGTTATCGTGCCCGGAGTCCCATTCGCAGAAGGCTTCACACAGGCCTGTTCCACGCGTGTTTCGGTGTTGCTGGAGCCAGCGGTCCCACCGGGTGCAGGTGTCGTAAGCTTCGCGGAGGAAGGATTCGTTTTGGAGCAAGAGGCCCAGGGCCAGGGCGGTTCGCGCGATGGGGACGACCATTTGGATCTGGGCGTAGGAAATGCTGTCGCGTCGGATGCAGGCGGGGAAACAGCCGTCGGGGCGCTGGAGGTGAAAGAAGACACGGTGATTATCGAGAGCGACGGCGGGGTTGAAGGGCGCGTAGACGAGGCCTTCGTGGGGGGCGCATTCGAGCCAGCCGCCGAGGTAGTCCCCGCCTTCGAAGAGGAGAGGACGATTGTATCGGGAGACGCGGCCGATGTTGCCGCTGAGCTGGCGAACGGCGGCGAGGAGTTTTTCCTGGAGACGGGGGTGATCGGTTGTAAATGTTACATGCGGCATGATCGTTTTGTTTCCGATTCAGAAGATACTGCGACATCCCGCTCTACCGTAAAAGCGAAGACGTTGAGGGTTAATCGTATCAAAGTACGGGCGTTTTGCAATGCGCGGCGGAGAGAAGAGATACGAATGGGAAGAAGCTGTCAGCAGTCGGCTGTCAGTTGTCAGCTTAGGAGGAGAGGTGGAACCGCAGAGGCCACAGAGGACGCAGAGAGAAGGCAGTAGTGAGATAGGCAAGTAGTCAGATAGGGGAAGAGACAAGGGCACGGCATGCCGTGCCTCTACAAGGAAAGAAGATGGTGCATCACGACGCACCCTATGAAGAGAAGGAAGATGGTGGGCCAAGGCTCACCCTACAGGAGGTGGAGGAGGACGGGGGGAGAGGTATTGACAGGGAGGGTGGAAGATGGTAGGATGCGTGTGTTACATGTAAGTTACATCTAATTTACAGCGTGTTGGAATCATGAGTATTCGGCAGATCGCGAAGAAGACGGGCGTGTCGGTGGCGACGGTGTCGCGGGTGATGAACAATTCGTCGCTGGTGAACCCGGAGACCCGGCAGAAGATACTGGCCATGATGGCCAAGAGCAACTACAAGCGCAAGCGGGTCAAGCGGACGCTGCCGACGATCGGGGTGGCGATTCCGGATTTCAAGCCGGGTCGATTGAATTACATTTACATTCGGGAATTCCTGGCTGGCATTATGGAGACGGCGGCGAGGTTCGACACGTCGGTGAAGGTGCTGGACCTGAACGATATTGTCCATATTGCGAACCGGCCGGGCGCGTACAGTGACTTTTGCCGGGAAAAAGGGGTGGGCGCACTGATCCACATCCAGGCTCCGATCTCGTTTCACGAGTATATTGAGAGATTGGCGGATGATGGAATTCCGCAGGTGGTGATCGAGCATCAATTTGATCGTCCGGACATCGGCTGGATCGCGATGGACAATTTGGGGAGCAGCCGGCATTTGGCTGAGTATCTGATGAGGTTGAAATACGAACGGTTCGCGATTATCACGCCGTCGCGGCAGTTTCAGGGTCATCACGACCGATACACGGGGTATGTTTCGGCGTTGGCGAAGCAAGGGATCACGATTCCGCGGGAGTGGGATATCGAGCGTCCGACGGTGACGGCTGAGGCGGGCAGTTCGGCGGTGTTGAACATGCTCACGGGGTCGAAGACGGTTCCGCAGGTGATTTATTTTACCAACGTGGAACACGCGCTGGGCGGGATGCAGGCATTGACGACGCGAGGGCTTCGCGTGCCGGAGGATGTGATCGTGTGCCTGGTGGACGATTCGCAGCATTCGCATTGGGTGTCGCAGCCGGTGTTGTATTTGTGCCAGCCGGCGTTCGAGATTGGAACGCGATGCACGGAGTATCTGCTGACGCGAAAGCCGGGGGAGACGCTGCAGCAGGTGATTGTGCCGGAGTTGTTTATCAGTCCGAAGGTTCTGGAAGTATCTGGAAAGTGAAGGAAACAGCCATGCGACGGACAAAAGCATTCACGTTAATCGAGTTACTGGTCGTGGTGGCGATTATCGCGGTGCTGGTGGCACTCTTGCTGCCGGCGTTGAATGCGGCGCGGCGAGCGGCGAGAGACGCGATGTGCATGAGCAACCTGAAACAGTGGGGAGTGGCGTTCGGATTGTTCGAGAATGACAATAATGGAAGAATACCCGTTCCCTACAGTTCCAATCCGAATGATCCTGAATGGTATACCGCGAATACCATGGGAAAATATATCGGTTTGACGGGCGGACAGTATTCGTACCCGGGCGCGTGGGGAAGAAATCCTCTCGGTAACGGAATCATCGTTTGCCCATCTCACGAAAATGCGAAGACAGGCGGAGCCGAATATAACGGGCAACGATATCCTCGCAGCTACGGTTTCAACTTCATGACCTACTATGTCGAGTACGGATGTTCTAATCCGTACATAGTCCCCCAAGGCCCCTTTGCGAACTGGTCTTTCAAGGATCGCTTTGCCATTCTCGTGGATGGGAGAGAGGATATTCCAACCTGGTGCGGGGACGGAGGTTTTGGCTTGTCCAGGATTTTCTATGGCAACTACTATGAATTTGACTACGAGCGTCATTCCCAGAATCGCGCCAATCTTCTCTTTGCCGATTGGCACGTGCGTCCGGTCGGCGTTGAGGATCACATCCGTACCTTCATGACCGGCTCCTATGACTTTGTTCCGTAAACCTACCTCATGCAGGAGAACTCTATGCACTTTTCCAGAATTTGCATTCTCATTCTTGTACTCTGTTCATTCTCCGTCAGCCTGGCTGCGGAGCGCGGCGAGCGGATTTTCTGGGCGGGGTTCAGCCAGTCGAAGGATAAGCCACAGACGGCTCCGTCGGTGACGTGGGAGACTCAGCCGGCGACGGGTCCGATCACGCTGGATTTCAACAACCTGAAGGACCCGCACATCACGCCGGATTTCAAGGTGCGGGAGAAGTGGAAAGACGAGCTTCCGGGGTTGTCGATGTGCCGGGTGAATGCGGCGGGCGAGATGAAGATCGACCTGGACCTGAAGAACGATTGTATTTGGATGCGTGGGGATAATCCGAAGGTGACGGGGTACATTGGCCGACGATTTATCGACAAGGACCCGACTTACGTGGAGGCCACGCTGAGCCGTGTCGACCCGGCTGAGGCGGTGCAGATCTATCTGACGGTGAGCGACGTGGTCAGCGGGGCGTATATCACCATTCAATCGATGGGTGCGGTGGACGGTAAAGGGGCTTGGGCCATCACTTACGCCGAAACCGGCGCATGGGAAGACTGGAAATGGCGGTCGCCGGGGAAGCTGGGAGTGGATCAGGCGAAGGCGATGAAACTGGCGATCGGCGTGGTAAAGCCGGGGGCGTTTCAGGTTTATCTGAACGGCCAGCCGGTGGGTCCGAGGATCAGCGTGAAGAATCTCGTTCACATCACGGAATTTCGAGTCGGGGCCAGCGCACAGAAGAAGGGAGTCAAGGTGGCGAGTCTGGCAGCGTGGCGGGACGCAGCACGGGCGAGCAAGAAGGAGAGCGTTTATCAGGCAACGTTTGAGCCGGTGAAGAAGGCGACTTTCACTCCGACCAATCGATATGGATCGGGGATTCAGGCCCCCTACCCGGAAAAGGGTTTCGCGGACGCGATGAACGATCCGTCGTTGTTTGAGGAACTGGCCAAGATCCTGCGGGACTTGCACACGAGTATCATCCGGTTTCCCGGCGGATGCTGGACGTATGCGTACAGCTCGAACGGACCGGAATCGATGGACGGACTGCGGCAGGTGAATGACGCGTATGTTTTGAACCGAAGCATCTTCGGCTGGGCGGACGCGAAGCGATACTTTGAGTTGTGCAAGGCTGTGGGCGCGGATTCGGTATATGAGCTGAATCTGGCCTACTGGTATGACCCGCAGACGAAGAAGGCGTATCGAGTCTGCCTGCAGGATTCTTCGGACACGTTGGAGAGCAAGGTTCGGCCGTTGGAGTATCATCTGGACAAGCTGCCGTTTGCCCTTCAGGAGGCGCAGAAGATCGCGCGGTGGGCGAAGGAAGTGGGCGTGAAGGTATACTGGGAGTTCGGGAACGAGGACTACTGCTATTTCACGCCCAAGACGTACGTGAATCAGTGTGCGGCGTTCTACAAGGCGATCAAGGAGGTGGATCCGAAGGCGGAGTTCATCATCTGCGGGGATGGATATTCCTGGTCCGACTGGCGCTGGCCTCACGCGGTATTTGAGGAGATGAAGAAGGCGGAGATGAAGGATATCGCGTGCGTCTCCAATCACGTATACATGTTCGGCGGAACGGGGATTCCGTTTACGAGCGGTCAAAACATTTATGACGGCCTGCTGGCATCATGGGCAAACCTCAAGTATTTGCACAGCTCGGACCGCGCCAAGCTGGATTCGCTGGGATACGCGCACACAAAACTGGCGATTACCGAGGGCAACGTGGGCGCGCCGCCGTGCCCGATCACGGAGGAGCATCACATGGGCCGATCGCTGGGCGAGGCGGAGATCTTCGTGGAACGAATACGCCAGTATTTCATGCTGGTCCACCACGACATGGTGCGGAACGACGAACCGAAGAAGGCAGGCGACTGGTTCTGCCGAATTCTTTATTACCCGCGAAACCCCAAGGGTCAGCGATACAAGCTTCCGCTCGACGGCGAGGTCATGAAGATCATGAACGAGCACGCGCAGAGAGAGATCGTGTTCAACGAGCGGGGGATTACGGCGTCGCAATGGCAGGACGGGTTGCTGATCAGTGCGGGGAACGCCCTTCCGATAGCGCGGAACGTGATCCTGACGCTGAAGGGATTTGACGCGAAGGATCAGAAGATCAAGGCGACCTGTTACAGTACGGAGAATCTGGATACGCCGAAGTTCAGCACGGTGGAGCTTGGTGTTACAGTGTCGCGACAAGGGAATCAGGCCATTCTTTCCCTCACGGTTCCTAAATATTCGTTCTGTTATTTTCGAATGAAGTAGTGTAGAATTATCGTCAATATCGTACAGGTAACCAATACGGACATGGCCTCGCAGTTAGCGGGGCCACGTCATATGGAGAAACTGGAAGACTGGAGAGGACATCATGGGTACGTATCCGGTTCGTTACGAAGGAACTCGCTGGAAGGTTTTGTTTGGGCGATATGAGGGGGTTGAAAGACACGCATTGAACGAGCTGCAGCGTGTGATGCAGGAATACGTTCCGTATGTGCTGGAGATTGTCCCAGCCGGCGGCGGGAATCTCGGGTCGGATCATCACACCGCCGTGGTGGGAACGCCGGCGGATAACCCGGTGATCCGCGAACTTGGGGACAAGGGACTGATTTCGCTGCCCACGCATTCGCAGGGCTATACGCTGGCGTGCCTGGTTCATCCGCAGGATGCTCAGAAGCGGATTGTGGTCATCGCGGGGCATGACGATCCTGGCGTGCTCTACGGTGTGGAGGAATTCATCGATCACCTCCGCGTCAGCAATGGCCAGGACGATCCGCCGAACAAGCGGAAATTCCTGGATGAACTTGGCCCGTTCGCCGTGAGCGATTACCCGCGGATCGAGAATCGCGGGATCTGGACGTGGGGATACGTGATTTATGACTATCGGCGGTTCATCGACAATATGGTGCGGCTGAGGATGAACATGCTGACGATCTGGAACGACTGCCCACCCATCAACATGAGCGATGTGATCGATTATGCACATGCCCGCGGGATCAAGGTCATTCTGGGGTTCCACTGGGGTTGGGGGATCGACAATCTCGACCCGTCGGACAAGGCAACTCTTACGAAGATCAAGGATGAAGTCGTCCGGAACTACCGGGACGAGTACGCTCACCTGGGCATGGACGGAATCTACTTCCAGACGTTCACGGAGCGCAACACGACGGAGATCAACGGTGAGCCAATCGCGAAGCTGGTCTGCAACTGGGTTAACGAAATCGCCAGGGACTTGTACGCGATCGCACCGGACCTCTATATCCAGTTTGGTCTGCATGCGACGTCCATTCTCGATAATTACGTTCATTTGAAGGACCTCGACCCGCGTATGACGATCGTATGGGAGGACGCGGGCGTCATGCCGTATGCGTACGGGCCGGATTTGACGTATGGCGATAACTTGACGCACGCCCACGCCAAGGGTCTGAATTCCGTCGACGCCACGATCGCATATTCCAGGAAGCTGGTGAACTTCCGAAGCAACACGGAATTCGGCATGGTACCGAAGGGATTCATCTGCCTGCGATGGGCAAGCGAGTTCGAACATCATGGTCCGTTCATTCTGGGCGAGCACGATCCGGAGTTTATCCGCCGGCGATTTGAAGAACGCCGGGCGCGGTGGGATTATGTCGACGCGCTGTGGCTTAGGAATTACCCCGCCGCCACGCGGTTTTACCGGGAGATCCTGAGCGAAAAGCCGTCGAAGATGACGGTTACGGCGTTGGTCGAGGACGGACTTTTCGAGCAGACCATTCCGATGTGCGTATCGCTGTACGCCCAGACGCTGTGGAATCCGTTGCGGGACGATCAGGAGATTTTGCGGTCGGCGTTGATACCGCGGGGCAAAAGCAATAACACGTAAGATTTCAGACATGTGTCTGACTAATTTTACTGGCGCGATGCTGTTATAGAGGTTACTCTTTGTGTT
>CAZLZE010000148.1:0-11781 GCA_964563935.1 uncultured Phycisphaerae bacterium | reverse complement strand
GGTCACGCCGAGCAGTCAGAGCGTGAACTGGCCGGCGGGCACGACCAGCTTCGACGTCGCCAACACGGGCGGCGGGACGATGGCGTGGACGGCCGAGGTGATCAGCGGCGGTGAGTGGCTGCAGATTAGCAACGGCGCGAGCGGGACGAATACCGGGACGATCAACGTAAGCTTCACTCGCAATGACGACACCGGCGCAGCTCGCACCGGCACGATCCGCATCACGGCGGTCGGCGCCACGGGCAGCCCGATGGACGTGACGGTGGTGCAGGCCAAGCACCCCTTGCCGGGCGACGCGAACCTCGATGGCCGGGTGAACTTCTCGGATTACCTGGTCCTCTCACAGAACTTTGGGGCCAGCAATGCTGCCTGGGAACAGGGAGATTTCAACGCGGATGGGATCGTCAACTTCAGCGATTACCTGACCCTCTCGCAGAATTTCGGTGCAGGCGGATCGGTGAGCGCGGAAGAAGTGGCCAAGTTCCAGGCGGCGTCGGAGGAACTGACGTCGGATGAACCGGCGGAGGTGGTCCAGCAGACGCTGCCGTGTACGCCCCTGGCCATGGCTTTGATGGCCGTGATTGGATTGGCGCTGTATGGTTTGGGTTCTTCTTTCCGAGAATAGAGATAGAAATACCGAAAGCACAGGGTGCCAGTCCGCTTCGCCGCGGGCTGGCGCCGTAGATCGCAGGCGTGAGGATCTTGACCATGTATGAGTCGGTTGACAAGGATTCTTCGGTGGTGACAGAGCGAGCCCTTAGTGGTGGCCGCTTGGATACGATCATTCGCATTAAGCGTGGAACGTGTTTGGTGTTTTCCCTTGCTTTTGGCGTGGCATAGGTGTATACTGCGGAGTGTAACGTTCAGGTGAACGTTGCACAAAGCGAGGAATTATGAAACGAAAGAATCTACCAACCATTCGCGATGTGGCCACGGCGGCCGGAGTGTCCATGACAACCGTTTCCGACATTATTACCGGTCGATCGGACCGTTTCAAAGAAGAAACGTTGAAACGTGTGCGCGAGGTCGCGGAGAAGCTGAGTTATCGTCCGCATATCGGCGCCTCGTCGATGCGAAGTCGCCGGTTCAACTCTATTGGGCTTATCCTCTCCCAGTCCCCATATCATGAAGCACGCATGATTGAGGGGGTGGACGAGGTCGCGCATGCCCGGAATCTGGGGTTGATGTTGGTGCACGTATCTCCAGAGGAAGAGAACCTGCCGGATCTGGTGACCTATAACCAGGTGGACGGGCTGATCGCCGACTGGACGGTTCCGAAGAAATTGGGCGATGCCATCAATAACTATCGGATTCCGACGATCTGGGTGAACAACGATCAGCAGACCGCGGAGAATTGCATATGGCCGGATGATGTGGCCGGCGGGCGATTGGCCACGGAGCATTTGATTTCCTTAGGCCATCGCGCTATTGCGTTTCTTCGGGTTCCACAGACAACCCATCCCAGCCAGGAACTGCGACTGAAGGGATATAGAGAGGCCATGGTCGCGGCGGGATTGACCACGCATGTGGTGGACTGTAGTTGCGAGGATTTTCCGCTGGATTACCAGGCCAACCGTAACTGTTTTGCCAAGCGATTCAATCATCCGGAAATTTGGGAGGCACTGGACCGTGGGCCTTGGCCGACGGCGATCGTCTGCTACAACACCTTTACGACAATGGAACTTTACGCCGCCTGTCAGCGAAAGGGGGTCAGCGTGCGCAAGAAATTCGCCGTTGCGTCCTGTGACGAGATTTTGGATCGTGCGGAGATTGCTGTGCCTTCGATTACCACGGTTGTGGTTGATCATGCCCTGATGGGTCGGTTGGCCGTCGAGATGCTTTGTGAACGCATTAAGGCCGGTGGAAAGCCGGTCCCGAGCCGCATTCTTCCGCTTCGTCTGAATGTCCGAGAATCGAGTTTCCCAACCTTGCAGTGACCGTTCCGCGATAGCGGCTTCGATGGCGTACATGGGAGCATCATGGTTGTTCGCGTTAAAGAGACGCTCAGGAAACGAAAAGAAGATCGGGTGAATAGAATATTTGTTGAGAGGATATAGCCGTGACAAGGAAGTATGTGAAGACAGCCTTTACGCTTATTGAGTTGCTGGTGGTGGTGGCGATTATCGCGGTACTGATTGCCATGCTGCTTCCGGCGTTGGCGAATGCACGTGAGGCCGCCCGGTCCGTGGCCTGCTCCAGCAATTTACATCAATTGGGGATAGGTTTTATGGCGTATGCGTCAGATGAGCGGGAGAAGTTTCCGCGCTTCTCGGACAGCAGTACTTATGGGCGGCTTGCCTGGAAAATCGAATGGTGGGGGGCGTTTCCCCCTCCTGTCTGCACAGGGCCGCGGGTCCTGGCGGAGCGCAATTATATCGACCGTACCGGCGGGGTCTTCGTATGTGCCGGAGCTCGGCACCCTAGCGGGAGTCTTTTCTACCGTTGGCAGACGTGGATGCAGCCCAGTGAGCCTCCTGGGGCCATGGATTATTTCTATCTGGGAAACAATTGGTTTTTATCCGACTATGGCCGGGCGTATGCCTATTCACCCGCGAGCTTGAATTCCCGATTGTATCAGACGAGGGTTGAAAGTACGGACACGACCGGTTTTCCTCTGATGCAGGATTGGGCTTCCGAGTATTGGTGGAGTGAAGCGCCCTTGGATATCACTTGGCACCAGCGAAAAATGAATGTCCTGATCGTGGACGGGCATGTTACCACTGTGGATTCCGGAGACCCCCGCCATTGCACCGCGTATTCGGGGTTCTGCTTCTGGGGTTCCGGGTTAGGATATGCCTACCGTCCGTAAAACCATCCGTTTTATCCGCAAAGGTATTCATGTTGATGCGAACACTAATTCAGAATGTAGTGCTTGTTACCGTTTTGTCTATTGTTCAGTCTGCCTTGGCGGCGGCCGATTCCGAGCCGTACCACCTCATCTTTGGTATCGGCCTGCATGACGAGGGGGCGTTTACCCCGGTAGGTCAGTCGGATGGAGTGACATTCATCATCGAAGTCCGGTCGGGGGACCAGGTCAAGCAGGTTTTCAAACGCCACAAACCCAAGGAAAACCACACACCGGAGTATTTCAGCATGGACTTGACGTCCTGGCGGGGGAAACAGATCAGCGTGAGGTTCATTGCGGATCCCGGTTCGGCCAACAATGCGGCATACGACTGGGGCGTGTGGATTGAACCGCGGATCGTCAAGGGGAGACTCCCGGCGAAATGGTGGGAGAAGAACCTGACTCAGGATCCGCAATTGGCTGTTGTTTTCGATGCGGTGGACTCTTGTGAGAAAGCGGTCCAGGGCGTCGGTACGAGTCCGTCGATGCGCTCCGGGGCGCAGTTCACCCCGGCGGCGGTCCCGGTGGGGTGGAGTTCGTTGCCCTATGCTGAGAAATATTGTGGGAAGCGAAAGGTGCGGGGAATTCTGCACGAACCGGCATGGGATGGAGAGGCCGTCGCCAGTTGGGCGGAGTACACGGTGGGGCTGGGCGTATCGGTCACCTCGATGAACAAGACCTCGGGGATCGGAAAAGAAGACACAAAGGCAGTTAAGGTGGAAAACGCCTTTGAGCAGTTGCGGGAGGCCCACCGGTTGAGCTCGAAACTTGATTCACTCATCAGTGAGGGACGGAACCGAGGCTTGCAGATGCGGCTGCCGCGAGTGACCGCGGCGGTACTGAAGATCTTCATTCCCCGGCTGCGTGAGGATCTTGAGGGAATCGCCTGGTATTGTGGGCCGAACTTTCCCGGCTGGTATGAAGGCCGACCGCCATATGGGTATGTGATTTCCAAGGTGAAAATGGCAGAGAAGACGCCCAAGGACATCTACCCGCCGGAGTTTATTGCGGAGCGAAAAGAGCGGGGCATTCTTCTGGCCCCATACCTGGTGTGGACGGCTGGGCGGGCGATCCGTGAGGCGGAGGCAATTCTCAAAGACCCGGTCGCCGATGTGAAGTATCCCGAATACAACATGGGAAAGCTGCAACTGAAGGACGGTTACTTTTACGACGGTGACCAGCCCGCTCTTTTGGCGGGGCTGTATACCAATCGCGATGTGAGGCCAGACTACGAGAACCTGGCGGAAATGGGCGTCTGCTTCACGCAGCCGGAACGGCTGAATGTTTTCACGACGCTTCTTGCGGAGGACAAGACCAGCCGGGCATTTATTGACTCCTACGTAGTACGAGACACGCTGGAACCGACCCGGAAGTGCAATATCGGGTGTGTGTTCGACCTGGGCCTGCATTATCTGCCGGGGTGGATGTTCGAGAAATATCCAGATACTGAAAACCCGGGGGCGGACAAGAACCATTACTCGCCTTACCTGGTATGTTCGAAGCGATTTCGGGAGTTTGTGTCGCGATATTTGGACGAACTGATCCAGGCGACATCGAAATCCGCCGCGACGATGGGTTATGAGATGGGCAATCAACCTTACTTGAACCCGTGGTCGCCGGCGGTCATCCATGAGTTCCAGGAGTGGGTGAAGAAGGAGTACGGAACGGTTGACGCGGTCAACGCGAAATGGTCGAGTCATTTCTCTTCGTTCTCTGAAATTCAGCCGGACAAGAACTTCCGCAAGATTGAGCCGCTGGGATTTCGCTACGACTGGGTCCGGTTCCAGCATGGGATTACCGGCGAGTGGTACCGTTGGTTGAGAGGCCAGTTGAATCGGCGAGACCCGGGACGACCGGTGACCGTTCAGCCGGCGGGAAACTTCTTCGAGCCTCAGAAGTTCGCCGGGCATGATTTCCATCGGGTGGCCATCGACGAGGTGGACCTCTATCGGAATATCACGGAAATCAGCGGGTTCGATGCCTGTACGTGGTATTGGGGACGGTTGGTTTACGACCAGATGGGTCAGCACATTGATCTGATACGATCCATCGCTCCGCAAAGACCCATGGTCAATTTTGAATATGGCACTTCAACCTACAATTCCAAGACGGTCTGGAACCCCGATTATATCCGGGCCTCTTTGTGGTACAGTTTTCTGCACGGTCTGGGCGGGTGTTCGGCATGGATCTGGACTGTGTCTGAGGAGCGGGAGGAGACACAGACCAACACCTTTGCCCGCTGGCCCGATCGGGCGGAATCGTTCGGTCGAACCGCGCTGGAACTGCGGCGGCACGCGGGGCAGATCGTCCAATTCGGACGGGCCCAAGCCCAGGTGGCCATTCTATATCCCTCGCCGGCGCGTTGGTTTGCCGACGCCGGTCTGAACAGTTACTATGAGCAAGCCCGGGCCATATGGAACGCCGCGACATTCATGGATGCCCCGTTCGATTTCATCTGCGACGAGCAGATCGCCGAAGGCCGGCTTGCCCGCTATCGATTGCTTCTCGTTCCGGTTGCCCCGTATGTTCAGGAACCGACGTACCAGAAGATTCGGGATTTCGTACGGCAAGGGGGCGTCATGGTGGTCAACGGCGGCAGCTTCGCGTTTGATCCCTATGCCCGACCCCGTGAAATGGATATTCCTCGCGAGTCATTTCCGATCTCACACTACATGGAGGCGAAGACAAACGCCAAGCGATACGGAAAGGGGTTTGTCTATGGGATTGATGCCGCTTCTTCGAGGGAATACGGATTGTTGCTGAGGAAGGTATACGAGCGGGCCGGCATCTGGCGTCCTATCCGTGTCTCGCTGGCCAACAATACACCCAACTGGAGTATCGAGGCCAAGACAGTTCGGGAGAAGGGGCAGGCGAACCAATATCTCTTCTATTGCTTCAACCTGGGGAACACGGCGGAAAATATCCTTATCTCGCCGCGAGCAGGTTACACTGTTCTGGGCAATGATCTGATCGCGGACCGTGTCTTTGCACCGCGTATCACGCTCAAACCGATGGAGGTATGTATGTGGAGGTTCGCCGGAGCGGAGGTCTCCCGTTGACGCGGTCCTCGATCCCGAGGGGCGGGGAGAGTCCAACCAATTTGAAAATGGACGATCGGAACAATCTGGCGTGTTGGAGCCTCAAAAACAGAACCGTCAAAAAGATTCCACTTGATTTGCGAGCCAAGACACACTTGAGGACATTGACCTGTCATCGGCTGACACTGGAGCGGGTTTGTTTGGAAGGGGAGTTGAGGAAGTAAACTTGCCATGACCATCTGGTTTCGGGCTAGGTTGGACATTTGTTGACACTTCGGTACATCAACTGTCTTGGGAGAGCCTGAAAAAGCCAACGGTGGGATTCGGACCCACGACCTGCGGTTTACAAAACCGCTGCTCTGCCAGCTGAGCTACGTTGGCAAGTGCTGTAGTACCGAGAGCAAATTATAACGATGACAGATCGCCATTTCAAATACTGTGTCGGCCATTACGGTAAATCGTTGAAGGTGCAAAAGGTCAAGTCGAGATCGGCTGTGTGACGGTGCATGTCCGGCTGAGGGTGCTAGTTCGTTGATATCGCCTAGTCAAATCGGATACGAGCCAAAAGCAGATTGCCGATATACTGCATCCGATTGACGGGCTTGCCGCCGTCCACGAGGTCGATCCAGAATCGCATGCCTTTCTGATGGCCCGGTACGTATTGCTCCAGCCATTCGCCCGTCATGATCCACGCTTCGGTGTCGGACACATTGGCCACCGAGAAGTTTCCCATCCTGGCGCCGTTCTCCGGAAAGACGATCTTCTCGGATGCCCGGACCAGACGAAGCGTGTCCGGGTCGACCTGAGCGATGAAGAGGGGGGCTCGGCATCGGAAGACGCCGTTGTTCAGTTCGCTCTTTCGCGTGTATACCAGGAAAAGCTCATCGCCGCGAGTAAGCCAGTGCTGCTGCGTGTTGGCGGTGTCCACGATCGATCCATCATCCCATCGCCAGGGTTCAAAACCGTCCCAGTTCAGACCGTCGTCGCTCCGGGCCTGATACATTCGTCCATCCTGATACTCGCTTCGAATCGTCATGTAGAACTGGTCGCCGAAGCGGACGATTGACGGCTCATCCGCGCCCCACATCTTCTCGACGCCCACGGTCTTCCCTGCCTCCAGGATTCGGAGGGTTCTTCCATCGAAGCTCATTCTGAGCGTGCCGACTCGCCGCGGACCGTTGTCTTGGGAGTGGATGAAGGGCATCAGAATCGTTCCGTCGTCGGTCTCATGCCACTGCCCGCATCCGGGCGTGATAACATTCCCCAGTCCCACCATATCTTGCGGCAGAGCCAACTTCTCCCAGCCGTCAAAATCGCCCCGGGACGGATTCCAGACCGTGCAGGCCATGCTGCTGGGGCGATCAAACACCAACACCTCGGATTTCAGGACGATCTCGTCGCCGCGATCACGGGAGAACAGGGTCGAGCCGAGACCAAGCGTCGTTTGCGTCTTGCGGTGATAGTAGAGTCCGAAGGCGGGCCATTCAAACACGTCATTGTCGAGCGGTATCTTGGAGATGTTCATGCTCTCCCACGGCGGGGTCCACGTCTTACCCAGATCGTCGGTCCAGAGAAAGTGTTCCGGACCGATATCGTTTCCCGTCAATTGCAGGACCCGCACAAATACTCTTGCCCCGCCGTTTTTGCCCTGGCTGGGAATCACTGCCAGGGATGGGGCGAACCACGCCTGATTGTTTCGTCGTCCGTGAAGGATAATCTCGTTTTCGATCCTCATGCGTTGCTCCTGAAAAGACCCATCACAATATAAGCGATACAAAATAATGATTTCCCTCCGTTGGATCAAGCTCTATAATGACGGACGTGTGGGCATCAGGGACTTGGTAGGGGTGATGAACAACAAGGGAGCGTGTGATGAGCGTTCATGGAGGAGTCCATTGATGGGTGCGTCGGAAGAAAAAGGGAAAGCTCGTGATAACTCCTGCAGGTGGGGTGTACCGTTTGAAATCTGGGTACCGGTCGCCTACTTTGTGGCTGGGGCCCTGTGGATTTACTTCTCCGATCGAATCCTGGCCTTGGTGGTACCCGGACCGCCCGAGATTACCAGATGGTCCATCTACAAGGGCTGGTTCTACGTCATTACCACGGCCATTTTGCTGTTTCTCGTCTTACGCCGCATTTTTGTGCGGATTCGGCAAACGCAGCGGCAGTTGGAGGAGAATGATGAGTACTTGAGGAACGTGCTTGATTTCGCCCCGATCGCAATGATCATCGGGCATCTCGACGGAACCATTGAGTTTGTGAATCGCAAGTTCATCAATACCTTTGGATATACCCGGCAAGACGTTCCGAGGGTCGAGGCCTGGGCAAGACTGGTCTACACCGATGAAGACTATCGCAATGAGACCATGACGGCGTGGAATCGCGCGGTCGATGCAGCCATTCGCCGCAACGGCGAGATCACGCCCATGGAAGTTCGCATGACGTGCAAGGATGGCTCGCTGCGGATCGTGAGAATTCATGCGTCGGTCATCCATGACAAGCTTGTGGGCGTGTTCGACGATATCACCGATCGTAAACGGGCGGAGGACGCCCTGCATGAGAGTGAACGGCGATTCCGCAATATCGTCCAGGCGTCGCCGATGGGTATCTATCTGTACCAGCTTGAACCCGATGACCGGTTGGTCTTGATCGACTCCAATCCTGCCGCCGATCGCCTCACCAATATCGATACCCGCGTCCTGCATGGCAGGACCATCGAGGAGGCATTCCCGGGCCTTGCCGGAACGGAAGTACCCGGGCGTTATCGCGTCGTCGCGCGTGAGGGAACGCCCTGGCAGATCACCGAATTCAAGTATCAGGACAAGAATATCCACGGTGCCTTCGATGTCCATGCGTTTCAGACCTCGCCGGGACGAATGGCCGTGATGTTCACGGATGTGACCAGTCGTATAGCGGCGGAGGCGGAGATTCGCGAACTCAATCGGACGCTGGAAGATCGTGTCCGGCAGCGGACGGCTCAGCTTGAGGTCGCGAACAAGGAACTCGAAGCCTTCTCCTACTCCGTGTCCCACGACCTCCGCGCGCCGCTTCGAGCGATCAATGGGTTCAGCAGCATTCTGCTGCAGGAGGCCGAGACGCTGAGCGACAAGTCTCGCGATTATCTTAACCGGATTGTCAAAGCGTCCCAGCGCATGGCCGAGATGATCGAGGCCATCCTTCAGCTCTCCCGAATGTCACGGGCGGAAATCCGGGCGCGGGATGTTGATCTGACTGGCTTGGCGACCGAAGTGGTTGCGGAACTGCGCGAACGCGACCCGCAGCGGAACGTCAACATCGCAATTCAGCCAGGACTTTCAGTTCATGCCGATCCCGCCCTGCTCAGGGTCGTTCTTGAAAATCTGCTGGGCAATGCCTGGAAGTTTACGAGACGGCGTGAACGGGCCGAAATTCAATTGGGTGTCAGAGAGATGGACCGCCAGTGGGTATTTTACCTCCGCGACAACGGGGCGGGCTTCGCGGCCGAGTCTGCCGACAAGATATTCGCCGCTTTTCAACGATCACATTCGCAGGAGGAGTTCGAAGGAATGGGCATAGGCCTGGCCACGGTCCAGCGGATCATCCACCGTCACGGTGGAAGAATCTGGGCCGAAGGCGAGGTGCACAAAGGCGCAAGCTTCTTCTTCACCCTGCCTGCACACTCCGACTGGGACAAGGTGAATAACGTTACGCTGCGCGGCAAGTCAACGATATAATTGGCTGGCATGTGCTTTCTTGAATTGGTGTACAAACAAGTACCGGACTTTTCCGTCGTCATTGCGGCAAATCGGGATGAGATGGTCGATCGGCCGGCTCTCCCTCCTTGCCAAGTGCGCCCGGGTGTGTGGGCCGGAGTTGATCAGATAGCAGGGGGCACGTGGTTGGGAGTGAACGCTCACGGCATGGTGGTCGGCATCGCCAATCTCAGATCGCAGACACCAGCCAATCCGAAGGCCAGGTCCAGGGGGGTGCTCTGTCTGGATCTGCTGGCCCAGCCAAATGTTGAACTGACCCGGAAGGTTCTCGAGGATGAGCTTCGACGACATCCATACAACGGGTTCAACCTCCTTGTCGCCCATACTCGACAGTCTGCCGTGGCCACCTGCGTTGACGGTGAACTGATTTGGGCCGATCTGGAGCCCGGTGTCCACGTCATCGGCAATTCCCGCCCGGACAGCATGGATGATCCCAAAGTGGTCAGGGGGAAGTCTCTGATTACCGCGACAGCAAGCTTGGATACCTTGTTACCGAGTCTCCTCTCGCTCTGTCGCGACCATGGACAGCGCCCGGACGGTGCTGACGCAATCTGCGTCCACGGATCCAGGCATGCCACTCGATCTTCGACCATCCTGGCCATCCATGATGCAGATCCCACGCGCTACCTGTATCTCTATGCCGAAGGCAACCCCTGCCGGTCGGAATACGAGGATCTGTCTTCGCTTCTTGCTGTCAGCGATCGGTGATACGGCGTGTCTGGAGGTGGAATATCCCGGCAATGATGACGAGCATCGCGGCGATGGCGAAAAGCGGACGGCTAAAGCTTCCCCACCGACCGTACGCCATGCCCGCCAGGACCGGCGCTATCGCTGCCGGTATATTCGACCCGGAAAGCCAACCATAGACCTGGCCCACATGCTGACCGCCCCAGTGTCTTGCCGACGAAGACGCGTGGATGACCAGCAACCCTCCGTAGTTGAAACCCGCCGCGAAGGCGAAGAGCTTGTATCCACCCGTCGTCTGCAATAGCCACATCGAAACAAAAAGAAGAGTCGCCTGGGCAAGAAGATTGAGCTTCACCGCGGTCGTTGGTCTGATCCGATCGCAGACCGACCCCCACAGGACTCGTCCCGTGGCGCTGGCGATGGCGAACAAAATCACCGCCGTAACGCCCGCCTGCGCGTCCGGTCCGGAGTAAAGTTTCGTCATATTCGCGTTCACGGTGAAACCGGCCACCAAACCGGTGAACATCGTCATGTTCAACAGCCAGAAATACTTCTCGCTCAACACCGCCGATGCCGCCAGGGGCTCAACCCGCTCCGTGGGATGACGCTTCGGATAACGCATCGTTATTCCCGTAAGCGTCACAATGACCAGGAAAACCATCCCCAGGATTCGAAACATGTCAAATGCCGTTATGGGATACGTCAACATCAGATACCCGGCGACCTTGCCGACAATGGCTGCGCTGCCTCCGAAACCCGCCAGGGCAATCCCCGCCACAAGACCCTTGTTGCGGGGAAACCACTGCACGCAGACCGAAATGGGGACCAGGTAAGCGAAGCCCACCCCGATTCCACCCAGTAACCCGATCCCCGCGATAGTGAACGCATAATGTTTCGCCCCCAAGCTTGCGAGCATCCATCCGCCACCGAAGAGAATGCCTCCCAACATCGCGCACTGTCGCGGCCCCAACCGCGATAGCAATACACCTGCGATCAACAACGTGCCAGGGAATATCCAATAGAATACAGTAAACGGCCAGTGGGTCGAACCCTGACCCAAGCCGGTGATCTCTCGAATGGAAGCAACATAAACCGACCACGAGTACGTCGCGCCAAGGCACAACTGCATCGCCACTGCCATAATCACAATAAAGTACTTGCCTGCGCCAGCCAACTTGTCTGTGTCATTCTCGGTTTGCATAGGATCATCAGCTTATGAAAAAGTCTCATTCGATGCCAGAGTATTCTCGGAAGATCTCACGCATTAATGCGCGAATCCGCAATACGCAACGTTGACGTCAACAAGAGGTGCAATGAATTGCGGATGTTGCCTGACTCCACACGGCTTGAGTAGAAAACGCACAACGGTGTGAATGCGTCGCGGATCACCTGTTCATGATTGCACAACGAAAAATAAGGCGGCGTCGCTGGGGACAAGCAAACGCCGCCTGGGTCGGGG
>CAZLZE010000147.1:0-12104 GCA_964563935.1 uncultured Phycisphaerae bacterium | reverse complement strand
CGTCCGCCAAAGCCATTTATGGCAATCGTACTGGAACCTCCAAAGGACCGCCGCCTGAGGCCAGAAAATGTGGGCAGACACCGAAGGCTGACCCCGAGGGAATTGGATTAGACATTCCAGCCTGTTCCTCTTATGATATATGGATTGAACGACATACACACACGGAGGTTAGAGTAATGCCGTTTCCGATACATCGCATGAGAAGATTACGCCGGAACGAGCAATTGCGGGCCTTGGTCCGGCAGACGCATCTGGAACTCAACGATCTGGTCATGCCTCTGTTCGTACGTCCGGGGCAGCGTACATCGCGACCCATTCCTTCCATGCCTGGCCAACACCAGCACTCCGTGGATTTTCTGGTCACAGAAGCCATGGAGCTTGAATCGCTTGGTATTCCGGCCGTCCTCTTGTTCGGAATTCCGGATCACAAGGACGAGCAGGGCTCCGGTGCCTGGGACGACAACGGCGTGATTCCGCGGGCTGTCCGCGCGATCAAGGAAAAATGCCCGAAGTTGATCGTCATCACCGACGTGTGCCTGTGCGAATACGCATCCCACGGTCATTGCGGCGTGCTCAAGCAGGTCGGAAACGAAACACAGGTCGACAACGACGCCACCCTGGAGCGATTGGCCAAAATGGCATTGGCCCATGCCCGGGCCGGCGCCGACATCGTCGCCCCGTCGGACATGATGGACGGACGCATCGGAGTCATCCGAAAAACGCTGGACGAAAATGGTTTTCAACATATTCCCATCCTGAGCTATGCCGCCAAGTTCGCCTCCGCCTTCTACAGCCCGTTCCGCGAGGCGGCGGAATCGCCCCCGGCCTTCGGTGACCGCAAGGCCTACCAGATGGATCACCACAACGGCGATGAGGCCATGCGCGAAATCGAACTCGATATCGAAGAAGGCGCGGACATGATCATGATCAAGCCCGGCCTGGCATATTTGGACATTGTCTATCGGGCCAAACAGCGGTTCAACGTGCCCATCGTCTGTTACAACGTCTCCGGCGAATACGCCATGCTCAAAGCCGCCGCCCAGAAGGGATGGCTCGACGAACGATCCACCGTCCTGGAGGCCCTGGTGGGAATGAAGCGGGCGGGCGCGGATATCATCATCACCTATTTCGCCAAAGACGTCGCCGAGTGGCTGAGGCAGATCCCCAACCTCTGTCCGACGGAATAGACCAGATCACTCTCCCGCTCTTCTATACTGGCACGAACATGCCGCCAGGTGGCGGGGGTTGCCATCGACGGGCAGGAGTTCGGGCGTCTCCCGGCTGCACGATTCCGTGGCGAATTCACAGCGGGGATGGAAAGCGCATCCGCTGGGCGGGGCGACGGGGCTTGGCGTCTCGCCGCGAATCGCCTTGGTCGCCATGGCCTTGGCCGGGTCGGGTTCCGGAATAGCCGCCAGCAGTTCTTTCGTATAAGGATGGACAGGATTCTTGTAGAGCTCTTCCGAGTCGGCCATTTCCACGATCTTGCCCAGGTACATGACGGCCACGCGATCGCAGAAATACTCCACCACCGCCAGATTGTGGGCGATGAAGAGGAAACTCAGATTGTATTTCTCCTGCAGGTCCAGCAGGAGGTTGAGAATTTGCGATTGGATGGATACGTCCAGGGCGCTCACCGGTTCGTCGGCCACGACAAACTTCGGCTCGACCGCCAGGGCCCGGGCGATCCCGATCCGCTGGCGCTGCCCGCCGGAAAATTCGTGCGGATAGCGACGCCCGTAGTCGGCTGACAAACCCACCTGCTCAAGCAAAAATGCCACCCGATCGCGCAGATCCCGCCGATTATTCACCATGCGGTGCAGTACCAGTCCCTCGCCGATGATCTGCTCGACGGTCATTCGCGGATTCAGCGAACTGACGGGGTCCTGAAAGATGATCTGCATGTGTTTGCGAAGTTCGCGCATTCGACCGCGATTGGCCCCAAGAATATTTTCGCCACCAAAGTTCACCTCGCCCGCGTCCGGTTCGATCAGCCGCAAAATGGACCGGCCGACAGTCGTCTTGCCGCTTCCACTCTCGCCAACCAATCCCAGGCTCTCGTGGGCAGCGACTTCAAAGCTTACACCGTCCACCGCCCGCACCACCTTCGCCGCTCCCCGACCGAAGAAACCGCGGTGCAGCGGAAAAAACTTCCGCAGGTCCTGGACCTTAACGACTGTCTCACGATTCTCATTTGTCGCGATCATGCGTATTCTTTTATCCTCAATAGCGATTATCCTAATATCATATCCCCTACCCGCTTACAAATCACTTGTTTATCCCAAATGAATGCGACTTGGAGCGCTCGCCCCGAAACGCCCGACGCTCTTGCAGACTCCATTTCCCCTTGTCCACTGATCCCGTTGGAGCTATAATGGTCAAAAATTCATTAGCACGTGATTATTTTTATTTATACAATGATACGACACCTGCGAAAATGCGCCCGGGCATAATTCGGGCCAAAAGCGGGGAGTTGTTTTTTCTGGTTTTTGAATACATAGATGAGCCGTCGCACGGCTTGCTTTGTTCCTGACGAAGGAAAGGACAGGCGAAAGATGTTGGCCCAGATGTCAGTTGAACTTCTGAATAAGACACCGGACCCGGCCCAATTTCAAGGCTGGCTGCAAATCGTGTATCAAATCTTCCTTGTCGTCTACGTGGCGACGCTGCTTGTTCTGTCCATTTACGGTCTGCACCGGTACATCCTGGTTTATCTCTACTACAAGTATCGGAATTACGTCCCCAAACCGGCCGGCCATTTCGAGGAACTGCCCAAGGTTTGCGTCCAGTTGCCGATGTTCAACGAGCAATTCGTTGCCCGGCGAATCATCGAATACACCTGCAAGATCGATTATCCCAAGGATAAGCTTCATATCCAGGTGCTCGACGACAGTACCGATTCGACGGTCGAGATCGCCCGGGAAACGGTCGAAGAGTATCGCAAACAGGGCTTCAAT
The DNA here is from genome assembly GCA_964563935.1 of uncultured Phycisphaerae bacterium. Lineage (GTDB taxonomy): Bacteria > Planctomycetota > Phycisphaerae > JAAYCJ01 > JAAYCJ01 > JBAZZQ01. The sequence goes on along the minus strand of CAZLZE010000147.1, from coordinate 9,147 downwards.
ATCGAGTATCTGCATCGTACCGACCGCACGGGATTTAAGGCTGGGGCGCTGGCTGAGGGTCTTAAGACCGTGGACGCCGAATACGTCGCCATCTTCGACGCCGACTTCATTCCGCCCGTCGATATTCTGAAAAATACCGTCCAGTTTTTTACCGATCCGAAGGTGGGCATGATCCAGTCGCGATGGGACCACCTCAACCGCGACCACTCCCTGCTGACCAAGTCCCAGGCCATTCTGCTCGACGGGCATTTCATGATCGAACACACCGCCCGGAACCGCTCGGGCCGGTTCATGAGCTTCAACGGGACGGCTGGCATGTGGCGAAAATCCTGTATCGAGCAGGCGGGCGGATGGCAGCACGATACCCTCACGGAAGACCTCGATCTTTCCTACCGGGCTCAGCTTCTGGGTTGGAAGTTCATCTTCCTGCCCCTGGTAGTCTCGCCCGCGGAACTGCCGCCGGAGATCAACGCATTCAAGCAGCAGCAGCATCGATGGACCAAGGGCGGAGCCCAGACGGCCAAGAAGCTTCTGCCCAAGATCCTCACCAGTAATGTCGGCTGGCGGATTAAGTCCGAAGCCTTCTTCCATCTGACAAGCTGCACGTGCTACATCTATATCGTGGCTCTGAGCTTGATGCTCTTCCCGGCCCTGTACCTGCGGCTTACTGTCTTTCCGAACAGCACGATCAGCCGGTTCCTCTTTGATATTTCGCTGTTCCTCCTGGCCACCTGCAGCGCCAGCGCGTTCTATCTGTGCTCGCAGCAGGAAATCTTCAACCAGTGGCGGGATAAGATCAAATATCTGCCGTTCCTGATGGCGTTGGGGATTGGGATTTCCGTCTCCAACACGATCGCCGCACTGGAAGGCTTCTTTGGCCGATGCGGCGAGTTCGTCCGCACGCCGAAATTCGGTGTGGAAACAGCCCACGACCACCGCTGGAAAAATAAGATCTCTACGGTCAAGATCAAGCGGAGTTTCGTCCCGTGGATCGAGCTGTGCTTCGGCCTGTACATGATCGGGTGCATTCTCATGTGCCTGCACTTCGGCACGGCCCCGCTATCGATCCCGTTCCTCGTGCTCTTCGCCTGCGGCTACTTCTACGTCAGCCTGTCGAGCTTCTACCTGCAATACCAGATTAAGATGAACACCAAACAAGCCCTGGCTGAGCAACTGAAGTTCGAACCGATCCCGGCCCACAGCCGCAAGGGTTCAGATGAAACTTCTCCCAACAGCGCACTCGTAACTCCTCTGACGAAAACCCCGCTGGAGGTCAGAGAGTAAACACATTTCCCTTGGACTATAACTGTAGGGGCGGGTCTGAGACCCGCCCTCTTACTTTCCGTTCCGTGCTGATCCGCAGGACGAATGTTCCGACATCCACCCCGCATGGCCTTCGTCCCACCCAAACAGAAATGGTGGATGTAAGAACATCTACCCCATCCGGCTGACGGTCCGTAGAAGAAAGGTGTGTTTTCAAAAACGAAAACATACCCTCCCCGGCTAGAGCTTTAAGAATCGGGTCGGTTTGAGTCTCTGTAAAAGTCCATTTCATACGCGGTGTACAGCGATTCAGGTTTCTTAGGTTCTGCTCCGTCTATAGAATCAAATCGTAATGCGTGGTAATCAAATGGAAATATCCTGAGTCTCCGCATGACCCCAAAATAGGCCAATGCCAGACCAGCCAGTTGAAGGATCAAACGGTGCCAGTTTGTCTCGACGGAGACAATGTATGGCATTTGTCCACAATTCTCTTCAAGCCAATTGAGTTGAGGCCTCATCTCCTCCCAAGAAGGTGTAGAACGCCGATAACCCAAATCTCCAAGCCATCCTCCGTTCTCCCTCTTTTCGATGAATAGCTGATCCCTATGTACGTTTTCGATGTAAATCTGACGCAGATTGGCCGGATATATATATAAGCTCCAAGGGCGAATATATAGCATGAGAATGAAGAGCAAGATAGCAAAGGTATTGATGCACGTTCTTGTGGTGATATAACGGCGGATACACATTAACAGACGCTTCATACTCGCACTACCTCCCATAGGCCAAATTTAGTTCCGTGGATACTATGCTTAATTGCCTCTCGTTTTGTCTTTGGTCTTAGATCTGGGGCCCAAGTGCAAGTGCGCGTCAAGTTGTGGAGTACCTCGACGTTGACTGTCATATTCCGCCCGCTGTCTTCGACTTTTGATGCCGAGAAGCCGTCGTCAGTTATTGCACCGTTCTTGCGGATTATACCATGTGTCGGCCTGGGTGCGAGAGGATTTGGGCGGAGCGACGGGGAAAGGCATGTCTACCCGAAGACGTGTAGACATGCCACCCGGACTGAAGGAATCCAAAGAGGGCGCGGCAAGCAGCGCCCCTACATACGAGAGGATCGCACGCTAAAGCTCGCCACAACGAGGAGAACAGGGATTAACTTTGCGGGGAAAGTTGTTCCGCAAGTCGGGCGATTTTTTCGCCGAGGCGTTTTTTCGATAGAGTGGGCCACTGTCGCCAGCCGTTGCGGGCGGTGTAAAGCTGGACGCGATTGCTGGCACTGCCCAGGGCTCGGGGCGGATTGAGGATGATCGCGTCGAGATTCTTCTTGGTGAACTTGGCGATCGCGTTTTTGCGGGCGGCTCGGTCTTCAAGGGCGAAGCCGATGAGGATCTGGCGGGGCCCTTTTCGCCGGCCGAGCTCGGCCAGGATGTCCGGATTGGGGATCAGTTCGAGAATTTGCGAAGTGCCGGTCTTCTTGATCTTGGAGCGGGAAATTTTCGCGGGACGGTAATCGCCGACGGCAGCCGTCATCACAACGGCGTCGGTTTTTGGGAAAAACTTGATCACTTCGCGATACATATCCAGTGCACTCGTGACCGGGACGATCTTTACCCCCCTGGGCCGTTCGCAGGCGGTCGGGCCGGTGATGAGAACGACCTTGTGCCCGCGTTCGGCAGCGGCCTGGGCGATCATGAAGCCCGTAATGCCGGAGGAACTGTTGCTGATGAATCGAACGGTGTCGAGGTATTCACGGGTTGGACCGGCTGTGATGAGGATGCGCATGATTCGTCACCGCTGAAGCATATTGACGATGCACTGGTAGATTTCTTCGGGTTCGACCATTCGGCCGGGGCCCGTGGTCCCGCAGGCGAGGACGCCCTCATCGGGACCGATGAATTTCATACCGAATTCGGTAAGCCGCCGCACATTATCTTTGACGACGGGTTTGGCCCACATGGCAGAATTCATGGCCGGGGCGATCAGGACAGGACACTCGACGGCGAGGGCGGTGCACGTGAGCAGGTTGTTGGCGAAACCGTAGGACAGAGCGGCCAGCGTGTTGGCCGTCGCCGGGGCAATGACGTATAGCTCCGCCCACTGCGCCAGTTGAATGTGATTGGACTTAACGTCTTCCTGGGCAACGAACATTCGGGTTCTGACCTGCCGGCCGGTAAACGCCTGGAAACTGGCGGGGGTAACGAGATTAAGGGCGGCCTTGGTCAGGATGACTTCCACCTCGGCCTTGGATTTGACCAGCATGGACGTCAGGGCGATAGCCTTATACGCGGCAATCCCGCCGCTCACGCCGAGCCGTATCCGACGGTGCTTCAGATTGGCTGGGGGCATCGGAGCCATAGCTGCTATCTACCCAGAAACTCGCTATCCCGTAATAAAGAGAGACGCATTGTCTGCGTCTCCACGTTCATTCGATTGTTCTTCTGCAAATTATACGAGTTTATCCGGGGTGGGAACATCGCTGTTTTCGTAGTCGATATTAATCTTGCCGTCCATGATTTCCTGGACGATGGCCTCCAGATCGGTCATCCCGTCGTTCCGTTTGATCAAGAGTCTGGAGCCCTGGATGAGTTCGATCCATCGCTTCTGAATGAGGGCGGTGAGTTTGAACCGTCCGCCGACCTTGTTAATAATCGTGTCGTCTTTCAGAGCTTCGATCATTTTCTATAATTCTCCTGTTTGCAGATACTTACAATCTCATCAACCGCCCTGTCAAGCTGGTCGTTGACGACCCAATGCTTGTAGATACCCGCCTCCTTGGCCTGAGCGATCTCACGTTTGGCGTTATCTATTCGCCGGGCAATGGCGGCCTCGTCGTCTCTGGCCCGGCTGCGTATTCTGCGTGCCAGCTCCTCGTCACTGGGCGGGCACAAACAGATAATTATAGCGTCTGGAAATTTTTTTGCCACCTCTTTTGCACCCTTTACCTCAATTCCCAGGATGACGTCAGTCCCGGCCTGGAGGGCCTGCTCGACCGGTTCCCGGGGGGTGCCGTAGAAATTCCCGAGGTATTCGGCGTGTTCCAGGAGCTTGTCCTGCCGGATCATGGTTTCAAATTCCGGACGGGACAGGAAGTAGTAGTGAACGCCGTGCTGTTCCTGAGGACTGGGCGGGCGCGTAGTGGCGGAAATGCTGATCTTCGCATTGATCCGCTGGGCGAGCATCTGGATAAGGGTGCTCTTGCCGACCCCGGACGGGCCGCTGATGATAATCAGTCTTCCTGTCATGGCTGATCTACTTCGCCGGTCGTGTCATCGGACGGGTCGTCGGACGCCCCGTGCCGGGTCGAACCATACCGGGTCGGGCCGGTCCGCCCTGCGACTCCAATTTGACACCCGCCATCTTTTCCGCCTTCGCGACAATGTCGGTGCGGACCTGGATCTGTTTGCGGCGGTTCAGCTGTTCGCGGATGTCCTTTTCGACTTTCTGCAGGGGAATGAGTTTCCCCGGTTTGCGATCAGTTACCTTGAAGATAATCCATCCATTGGGGATCTGGCGAGGTCCGTTGATTTCGTTTAGTGTGACCCGGCCCATGGAGTAAGCAACCGAGGGACCCAACGGCTTGATCAACTGGTCGGTGGCGGCGTCTTTGATCTCGACGTCGGACAGGCCAGTAGTCTTCAATGTCTGGGCGCGGTTGTCCGCCACGAGCTTGTCGAAGTTGGCCCCTTCCACAAGCTGCTTCTTGATCTGGTCCGCCTGTTCCCGTTTCTCCGCCGCGATCATCTTCGCGGTGACAAAGGCGTTTTCGCGGAACTCGCGGTCGTTCTGTTTGTAGTACTCCTGCACTTCCTGATCCGTCACAGCGGCTTCAAGTTGCTTGTAGCGAATATAGACGGAGCCGAGAACCTGGTCGGAAGCAATCTTGATTACAGCCTCGGCATCCGGGTCCTTCTGCATGTTGTCCTGTTGGGCCATCCGGGCCAGGGCGGCATTGAACTTCCAGAAGGTGATAAGGCGTTCATCCTCGGTGCCCCTGGGGGCGAAGAATTTCTTGAAGGCCTGCAACTCCCCATACGTGAGTTTCGCGTCTCCGACGGTGGCGATGACGGTCGAAGGGGCCGTGGTCGTGGCCTTTGTCACCGGCGCCGCGTCCTTGGCGGCAGGCGCGTTCTGCGCGATGGCCATCAGAGGCGATAGTGAAACAAAAATGCCTGCTATGAAACGAATTCTTGTCGATGTCATTTTGAGTCTCCTTCTAAAACACTTGCCCCGTGTACAAAGTGTATTATTATAAAACCCCTGGTATGCAATTTCACGACAAATATGACGGAATTGGCCGGCGGGATGTGCCAAAACTTTCCGACACCCTCATTCCTCGATCATCCGGTTTGGCCGGATGATGACAAAAAGAAAGATACTGGATTCAGAAACCCAGCCTACCGGGCTTTTTGGCCGTCTCAAAATGGCAAGAGTCGAGCTTAGACCAGGACCTTAACGACCACTTTCACGACCGGCTGAGGTTTGGTCAGAGCCAGGCTGGGCATGTGGACATCCTGCGGGGCAAAGACGACAAATGTTCCCGCTCGGACAGCGAAGAAATCACCTTCGCCCTTGCAGAGCAGGTAATCGTCCTGATCGTTATAGGGCTGCTCGACGGTCATGGCATCCAGATTGGCATATCCCATTTTTTCGACGCCTTCGGCGACGTATTGGATATCGATATAACGGCGATGGGCCTCCCACTTGCCGCTTTCCTGCGGTTTGGTCTCGCCCCGCTGTACGATGGCAAAGACGTTGGATCCGTCAATTTCATGTTTTCCCGTCGCGAGAGCGGCGATATTGCTTTTTTCGAGAAATTTGAGCCCGGCGGTCACTCGACTGCCCAGGCCGTAATACAGCGAAGCGTTCTTCAACGAATCGATAATCATGGCGTTGTCTCCAGATTCAGGGTTGCGGGAAATTGGTCTCGGGTTGACGGTAGAGATGCTCCAGCGGCTGTTGTCGGGCCAGGAGCTTCTGGAACTGCTCTTCAGTCATATATTGAACGACCAGGTGATCGTTTTTTCGAATCAGGACGTTCCGCCAGGGCTCCCCGAACATCGGACGATGCGGCTGAAGACAGTAAGCGACAAAAGTACCGTCGGGGATATTGCCCGGTCCTCCAAGCCCGATGAAACAGTATTCGAAATGCTCGGTTCCGAAACGGCCGGGCTTGATGGGCAATGAGTCGAGAATCGTGGGGAAACTCTGATTCTTGAGCACATGTGCGTCCAGCGCGACGGCGATTCGATGGGCCTCCTTGGTACAGTCCAGCCGATGGGGTACCGTTCGATACCAGATAACAAAAAAGACAAGCGCCACGGAGATGATCAATCCCACGAGAATGGTCCGGACGAGACTGATCCGTCGCCGGTAGACGATGCGCGACGCTCCGGCAGGAATCGAATTTCGCCGACCGAACGTTTCTTCAGGACACATAGACCTTCCCAATCAAATTCATGCGATTATTCTACCCATGCCCTCGAACGGAGGCAATCTATTCCCGAGCGGTTTGCAGTTCACCAAAGAGCGTGAGAGCGGACGCGGAGGTAATTTTGACATCGGCGATGGTACCGATGCACGTTTCCGGACCGTCGAAAATGACAATCTTGTCTTCCACCGTTCGCGCGACCAGTTGCGGGGTGGTTCTGGCTTGGGATCGATTTTTCTTTGACGTGCCTTCCACCAGCACCCGAACCACGGTTCCCACCATCTTCCGATTGTCCTCGTCGGAGATACGCTCCTGCGTCTGGAGCATCTGCGTATGACGGCGGGATTTGACCTCGCCGGGAATATCGTCCGGGATCCGCCGTTCCGAGAGAGTCCCCGGTCGCGGAGAGTACTTGAAGACAAAACAATTCTTGTATCGGACTTTCTCCAACAGGGCCACCGACCCCAGATGGTCTTCCTCCGTCTCTCCGGGAAAACCGACGATGAAATCTCCCGCGATGCTTAAATTCGGGACGATCTGTCGACCGTGCTCCAGGAGTTCGAGATATTCCTCAACGGTGTATTTGCGATTCATACGCTGCAGGACCCGGTTGGATCCGTGCTGCGCGGGCACGTGAAGATAAGGACAGATCCTGGGTAATTCCGCCATCGCCCGGAAAATATCGAGCGAAAAATCGGCTGGGTACGAAGTAATGAACCGGATGCGGGGGATCGAGCAGGCGTCATGGACCCGACGGAGCAGTTCCGGCAGGTCGATGGTCGTTCCGTTGGACACGTAGCGGTAGGAACTGATGGTCTGCCCGATAAGGGTGACTTCGCGGCAATTCGTTTGGTCGATTCGCCGAACCTCTTCAAGAATATGATCGACGGGTCGGGACTGTTCCGGACCGCGTACGAACGGCACGATGCAGTAGGAGCAGAATTTATCGCAGCCTCGCTGGGCTCGAACGAATCGCTGGAACTGGCCTTGTTCAAGTGGCCGGTAGATGTCCAGATTCTCCAAATCCTCCGCCGGCGTTTCCTTTCCCGCGCGGATCTTCCGGAAATCATTGACGGCGACCTGGACCTGGCGTTTTCGCGCCTCCTGGCTGGTCTTCGCCGACTCGACGAGCCTGGCTAATTCGTGGATCTGGCTCGGACCGCAAATGATGTCGACAAACGGGGTCTTCCTTGCGATCTGGTCCGGGGCCCGCTGGGCGAAGCATCCCATGATCACGATCACATGAGGTCGGCCCCGAGTCCGCCGAAGATGATCGAAGTGTCCCAGCCGGCTCAAAGCCTTCTTCTCGGCATGGTCGCGGACGGAACAGGTGTTCAAGATGGCAACATCGGCAAGGGCAGGATCTTGGGTCGATTCGTAATTCGCTCCGCTCAATAGCCCGGACACCAATTCGCTGTCAAGCTTGTTCATCTGACAGCCGAGGGTTTCAATGTAGAACCGCTTTATAATTGCCCGTCTCCCTGCTTCTGCAATTCCTTGATCTTTTCCGCCGTTTCGCCCGTCCGATGGTTTCTGAACTTCAGCTCCGGGGTCTTCATGCCGACCGTGCATCCGGAAGGAACGGAGTGGGTGACAAACACGTTTCCGCCGATGATAGAGCCTTCTCCGATGACGGTGGTTCCACCCAGAATGGTGGCGTTGGCGTAGATCGTCACATTGTTCTCAATGGTCGGATGACGCTTGGTACCCCTGATAAGGCGTCCTTGTTCATCCTTGGGGAAGCTCAAGGCGCCCAGCGTGACGCCCTGGTAGATCTTCACTTGGTCACCGATGTCCGTTGTTTCCCCGATCACGACACCCGTCCCGTGGTCGATGAAGAAGTTCCGCCCGATCCTGGCTCCGGGGTGAATATCGATGCCCGTGACCGAATGAGCATACTCCGTCATGATACGGGGGATCAGCGGCGTCTGCAGTTCATACAACTCATGGGCCATGCGATAGATGATGATCGCCAGCAGGCCGGGGTAGGCAAGGATGATTTCGTCGGTGTTGACCGCAGCCGGGTCGCCGTCATAAGCGGCCTGGATATCGCCCGCAAGCATCTCCCGCAGGGCGGGGATTCGCCGGATGAACGTCAGCGCCTTGTGCTGAGCTTGCATACGACACTCCTGCTCATTGATCGGCTGGTTCTGAACCGCCTGCTGATAGCTGCAGGCAAGCCATATCTGGTGGCAAAGTTTATTGGACAGTTCCACGGTCAGTTCGCCAATATAGAATGTGATGTTGTTGAAGGTCAGATCCTGCCGGCCATAGTACCCGGGGAATAGGATTGGGAGCATCAAATTGATGATCTCGATGGCCTCGGCCCGGCTGGGCAGATACCGCCGGTTGATGTAGTGCGTCTGAGGAATTGCCTTGTAGTTCTCGACAATTTCCTGCACGGATTTGGGGATCTCCCCTTCCAATGAGCAGGTCCTGCATACGCAAATATT